>JBKOYJ010000037.1:0-34784 GCA_046725345.1 Actinomycetota bacterium | reverse complement strand
CCGTCTCGCCCTTCGCGATCGAGACCCCGGCCGCTTCGTAGGTAAGCGCGTCGCCGCTGATGCCGCGAGTCTACGAGGCGCGCCCGACGAGGCGGCGTGTCGACGCCGCTACGAAAACAGCTCCGCGTGCAGCTCGGGCCGACCCTGCGGGCCGCCCGGGAGGAACCGGATCGTAGTGGCGCCGATCTGGACCGAGCCGTCCTCGGCCTCCAGGCCGAGGAGGCGGGCGAGCGCGCTCGCCTTCGCGTTCGTGTCCTCCGCCCGCAGGTGCAGCTCCGCGAGCTGCAGCTCCTCGGCCGCGGCGAGCAGCTCGTCCAGCCAGTCGCGCGGCGGGTGCAGCTCGAGGCGGTAGCCTGCGCCGCTCGCAACGAACGTGCGCCGTCCGCCGTGCTCCTGGACGTTGAGCTCCCGCTCCGCGGCGCGCTCGAGCACCTCGTCGAGCTCGTCGTCGTCGAGCGCGAGCCCGATGTGGTCGACCCGCGGAACGCGCCACTGCCCCGGTTGCACGACGATGTTGACCGCCCCGCGCTCGAGCTCGGTCAGGCGAAGCTTGAAGCCGAGCCGGTCGAGATCGTCCCAGGACGTCCCCGGCTCGAACGTCGTCGTGTCCTCGCCGATCCGCCCGTAGCGCGCGATCAGGTCGAAGCCGAGTTTGCCCAGGTACCGCGCCTCGACAGCCCGGGGACGGCTGGTGACGAGGTGGTAGTGGAAGACCTCCACCGCGGGCGAGGCTAGCGAAGCCTGCGGCTCTACACTCGCCCGTGTGGACGTGCTCGGCGAGTGGACGTTCGACCCCCTGCAGCTCGCGCCGTTCGCGGTCGCCGCCGCCATGTACGCCGTTCGCGCGCGCACGCTCGCCCGACGGGGGACACCGGTCCCGCGCTGGCGGATGGCGAGCTTCGGCGGCGGCCTCGCGATCGCGCTTTTCGCCGTTGTCTCCCCGATCCATGAGCTCGGCGAGGAACGTCTCTTCAGCGCGCACATGCTCCAGCACGTGCTCATCGGCGACCTGGCCGCATTGGCCGTCGTCGCGGGGCTCACCGGCCCACTCCTGCGGCCGCTGCTCGCGCTCCGCCCCGTGGCGGCCCTCCGCGTGCTCGCGCACCCGTTCGTCGCGCTCCCGCTGTGGGCCACGAACCTGCTCCTCTGGCACCTGCCGGTCATGTACGACGCCGCGCTCCGCTCTGACGGCGTCCATGCGCTTCAGCACGCCTGCTTCTTCGGGTTCGGTGCCCTGATGTGGGCGCCGGTCGTGGAGGTGCTGCCCGGGCCGATGTGGTTCGGGACGGGAGCGAAGGTCGGCTACATCGTCGTCGTTCGCCTGATCGAAACCGCGCTCGGCAACGTCTTTCTCTGGGCCGGCTCGGTCTTCTACGAGCCGTACGCGAACGCCGAGCGCCTCTGGGGCATCTCCCCGCTCGCCGACCAGGGGCTCGCGGGCGGCGTGATGATGATCGAGGGGTCGCTCGTGACGCTCGCGGCGCTCGCTTGGCTGTTCCTGCGGATGTGGAGCGAGGGCGAACGGCGGCAGGAGCTGATCGAGCGCGGCCTCGACCCACGGGCTGTGAATCGCGCCGTCCGCTACGGGCGCGGCGACGAGCTCGAGGTCCGACGCTGATGCGCTCGAGCGGCGTCCACCACGTCGACCTCGTCGTCTCGTCGATCGAGCGGAGCCTGCCCTTCTACACGGGACTCTTCGGCCCGCTCGGCTGGCCGAACGTGGCCGAGGTCGAGGGCGAGCAGGGTGAGACGATCCACTACCTCTGGGGGCGGGAATCGACGATCGGTCTCCGCCAGGCGCGGATGCCCGGCGAGTACGACCGCTATCGCGTGGGCCTCCACCACCTCGCGCTCGAGGTCGAGTCGCGTGACGTCGTCGACGAGCGCCATCGCTGGCTCGTCGCGCAGGGCGCCGAGATCGAGAGCGAGCCGCGTGAGTACGGCTACCTGCCCGGGTACTACGCGGTGTTCTTCTACGACCCCGACGGCATTAAGCTCGAGCTCGTCCACGTCCCCGAAAGGAGCTCCTGATGGACACACCCGCACGCGAGCCCGGCCGTCCCCCGCGCGACCAGATGCCGGTCGGGCTCGGCTTCATGCCGGGCAGCGCCGAGCTGGTCGTCTATGTCCTCGCGCTCTTCGTCGCGATGCTCGTCACCTGGCTGGCCGACGACCTCGGCTCCGGCGCGTGGCTCGAATTCTTCAAGTGGGCGACCGCCGCGTACCTGATCAGCCGGGGGATCGCGAAGGCGAGCCGGGTCTTCGAGTACTGATCAGGCGGCCGCCTCGACCGGAGGCGCCGGCAGCTCGGAAGGGAGGCGAGCGGCGAGAGGAGCGCCGGGACGAGCGCCGCGAACGCGACGACGCTGCCCGCGACTATCGCCGTCCGGGGTCCGGCGGCGGAGGCAAGGGCACCGCCGAGGAGCGCGCCGATCGGCGAGACGCCCCAGACGAGCGTCCGATTGAAGCCGACGACCCGCCCTGGCGGGAGCGAGCGCGATCAGGAGGAGGGCGGGACCGAAGAGCGCGGTCGACGCGACGATCACCGGCCCTGGTCCGGCTCGCTTCGTGATCCGCGTCGCCAAGAGCGCCGCGGCGAGCCCACCGACCTCTCCGACCGACAGCACGAGCCCGACTACGCCCGCCGCGATGTCGAGCCCCCGCACCGCGAACACGAGCAGGATCCCCACGCCGTGTTGAAGCCGACGTTGAGCACCGCCGTCGTCGCGAGCACCGAACGGACGTAGTCGTCCCTCCAGGCGAAGATCGCGCCCTCGCGCATCTCGTCTCGGAAGTCGGGCCGACTCAGCGGCAGCTCCGGCCGCGTGCCGGCCTCGGGGCGGCGGATCGAGAGGACGAGCAATCCGGAGGCAAGGAAGCTGACCGCGTCGGCGAGGATCGCGACGGGTGCGGTCACGAGCGTGACGAGGCCGCCTGCCGCGCCCGGCCCCGCGAGCCGCGCGACCGTCTCGGTTGCCTCGAACCGCGCGTTCGCGTCCACGAGGTGCCTGCGCTCTACGAGCGACGGGAGGTACGCCTGGTACGCGAGGGTGAAGAAGACCGTCAGCGAGCCGTTGACCAGCGCGACCGCATAGAGCTGGGGCAGCGTCAGCAGGTCGAGCGCGTATGCGAGCGGCACGGAGAGGAGCGAGGCGGCGCGCGCGACGTCGGTTGCGACGAGGACGGGGCGGCGGCGCAGCCGGTCGACCCAGACCCCGGCTGGGATGCCGAGGAAGACGAAGTACGTTGCGCGGGGGCGCGCGCCGGTTACGCGTGTGTCGCTTCGAAGCGCAGCTTCGCCGACTCGCGAGGAATTCGCGTCGGATAGTCGCGCGTGAGGCAGGCGCGGCATACCGAGTTCGCGGGACGCTGGACGGCGTCCTGCAGCCCCTCGAGCGAGAGGTAGGCGAGCGACGTCGCGCCGATGAGGGCGCGCACCTCCTCGCTCGTCCTCCCCGCCGCGACGAGCTCGTCCTCGTCCGCGAAGTCGATGCCGTAGAAGCACGGAGCGACGATCGGCGGCGACGAGATGCGGACGTGCACCTCGGCGGCCCCGGCGTCGAAGAGCATCGCCACGAGCTGGCGCATGGTGTTCCCGCGCACGATCGTGTCGTCCACGATGACGAGCCGCTTCCCCGCGAGCTCGTCGAGCGGGTTGTACTTCATGCGGATGCCCTGCTCGCGTAGGCCCTGGTCGGGCTGGATGAACGTCCGCCCCACGTAGCGGTTCTTGATCAAGCCGTCGGAGAAGGGGATGCCGGACGCGCGCGCGAAGCCGATCGCAGCAGGCGTGCCCGAGTCGGGAATCGGCAGCACCAGGTCGGCCGCGGCCGGCGCTTCGGCCGCGAGCCGTTCGCCCATCCGCACGCGCGCGCCGTGCACCTCCACGCCCGCCAGCCGCGAGTCGGGGCGGGCGAGGTAGAAGAGCTCGAACATGCATAGCGCTCCGGCGCCGGCGCGCTCGACGGCCTGCTCGGTCTGGAGGCCGTCGGGCCCGGCGATCACGATCTCGCCGGGCGCGATCTCGCGCACGGCCTCGGCGCCGACCAGGTCGAGGGCGCAGGTCTCGGACGCGACCACCCAGTCGTCGCCGAGGCGGCCGAGGCAGAGGGGCCGGAACCCGTGCGGATCGCGGAAGGCGACGAGCCGGTGGTCGGCGAGGGCGACCACCGAGTACGCGCCCTCGAGGCGCCGCATCGCGGCGGCGACGGCGTCGGCGAGGGGCGCGGGGTCGCCCGCGATCAGGGCGCCGATCACCTCCGTGTCGGAGGTGGTGTGGAGGGTGACACCGTCCGCCGCCAGCTCGGCTCGCAGCTCGCCGGCGTTGACGAGGTTTCCGTTGTGGCCGAGCGCGACCGTGCGGTGGACGCCGTGGTGGACGAGCGGCTGCGCGTTGGCCCAGCGCGCGCCCCCGGTCGTGGAGTAGCGCGTGTGCCCGATCGCGATCTCGCCCTGGAGGCCGCGCAGCTTCTGCTCGGAGAAGACCTGCGTCACGAGGCCCATCTCGCGTAGCACGGTCAGGTGACCCGCGTCGGAGACGGCGATTCCCGCCGACTCCTGGCCGCGGTGCTGGAGTGCGTGGAGGCCGAAGTAGCTCAGGCGGGCGACGTCGCGCTCCGCCGAGTGGATGCCGAAGACGCCGCACATCAGCCGTGCGCGCTCCGCAGTTCGTCGAGCGGGTATCCGAGCAGCGCCGCGCCGCCCGCGGTGCCGAGCGGGACGAGGTCGCTCCACTTGAGCCGGCGCGCGGCCTCAGGTGCGCAGGCGAGGATCGCCGCGCCGGCTGCCGGGTTTTCCGGCAGGTCGACGTCGACGCCCACGCCGCTCCAGAGCGCCGCCTCCGCAAGCGCCACCTCCAGCCCGGCCGAGCCGACGTCGTGGGCGAGCGAGAGCGCTGGGGCCGAGCGCCAGAGGAACCCGACGAGCGCGGCCTCGTGCTCGAGGTCGAGCTGCTCCCCCGCGCGCGCGAGCAGGACGACGTCGCCCTCGCGCCAGCCGCGCGGGACGCGGCGCACGTCGGCGACCAGGCCCACGCACCCGACGACCGGCGTCGGCGGGATCGCCCGGCCCTCGGTCTCGTTGTAGAGCGAGACGTTTCCCGACACGACCGGCAGCTCGAGCGCCTCGGCGGCCTCCGCGATGCCGTCGATCGCCTCCGCGAGCTCCCAGCCGATCTCGGGCTTCTCGGGGTTGCCGAAGTTGAGGCAGTCGGTGAGTGCGAGCGGCCTTCCGCCGGCGCAGGCCACGTTCCGCGCAGCTCCGAGCACGGCGAGCGCGCCCGCGAGGCGCGGCTCGCGCAGCCCCGGCGGCGGGCCGTCGAGCGACACCGCGAGGCCGCGCATGGACGGCCGGAGCCGCAGGACGGCGGCGTCGAGCCCCGGCCGCCGCACCGTGCGCGAGCCGACGAGCTGGTCGTACTGCTCGTAGATCCAATGCCGGCTCCGGTGGGCGGTTGAGGAGAGCCGGTCCGGGAGCGAGCCGGTCGCCGGCGGTGGGGGGGCGACCGACTTCGGAGAACGGGCGACCTCGTAGCGCGGGGCGTCGTCGGTGAGCAGTGCAGCAGGAATGGCGCCGACCTGTTCGCCATGCCAGAACGCCCGCAAGACGCCGGAGTCGGTGACCTCGCCGATCACCGCGTGATCGAGCTCCCATCGTCGGCAGATTGCGGAGGCGTCAGCCGAGCAATCTGCCGACAGGATCGCCACCATCCGCTCCTGGCTCTCGGAGATCATCACCTCCCACGGCTCGAGGTCGCGCTCCCGCAGCGGCACGCGGTCGAGGTGGACGTCGATGCCGGCGCCGTCACCCGCGAGCTCCGCGAGCGCAGAGGCGAGGCCCGCGGCGCCGCAGTCTTGAAGCGCCTCCACGAGTCGGCGCTCGACGAGCTCCATGCTCGCCTCGATCAGCTTCTTGCCCGTGAAGGGGTCGCCGATCTGCACCGACGGCCGCTTCTCGTCGGCCCCCTCGCCGAGCTCCTGGCTCGCGAGGACGCTGGCGCCGCCGATCCCGTCGCGGCCCGTCGTCGCGCCGAACAGGAGCACGAGGTTCCCAGGGCCGGACGCGCGCGCGCGGGTCAGACGCTCGGCGGGCACGAGCCCGACGCACATCGCGTTGACGAGGCAGTTGTCCCCGTAGGACGGGTCAAACGTCGTCGTCCCGCCGACCGTCGGCACGCCGACCGAGTTCCCGTACGCCCCGATTCCGGCGACGGCGCGGTCGAGCTCGTGACCCGGGTCGGCGAAGAACAGTCCGTCGAGGAGCGCGATCGGCCGCGCGCCCATCGCGACGACGTCGCGGAGGATCCCGCCCACGCCGGTCGCGGCCCCCTGGAACGGCTCGACGGCGGTCGGGTGGTTGTGGCTCTCGACCTTGAACGCGACCGCCGTCCCTTCGCCGGCGTCGACCACTCCGGCGTTCTCGCCGGGGCCTTGGAGCACGCCCCGCCCCGTCGACGGCAGGCGCTTCAGCAGCCTCGCCGAGTGCTTGTAGCCGCAGTGCTCCGACCACAGCAGAGAGAAGACCGCGAGCTCGAAGTGGTTGGGATCGCGGCCGAGCAGCTCCTGGATACGCGTGAGCTCCCCGTCGGTGAGGCCGAGGGCGCGGTGGAGCGGCTGTTCCGCGACCGCAGTCAGAGGACGCAATCTAGCGGTCGCCGAGGACGGGAAGAAGCGCCGCGCTACGCTCGTTGGGTTGTCCGTGCCCCGCGGCTACCTCCCGCTCCTGCTCACGCTCGCGGCCATCTGGGGGGCCTCCTTCCTGTTCATCAAGGTGGCAGGGCGCGACTTCCAGCCCACGACCATGATGTTCCTCCGCACCGCCTCGACCGCCCTCTCTCTCGGCATTGTGCTCGCGTGGCGGAACGGCGCTCGTCCGACGCTGGACGCGCTGCGCGGCGCCGGTCTCGCCGCCTATGCGCTCGGGATCGTGAACGCCGCGCTCCCGTTCACGCTGATCGCTTGGGGCGAGCGGCACGTCGACTCGGGGGTCGCCGCGATCGCGAACTCGGCGATGCCGATCTTCGTCGTCGTGCTGGCACTCCGCTTCCGGCCGAGCGAGCGCGCGGCGGGGACGCAGCTGCTCGGTGTCGGTCTGGGGTTCGTGGGCGTCGCTGTGCTCGCGGGCGCACAGCCCGAAGGCGGCTGGTGGGCCGTCGCGGGGACCCTCGCGGTCGCGCTCGCCGCGCTCTCGTACGCGTGCGGCGCGCTCTGGAGCCAACGACTCGTGGCGACGACCGGCGGGCCGCTCCTGGCCGCCACGACGATGGCCGGCGCCGCGCTCGTTCTCCTTCCGCTCGGTGTCGCTCAGGCACCGGACGGGCTTCCGGGCTGGAAGCCGTCCCTGTCGCTCGCCGCGCTCTCGGTGCTCGGGACGACGGTCGGGACGCTGATCTACTTCCGCCTGATCGCAGGTTGGGGCCCGTCGAAGGCTGCGCTCGTCGTGTACCTGCTGCCGGTGACCGCCCTTTTCTACGGCGCCGCCCTGCTCGACGAGCCGCTCACCGCGGCCAAGCTCGTCGGCCTCGTGCTGATCCTGGCGGGGGTCGCGCTCGGGTCGGGCGTGGTGCGAGCGCCGCGACGGGCAATCGCGCCGGCCGCGCCCAGGGCGTGACGAGCGTCCGCCTGCGCCGCGCGGAGCCGGCCGACGTCGAGTTCCTGGCGGAGCTGCTGGCACACGAGGAGATCGAGCCCTACCTCGCGGTCGTGCGCGCGCGAGACGCGGAGGAGGTGCAGGCCGAGGTCGAGCGCTCGCTCGCCGAGCCGCAGGCGTTCGGCCGCTTCGTGATCGAGGTGCTCGAGGACGGGGACTGGCGGCGTGCCGGCGCCTGCGGGTTCGAGGTCGCGAACCGCCGCAGCCGGATCGCGAATCTCGGCGGGCTCGCCGTCCATCCCGCGTTCCGCGGCCGCCGGCTCGCCGACGAGGCGGCACGGCTCCTGCAGCGCCATCTCCTCCGGGAGCTCGGCTACCACCGGCTGCAGCTCGAGATCTACGGCTTCAACGAGCGCGCGATCCGGCACGCGGAGCGGGCGGGATTCGTACGCGAGGGCGTCCGCCGCAAGGCGTACGACCGGTATGGCGGCTGGGTCGACGGGGTGCTCTTCGGACTCGTCCGCGAGGACCTCGAAGGCAAGTAGGATCCCGCGCCGTGGAGCTTATCCACACCTGCTACCGGATCACCGACATCGATCGCTCGGTCGCGTTCTACGAGGCGCTCGGGTTCGAGGAGCGGGGCCGGCTGCCGATTCGCGACGAGGCGATCAATGTCTTCATGGGCCTCCCCGGCGACGGGGCTCGGCTCGAGCTCACGTACAACTTCGGGGTCGACGCGTACGAGCTCGGCACGGGCTACGGCCACATCGCGGTCACAGTCGACGACGTCGACGGAACGCTCGAGCGGCTCGCAGGTCAGGGGATCGAGCCCGAGCGGCCGCCGTACACGGTGCGCGAGGGCGGCTCCCGACTCTGCTTCGTCCGAGACCCCGACGGATACCGGATCGAGCTGATCGAGCGAGCGTAGGCGCTCGCCTCGTCGCCTCGGGCACAATGCTCCGCGGCGGAACGCGGCGAGGAGTCGCATGTTCGAGATCGGGAGCAGCCTGCGGGAGGCGCGCGAGCGTCGCGGCCTCACGCTCGCCGACGCCGAGGCCGAGACGAAGATCCGCTCGCGTTACCTCGGCGCGCTCGAGAACGAGCGGTTCGACGTGCTTCCGGGCGACGCGTACGCGAGAGGGTTTCTCCGCACCTACGCCGAGTTCCTCGGGCTCGACGGCGATCTGTACGCCGACGAGTTCGCAGAGCGGTTCTCGGCGCCCGAGGAGCAGGTGCCGCTAGCCGTTCCGCGGGCGAGCGCGCGACCGCTTGCCTTGGGGCCGTTGCTCGATCGCTGGATCCTGGGGATCGCCGCTCTCCTTGCGGTCATGGGGGCACTCGTCTGGCTGGGCGCCGACCGGGGCGAACGCGCGAGCGTGGCGCCACCGCCTGCGCCGACGCAGGTGACCCGCCCGCCGCCTGCGCCTCCCCCGCCGCGTCGCCGTTCCGCGGCGCCCGCCGTCCTGACGCTCGTCGCCGTGCGCGGCGACTGCTGGCTGTCCGTGCACGCCGGCTCGGCGCAGGGTCGCACGCTGTACGAGGCGACCCTTCCCGCCGGCGGCCGGCTCCGTTTCGGCGTGCGCAAGCCGGTCTGGATCCGGGTAGGCGCACCTTGGAACCTCGACGCGACCGTCGCCGGCAAGCGCGTCGTTTTGCCGCGGCTGACGGCCGACATCCTTGCTTCCGCCCGCGGAGTCCGCGTCGAGTCTCACGGCTAGCCGCATAGACTTGCCTGCGTGCCCGACGGGTCGAGTGTCGAGGCGGCGACACGGACGTACGAGCGGATCGCCGGATTCCCGGTAGTCGTGGAGAGTTGCGAGTACGAGCGGCTCGAGCTCGAGGTCTCCAGCGGCTTCCGCCGCGTCACGACCGTCGTGCGGCTGCGAGGCAGCAACACGGAGGGCGTCGGCGAGGACGTCGTCTACGACGCCGACGCGCACGACCACCCGCCGAGCGACCCGCTCGAGGGCGAGTGGCCCTCGTTCGACGCGTTCTCGCGGCAGCTGGGCTCGCTCGAGCTCTTCCCCGGTGAGCCTGAATTTCCCGTCTTCCGCAACTACCGCCGCTGGGCCTACGAGAGTGCCGCCCTCGATCTCGCCCTGCGGCAAGCGGACACGTCGCTCGCGGATGCCCTCGGCCAGACGCCCCGTTCGCTGACGTTCGTCGTCTCCCTCCGCCTCGGGTCTCCGCCGTCGACGGAGGCGGTTCGCGGCTGGCTCGCTTTCTATCCGCGCCTGCGCTTCAAGCTCGATCCGACGAGCGACTGGGACGCGCGTCTCGTGTCCGAGCTCGCGGCGACGGGGGCGGTCGACGTCGTCGATCTGAAGGGCGCATACCGAGGCACCGTGGTCGATCAGCCCTCCGACCCGCGCCTCTACCGGCTCGTCGCCGAGGGATTTCCCGACGCCTGGATCGAAGACCCCGACCTCGAGGATTCCGCCTGCGCAGAGGTGCTGGAGCCGCACCGCGAGCGGATCACGTGGGACGCGCCGATCCACTCGGTGGCCGACGTCGAGTCGCTGCCGTACGCGCCTCGAACGCTGAACGTGAAGCCGTCCCGGTTCGGGTCCGTCCAGCGCTTGTTCGAGGCGTACGACTACTGCGGGGCGCGCGGGATTGGGATCTACGGCGGCGGCCAGTTCGAGCTCGGCCCGGGCCGCGGGCAGATCCAGTACCTCGCCGCGCTCCTCCATCCCGAGATGCCGAACGATGTCGCTCCGGGCGCGTTCAACAGCCCTCCGCCACGAGAGGGCCTCCCAGGCCCGCCGCTCGCTCCCGCACCCGCCGCGACCGGCTTTCGCTGGGGCTCCTAGCGCTTTCCGCGCCGCGCCTGTAGCCGTCACCGTTTCGTCGCAGTCGCGCAACGCCCGCGGCACACCCTGTGCGCTACGTTGCTCAGGATGGCAACGAAGCCGAAGCCGGCCAGGGCGGCCGCCCCGGCCCGAGTCGAGACGCCGTGGGGACGCGCGACGCTCGTTGACGAGATCGCTGTACGGCAGCGCGCGGCGGACCGCCGCTTCGCCTCGCTCGTCCAGCTGCTCGAGATCGAGTCCGGCGAGCAGCTCGTCCGCTTCGCCTACGCGACCGGCGGCGCGGCCCGACGCGGGCCCGTCACGCTGCGCGCGCGTGACGTCGAGCGCCTGCACGCGGCACTGGCCGACCACCCGGACCTCGCCCGGGCTCTCGGCCTGGGAGCTGCCTAGACGCGCGCGCCCTAGCCGACAACCGAGAGCAGCCGTTCCTGCGCCGCGTCGATCAGCGACGCCAGGATCAGCGCGCCGTCTGCCGGTCCGAGCAGCGGATCGACCGCGTGCTCCGGATGCGGCATGAGCCCGAGAACGTTGCCCTCGGCGTTGACCACGCCCGCCACGTCGGCCCGGGAGCCGTTCGGGTTGTCCCCGTCGTACCGGAGGGCGATTGCCGCCTCACGCTCGATCGCTGCGAGAAGCTCGTCGTCGGCGAAGAACGCGCCCTCGCCGTGCTTCACCGGGATCACGAGCCGCTGTCCCGGGCGGCAGCGCGACGTGAAGGGCGTATCGGCCCGCTCGACGCGGACCGGCACGTCGCGGCAGACGAAACGCAAGGAGCCGTTCGGCCGCAGGGCGCCCGGCAGGAGTCCGGCCTCGCACAGGATCTGGAACCCGTTGCAGATCCCGAGTACCAGCCCGCCCTCGGCAGCGAAGGCGGCGACGGCGCGCATCGCGGGGGAGAAGCGCGCGATCGCGCCGCAGCGCAGGTAGTCGCCGTAGGAGAAGCCGCCGGGGAGCACGACCGCCTCGACGTCGGGTAGGTCGTGATCGGCATGCCAGACGAAAACCGGATCTGCGCCGAGCGCCGAAAGCGCCCAGGCGGCGTCGCGGTCGTCGTTCGACCCTGGGAACACGATGACGGCGACGCGCGGGCGGGGCTTGCTCATCGGCCGTCGACGGCGATCTCGTAGCTCTCGATGAGGGGGTTCGCGAGCAGCTGCTCGCACATGCGCACGAGTTGGACGCGTGCGGCGGCAGCGTCGTCGACGTCGAGCTCGACGTCGACCAAGCGCCCGACACGCGCCTCCGAGACCGCGAAGCCGAGCTGGCGGAGCGCACCCTCCACGGCCTCGCCCTGCGGGTCGAGGATGCCGGGCTTGGGTCGGACGAGCACCGTCGCTCTCATCGGCGTACGACCTCGGGATCCTCGAGGTAATCGCTGAACGCGATCCCTGTCAGGCGCTCGAATGCCTCGACGTAGCGCGCCCGCGTGCCCTTGACCACGTCCTCGGGTAGCTCCGGCCCGGGGGGCGCCTTGTCCCAGCCGAGGCGCTCGCAGTAGTCGCGCACGAACTGCTTGTCGAACGACGGTGGAGAGGCGCCGACCCGGTACTGATCGGCGGGCCAGAAGCGCGACGAGTCCGGTGTGAACGCCTCGTCGCCGAGCACGACGCGGCCGTCGCCGTCCAGCCCGAACTCGAGCTTCGTGTCGGCGATCAGGATTCCCCGCGCCCCGGCGTGCTCGCTCGCGAGGCGGTACAGCGCGAGCGTGACGCGCTCGACCCTGTCGAGCAGCGCTCGCCCGACGAGCTCCGCCGCCTGCTCACGCGTGATGTTCTCGTCGTGGCCCTCGACGGCCTTCGTCGCGGGCGTGAAGATCGGCTCCGGGAGTCGTTCGGCCTCGCGCAGGCCGCCTGGAAGCGCGTGCCCGCAGACGGTGCCCGTGGCGCGGTAGTCCTTCCAGCCCGATCCGGCGAGATAGCCCCGGACGACGCACTCGATCGGAAGCATCTCGAGGCGGCGGCACTCGAGCGAGCGGCCGTCCGGGCGAAGGGTGAGGAGGTGGTTCGGGCACACGTCCTGTGTCCGCGCGAACCAGAAGGCCGAGAGGCCGGCGAGCACGCGGCCCTTGTCGGGGATTTCCGTCGGCAGCACCACGTCGAACGTGGAGACGCGGTCGGTGGCGACCAGCAAGAGTCGTCCTTCGTCGAGCGCGTACAGCTCGCGGACCTTGCCGCTGCCGACGTACACGCCAGTGTCATGCATGGACGGTCTCCTCTCTTCGCTCCAGCGCGCGCAGGCGCTCGAAGACGGCATCGACGTGGCGCGTGTACGGCTCCAGCGAAAAGACGGCGTCGAGGTCGACGCGGCCGCCGATCTCGGGATCCGCGCGGGCGAGCTCCCGAAAGTCGCGCTCCTCTTCCCATGCGCGGAGAGCGTGCGCCTGGACGCGGCGGTACGCCTCGTCCCGGCCGAGCCCGGAATCGACCAGCGCGAGCAGCAGCCGCTGGCTCGCGAACACCCAGTGGCCCTCCTCGAGGTTGCGGCGCATCCGCTCGGGGTCGACGACGAGGCCTTCGATAAGCCAGGCGAAGCGGTCGAGCATGTAGTCGACCGCGAGGAATGCGTCCGGGATCGCGATCCGCTCGGCGGACGAGTGGGAGATGTCGCGCTCGTGCCAGAGCGCGACGTTCTCGAGCCCCACGAGCGCGCTTCCCCGAACGACGCGAGCGAGCCCGCAGATCCGCTCGGAGACGACGGGATTCCGCTTGTGCGGCATCGCCGAGGAGCCCTTCTGCCCCGCGGCAAACGGCTCTTCCACCTCGCGGACCTCGGTGCGGGCCAGATGACGCACCTCGAGGGCGAACTTCTCGAGCGACGAGCCGACGAGCGCCATTGTCGACAGCAGCTCGGCGTGCCGGTCGCGCTGGACGATCTGCGAGGACGCTGGCGCAGGCTCGAGCCCAAGACGCTCGCACGCGAGGCGCTCGAGCTCGGGATCCGTGGCTGCGTAGGTGCCGACGACGCCCGAGAGCTTCCCAACCCGCATTCCCTCGAGCGCACGCGCGACGCGCGTGCACCCGCGATCGAGCTCGAACGCCCAGCCGGCGAGCTTGAGACCGAACGTCGTCGGCTCGGCGTGGACTCCGTGCGTACGCCCGATCGTCAGCGTCGTGCGGTGCTCCTCGGCTCGGATCACGACTGCGCGGAATGCGCGCTGCAGGCCTTCCCGGAGCAGAGTCCCCGCCTCCTGCACCTGTAGCGCGAGCGCCGTGTCGAGGACGTCCGACGAGGTCAGACCGTAGTGGAGCCAACGCCCCGCGTTCCCGAGCTGCTCGGCCACGGCGTCGACGAACGCGGCCACGTCGTGCGCCGTCCGGGCCTCGAGCTCGGCCACACGTGCAGGCGAGGGCGGCGCGGCTCGACGCCTGATCGCCTCCACGTCTGCGGCGGGGATCACGCCCAGCTCCGCCCAGGCGTCGAGGGCGGCGAGCTCGACGTCCAGCCACCGCGCGAGCCGGTTCTCGTCCGACCAGACTCGCGCCATCGCCGGACGCGAGTAGCGCGCGATCACGAGGCGGAGCCTAGCCGCACCACGCGACGGCAGTACTGAGGACGACCTCGCGTACGCGCTCCACGGAGGCGAGCTCGACCCACTCCTCGACAGCGTGAGCGCCCGCGCCCACCGGGCCGTAGAGCACGGTTGGTATCCCCGCGTCGGCGATCAACGCGGAATCGGCCCAGAACGGCACGCCCACGGCTTCCCGCGAGCCGGCGCATCGGAGCACAAGCTCGGTGAAGGGATGCGAGGCGTCGCCCTCGAGCGGCGGACGCGAGACGCCCATCCGGACCTCCGACCCGCCGGCGATTGCCCGCAGCTCCTGCTCGACCTGCTCTTCGGTCTCGCCGGGAACGGTTCGCCGCTCGCCGGTCAGGACGCAGCGGGCCGGGTAGCTCGAAAACTCCTGTCCGCCCTCGATCAGCGAGCCGTGGATCGAACCGCGTCCGAGCAGCCGATGGGCCGGACGGCGGCACAGCTCGACGTCGAGCTCGCCGAGCGCCGTGAGCACCGGCCCCATCTTCACGATCGCGTCGACGCCAAGGTCAGGTCGGGAGCCGTGGGCGGCGACGCCCTGCGTCTCGATCTCGAATCCGACGAAGCCCTTGTGCGCGATCGCGACCCGGAGGTCAGTCGGTTCGACGATGACGGCGGCGTCCGCGCGCACCCGCTCGAGAACCTCCTCCGTGCCGATCGACGCGACCTCCTCGTCGGCGACGGCCGTGAGGACGACGTCGCCCGCAAGCGCGTGCCCGCGCATGCGAGCAGCCGCCTCCAGAATCGCAGCCAGCGCTGCCTTCATGTCGAGAGCGCCGCGTCCGTACAACCTTCCATCGGCCACGCGCGGCTCGTGCGGCGCTTCCATCCCGGCGACGCCGACAGTGTCCAGGTGCGCGTTCAGGAGCAGCGACCGTCCGCCACCCGATCCCCGCGCCCACGCGACGACGCTGGGACGCCCGGGCGTCGCCTCGACGACGTCCACCTCGAGGCCGTGCTGTTCGCACCACTTCGCGACGAAGCGTGCGATCTCGCTCTCTCCGGCGGCGCCCGCGACGAGCGACGGGTTGACCGAGTCGATCGCGACGAGCTCCGCGGCCAGCGCCGTGAGCGCGTCGTCAGCCAACGGCGAGGATGCGCGCCGCGAGCACCGCGGCGTTGCGGGCGTTGTCGACCCCGACGCACGCGACGGGTACGCCCGGCGGCATCTGGGCGATCGCGAGGAGCGCATCGAGACCGTCGAGAACAGAGAGCGAGGACCGTAGGGGGACGCCGATGACGGGCAGGTCCGTGTGCGCCGCGAGCACGCCGGGTAACGCCGCCGCGAGCCCTGCACCGGCGATGAGCACTCGGAGCCCGCGCGCGCGTGCCGAGCGACCGTACTCGGCGACCGCGTCAGGCGTCCGATGAGCCGACCGTACCTCCAGCTCCCAGGTGATGCCGCGCGCGTCGAGCTCGTCGAGAGCGGGTTGAACGCGTTCCCGGTCGGACTCCGACCCGACCACGACGCCGACGAGCGGGGCCTCAGCTGTGGACACGGCCGACGAGTCCGCCGATGTCGGTTCGGAAGTGCACGCCCGGGAACGAGATGCGCTCGACGGCGGCATATGCGCGCTCTCGGGCGTCGTCGAGGGTCGCGCCGACGGCCGTCACGTTGAGGATCCGGCCGCCGTTCGTGACGAGGCGTCCGTCGCGCAGCGCCGTCCCGGCATGGAAGACGAGAGCGCCGGTCGCCTCTGCCTCCTCGACGCCCACGATCGGGCTCCCGACGTCGCGCCCTTCGGGATATGAACCGGCCGTGAGCGCGACCGTGACGGCCGCCTCGGCGCGAACGCCGATCTCGACGCCTGCCAGCTCTCCGACGGCGGCGGCCGCGAGGGGGGCGAGAAGGTCGCTCTCGAGCCGCGGTGCGAGCACCTGCGTCTCGGGATCGCCGAAGCGGCAGTTGAACTCCAGGACGCGCGGTCCCGTTTCGGTGAGCATCAAGCCGGCGTACAGACAACCGACGAACGGCGTCTCGAGCCGAGCGAGCTCCTCCGCGACCGGCCGGTGGATCGCATCGACGAGATCGTGGATCGGCGGGACGTCGGCGACGGGCGAGAAGCAGCCCATGCCGCCGGTGTTCGGGCCCGTGTCGCCGTCGCCCACCCGGCTGTAGTCGCGAGCCTCGGCAAGCGCGACGACGTCGCGGCCGTCGACGAGCGCGAACACGGATAGCTCATCGCCCTCGAGCAACTCTTCGATCACCAGCGGTCCGCCGAGAGCACGCGCTGCGCGCAAGCCGCGTTCGAGCTCGATGTCGTCACGACAGACGAAGACGCCCTTTCCCGCCGCGAGACCGTCGAGCTTGATCACGCACGGTGCAGCCGGCGACTCCAGAACACTCGAGGTCGGTACCCCGGCCGCCGCCATCACGTCCTTCGCGAAGCGCTTCGATCCCTCGATCCGCGCCGCAGCCGCGCCGGGTCCGAACACCGCGACGCCCGCGTGCCGGAGCGCGTCGGCCAGACCGGTGACGAGCGGCACCTCGGGGCCGACGATGACGAGATCGGCGGCGAGCGAGCCCGCGAGGGCGAGCATCGCCTCGCCGTCGTCCGCGCGGACGGGATGACACGTACCCAGCGTGGCGATCCCGGGATTCCCCGGCGCCGCATGCAGCTCGTCGAGCACGGCGCTCTGCGCGAGCTTCCAGGCCAGCGCGTGCTCGCGCCCGCCGGAGCCGACTAGCAGTACGCGCACGGCACGACTCTACGCGCGACGGACGATGTTTGACCGCTCCGAGGTGTGCGCATCGTGGGCGCGATGACGCTTCCGGACGGCGAAGACCCGGGCCTCGACGTTCACGAATGGGAGAGCCGCTTCCAGCAGCTCGAGCCGGACCTCGCCGACGACCCGGCCCACGCGCTGCCGGAGCTGCCGACCTCGTCGCGGAGATGCTGGAGGAGCGAGGTGCCGACCTCGACGATCCCGTCCGCGATGTGGGGGACGAGCGCGGCTTCGTCCTCGACTACGAGGCTGCCCGCGACACCGCCGATCGTGCCGGGCGCGGCGAGGACGTCGATCCGGGCGACATCGCGGCCGCGGTAAACGCACTTCGCGAGACGTACGCGTCGGTCATCGCCGAGCGCCGCGCGCCCTAGGGAGAGAGAACGCGCTCGCGCTCGCGGCCGGTGCCGATCAGCGACACCTCGACCTCGAGCGTTCGCTCGACGAGCTCGAGATAGCGGCGCGCCGCGTCCGGCAAGTCGCCAACAGCCGTGACGCCGTCGAGCGGCTCGCGCCAGCCCGGGAGCACGTCGTACACCGGATCAGCGTGGTGGAAGTCGCTCTGGTGGGCCGGGAACTCGTCGCTCTCCCTCCCGTCCGGTAGGCGGTAGCGCACGCAGACGGGCAGCTCGTCGAAGTACGAGAGGACGTCGAGCTTCGTCAGCGCGAGCGACGTGAACCCGTTCAACCGTGCGGCGTAGCGCAGCGCGACCAGGTCCAGCCAGCCGCAGCGCCGCGCGCGGCCGGTGACGGTGCCGACCTCCCCGCCGAGCTCCCGCATCCGCTCCTGGCCGGGCCCCTCGATCTCGGTCGGGAAGGGGCCTTCTCCGACTCGCGTGACGTACGCCTTCGCGACGCCGACGACCGCATCGATACGGGTGGGACCGATCCCGACGCCTGCAGCGGCGCCGCCCGCAAGCGTGCTCGACGAGGTCACGAAGGGATACGTGCCGTGGTCGAGGTCGAGCAGGGTCCCGTGCGCGCCTTCGAGCAGGACCGAACGGCCTTCCCGGAGCGCCCGGTCGACGAGCAGCGACGTGTCGCCGACGTACGGACGAAGCCGCTGAGCGAGCCGCTCGTACCGGGCCGCGAGCTCCTCGAGCTCGAGCGGCGCGGCCCCGTACACACGCTCGAGCCAGACGTTCTTCTCCGCGAGCGCGACTTCCAGCTTCTGGCGCAGGATCTTCGGGTCGAGGAGATCCTGGACGCGGATACCGAGCCGGAACGCCTTGTCGGCGTACGTCGGCCCGATCCCGCGCCGTGTCGTTCCGATCCGCAGCCGGCCGAGTCGGCGCTCGCCGCCCTGGTCGATCGCGATGTGCCACGGCATGATCACGTGGGCGTTACCGGAGAGGTGCAGCCGGTCCGTTGCGACCCCGCGGGCCTCGAGGTCGTCGAGCTCCTCGACGAAGACGCCCGGGTCGACGACGCACCCCGCGCCGATCACGCACTCGCGGCCCCACACGATCCCAGACGGCATGTGGCGGAGCTTGTACGTCTCGCCGTCGGTGACGATCGTGTGGCCCGCGTTCGGCCCGCCGTTGTAGCGGCAGACGACGTCCGAGTCCCGCGCCAGCAGGTCGACGATCTTGCCCTTGCCCTCGTCTCCCCACTGTGCTCCAACGATCACGGTGGCAGGCACGGGCGCAGAGACTAACGCTCCGAGGCCGAACGCCGATCGAGCGCAGTGGGTCTAAACGGACGCACGGGCGGAGCCCGCGCGTCCTCCTAGGCGGCGCCGCCGAGTCGGCGCCTCGGCGCGCCGACGATCACGGTGGCAGGCACGGGCTGGGTGTTACCGATCCTGCGACTCTACGCCGGAGGCGGGAGTTGCGGACGACCGCGTCGAGAACGCGACCTGCCAGTCGCCGTCGAGCCCGTCGATCGAGAGCCGCCAGACGAAGCGGCCGCCGGGCGCGAGCGGCAGCGGCGCGAAGTTCAGCGCCAGCGCGACGTCGAGCGGCGTCCCCGGCTTGAGACCCGGCGGCCGGCCCGCCTCGAACTCGCCCTCGATTCGCACGGGCTGCGCCGGACCGCCTGCGACTGCGGGCGGCATCTCGACCGGAGCGCCGTCGCCGTCGAGCAGCTCGAGGAGCCAGCGGTGCTTCAGGTTCGCCCGATCCCAGGGCACTTCGATCTTGACCGCGAGCGCCATCGCGCTCGGATCGGGGCCTGTCAGCGACCAGCCGCCGCCGAGGACGTACAGCTTCCCGTTCACGGCCTGCGCCGCGTCGGCGAGCAGGATCGTCACCTTCACGCCGGCGTTGTATCGGAAGCGCGTCGGTTACCGCAGCGCGCCGGCCGGCATCGCGCCGCGCATCCGCAGAACGCGCATCGTGTGCCCGCGGGCGCAGGTTGCCCAGCCCGCGATGTCGTCGATCCGCAGGTTCCCGCTCACAGTCGGCGGAAGACCTCCGCGGTCGGGATGCTCCTCCTCGCATGTCGCGCAGATCTCGGTGAATGCCGTCGCTCGAGGTGGAAGCCAGATCGTCTGCTCGTACACGCCTTTTCCTTAGGCCGCGAGGTCCGCGAACTTCGCGTAGCGCTTGAGGAAGGACAGCTTTACGGAGTCGGTCGGCCCGTTGCGGTGCTTCGCCACGATCAGCTCGGCGAGTCCCTGCTGGTCGGACTCCTCGTTGTAGTAGTCGTCGCGATAGACGAAGACTACGACGTCGCTGTCCTGTTCGATCGACCCGCTTTCGCGAAGGTCGGACAGGATCGGGCGCTTGTCGTGGCGCTGCTCCACGGCGCGCGAGAGCTGCGACATCGCCAGGATCGGGACGTCGAGGTCGCGCGCGAGCACCTTCAGCTGGCGCGAGATCTGCGAGACCTCCTGCACGCGGTTCTCGGCCGTCTGGCCGGTCGTCATCAGCTGCAGGTAGTCGACGACGATGAGGCCGAGGTTCGGCTCACGCGACGTCAGTCGGCGGGCCTTCGAGCGCAGCTCCATCATCGTGATCGAGCCGGTGTCGTCCACGTAGACCGGCGCCTTCGCGAGCTTGTCGCAGGCCGCGGTCAGCCGGGGCCAGTCGTCGACGGCGAGCTTTCCGGTGCGGAGGCGCTGCGACTCCACCTTCGCTTCGCTGCACATCAGCCGCTGCGTCACCTCCGCCTTCGACATCTCGAGCGTGAACAGCGCGACCGGCGTCTCGTAGCGGACGCCGAGATTCGCGGCCGTGCACAGGCCGAGCGCTGACTTTCCCATGCTCGGGCGCGCCGC
Source organism: Actinomycetota bacterium (assembly GCA_046725345.1). Lineage (GTDB taxonomy): Bacteria > Actinomycetota > Thermoleophilia > Gaiellales > Gaiellaceae > JBKOYJ01. The sequence goes on along the minus strand of JBKOYJ010000037.1, from coordinate 14,905 downwards.
GACGATGACGAGGTTCCCGCGCTGGAACCCGGACGTGACGCGATCGAGGTCGCGAAACCCGCTCGGCGTTCCGGTCACGTCGACTCCGGCCTCGTACAGCTGCGTGATCCGCTCGAAGCTCTCCTTGAGCAGCGCTTCTATGTGACTGAACTCGCCGGTGACGCGGCTCTGCGAAAGCTCGAAGATCAGCTGCTCGGCGCGATCGACGAGATCCGCGGTCTCGCCCGGCCGCTCCCAGCCGAGCCGCGCCACCTCGTTACCGGCGCGGACGAGCCCGCGCAGCGTCGCCATCTCACGCACGATGCGCGCGTAGTGCGCCGCATTCGCGGTCGCAGGGACGAGCGCGGCGAGCTCGTGGATGCGGCTGCGGCCACCCGCACGTTCGAGCTCGCCACGCTCTTCGAGCTCGTCGACGAGCGTGATCGCGTCGACGGGCTCGCCCTTGCCGTAGAGCGCGAGTGCCGCGCGGTAGGTGATCGCGTGGCTCTCGCGGTAGAAGTCCGAGGCGTCGAGCACTTCCGAGACCGCCCCGATGGCGCCGGGGGAGAGGAGCATTGCCCCGAGGACCGACTCCTCGGCATCGAGGTTCTGCGGCGGCACCGGGGCGGCCTGCGGAAGCTGCGCGACCTCGGCCATTACGGGCTAGTCAAAACCGTGGCGATCGCGCGAGCAAGCCTGTGCACAACCTCGCTGCTCCTACTAGTGCGATCCGTCGATCAGCAGGCATAACAGAACACATGTTCGCAAAGCGGCCGGACGGATCTGTGGAAAGGTCGCCCGCTCGCAGCGGGAACTTCGTAGCGCTTTCCCCAGGCGGTGGAGAGCGCTGGGGAAAAGACTCCCTAGAGCTGCTGGTCCTCGGGCTCGCCGGCCGGTTCGGCGTCGACCACGCGGTCGAGCGCATCCTCGGGGACCCGGAGCTCCGCTTCGTCGCCCGCGGCAGGTCCGAGCGCCTCCTCGGTCGTCTCGGCTCCCGCTTCCTCTGCAGGCGGCGCCTCCTGCGCCTCCTCCTCTTCGGGCGGCAGCTCTCCGCCCTCCGGGACGACCAGGGTCTTGACCCCGACGTCGACGCTCTCGAAGACGTGGATCGGCACCTCGTAGCGCCCGATCCGCTTGATCGGCTCGTCGAGCGCGATCTTTCGTCGGTCGACGCGGATCTTCCGCACGCGCCAGATCTCGTCGGCGAGGTCGCCCGGCGTGACCGAGCCGAACAGCGCCCCGGTCGGCCCGGCGTTCACCTCGAAGCGGAGCACCGTCTTCGCGAGCACGCCGGCGACCTCCTGCGCCTGCTCGGCCGTGCGCGCCTCTTGGCGCGCGCGCAGCTCCTCGCGCCGGCGTACCTCCGCGACCTTCGCCGGCGTCGCCCGCTCGGCGAGGCGGCGCGGCAGCAGGAAGTTGCGCGCGTACCCGTCGGCGACCGTGACGACGTCGCCGCGGTAGCCGACCTTCTCGACGTCCTGGCGCAGGATGATCTCCATGCGTCAGCCGGAGATATACGGCAGGAGCGCCATCTCGCGCGCCCGCTTGACGGCCACGGCGACCTGCCGCTGATGGCGCCGGCACGCGCCCGTGACGCGCCGTGAGCGGATCTTCGCCTTCTCGGAGACGTAGCGGCGGAGCTGGGCCGCGTTCTTGTAGTCGACCTCGGTGATCCCCTCGCGGCAGAAGTAGCACGACCTTCGCCGCTGCTGGCCAGCGCCGGGCCTCTCCCGCTTGCGACCGCGCTGCTCCTTCATCGTCGTCGCCCTCCTAGAACGGGATGTCGTCGTCGGCCGCCGCCGGGAAATCCGCGTCGGCGGCCTGCGCGCTCGCCGGCACGAACTGCGGCTGGCTCTCGCCGTCGCCGCGGCTGCCGAGGAACTGGACGGTGTCGGCGATGATCTCGACCGCCTGGCGCTTGGTGCCGTCCTGGGCGTCCCACTCGCGCCAGTCGAGCCGTCCGTCGATGCCAACCGGCCGGCCCTTCGAGAGGAACTGCGCGCAGCTCTCGCCCTGGTTGCCCCAGACGGTGACGTCGAAGTAGTTCGGCTTGTCGCCCCACTCGCCGGTCGCGGCGTCCTTCTGGCGCGTGTTCACGGCCACGCGCAGCTTGCAGACGGCCGTCCCGCTCGGCGTGTGCCGGAGCTCCGGATCGCGGGTCAGGTTCCCCACCAGGACGACGCGATTGATGTTGGCCATGCTTACTCCTCCTCCTCGGACGAACGTACGTTCGTCCTAGCGTACTCGGGCTCCCGGTCGGCCTCGTGCTTCGTCTCGACGCGCCGCACGGCGAGGAACCGCATCACCTCGTCGGCGATCTTGAGCACGCGCGAGATCTCCTCCAGGGTCTCGGGCGCGGCGTCGAACGTCACGAGGTGGTACGCGCCGTCGTGCTTGTGGTCGATCTCGTAGGCGAGCTTGCGCCGGCCCCACGGCTCGTGCGTGAGCCACGTGCCGCCGCCGTGCTCGACGAGATCGCGGACGCGCGAGACGATCTCTTCCTGCCGCTCGTCGGACAGCTCGGGATCGAGCAGCAGCAGGATCTCGTACGGATTCACGTTCCCGACGACCTCCTTCCTTCGGTCTGGCGGCCCGTCCGGCAGGCGCCGCTCGGGAACGGGCGGCGCGAGGACGGGCAGGAAGCGCGGGCGAGTGTAGCATCGCCCGCATGCAGGGCCGTCTCGCGTGGGCGCTCGGTCTCGCCGCCGGCGCAGCGCTCGCGGCCCGCGCGTTCGTGCGCCGACGGCCGGCGGGGCAGATCGTCTCTCGCGAGACAGCGGTCGAGGACCCGCGCGCGGAAGAGCTTCGCCGACGGCTCGCCGAGGCACGCGAGCTCGTCGACGAACGGGAGGCCTTCGAGCAGGGGGAGGTGCCGGTGGACGCGGCCGAGCATGATCCCGACGCCCGGCGCCGGCAGGTGCACGAGGAGGGGCGCGCGGCCGTCGACGAGATGCGCGGGCGCGCTTCCGGCGACTCGTAACGCCGGCCGAACCCCCGGATACGATGCCGCTCCGGGAGGAGGCCGGGTCTGATCTCGATCCGTCGTGCACTGACATTCGCGGCTCTCGCGCTGCTGCTGCTCGCGCTCGCGCCGGGCGGCACGGCCGCTCCCATGGCGACGTGGCGGACGTACCCGGTCGGCCGTCAGGCCTCCGTAGGGCTTCCGCCGACGTGGCGTGACCTCACGCAGAAGACGCCGGCCGTGAAGGCAGCCATCCGCGCGGAGGCCGCCCGCCATCCCCGCGTCGCGCCGATCCTCTATGCGTTCATGAGCCGGATGGGGCCGCTCGTGAAGCTCATCGCCGCCGACTTCGCGCGCGCCTCGCTCAAGAGCGGCTTCGTCACCAACCTGAACGTGCTCCGCCAGCGGACGAGATTCAGCCTCGAGGCGTGGGCGAAGGCGAACGCCGACGCGCTCGGACACTACCCGGGAGTCGTGAAGCCTGTGCGGCGGCGGTACGTGCACCTGCCGGCGGGTCTTGCGATCCGCTTCCGTTACGCCCAGCGGGTGCAGGCGGGGACGTGGCGGCGCGTGTCGGTCACGCAGTACGCGGTCGCCCACGCCGGCGCCGTCTACCTGCTGACGTACACGACGACGCCGGCGCAGGTTCGGGCCTACACGCCGGTCTTCGCGCAGAGCGCGCGCTCACTCCGCTTCCGCTAGCGCCTCCGCGTCGTCGTCGTCGCTAGCGCCCCGTCCGGGGAATATCATGCGCCCTGGGCGGCTGCAAAGCGGCGCCATGCGGCGTCCTCGGTCGCGCCGGTATGTCGGCATACCGGCGCTCCCTGCGTCCTTGCCTGGCTTGCTTTTCGCGCGCCAGGATCATCACCGTACTCCCCGGACGAGGCGCTAGCGTCCGAGCGTGCTCCTCCGGCAAGTCCTCCACGAGGACCTCGGGTGCGCGTCGTACGTCATCGCGGACGGCCGCGAGGCGGCGGTGATCGACCCGAAGTGGGGGATCGAGGACTACCTCGCGCTCGCGGAGGAGCATCGCTTCCAGATCGGCCGCGTCCTCGAGACGCACAACCACGCCGACCACGTGTCCGGGCGCGGCCGGCTGGCCGCGGCGACGGGCGCGAGCATCCACGTCTCGCGCGACGCCGGCGTCGAGTATCCGCACGAGCCGCTGTCGGACGGAGACGCCGTGGAGGTCGGGTCCGCGCGCATCGTCGCGCTCGCGACGCCGGGCCACCGGCCGGAACACATGGCCTTCCTCGTGACGGACATGAGTCGCTCGGACTCCCCGTGGCTGCTCCTCACAGGCGACTCGCTTTTCGTCGGCGACATCGCGCGGCCGGACCTCGCCGTGGACGCCGAGGAGGGCGCGCGGGGGATCTACCAGTCGCTGCGCCGCTTGCTCGAGCTCGACGACTTCGTGGAGGTGTGGCCCGGCCACATCGGCGGCTCGCTCTGCGGAGGCGCCGGGATGAGCAAGAAGCCGAGCTCGACGGTCGGCTTCGAGCGCCGCTTCAACCCCTTCCTGCAGATCGCGAGCGAGAACGACTTCGTCCGCGAGCTGAGGGATGCGCTGGAGCCGCAGCCGCCGAACTTCGAGCGCATCGTCGAGCTCAACCGCGGCCCGCTGCTGACGGAGCCCGCGCCGCTCGGGCCGCTCGCGCCGACCCGGGCAGGGCAGCTCCTCGAAGACGGGGCGGCGCTCGTCGACGGGCGCGAGCCGAGGGAATACGACGCGGCGCACGTGCCGGGCTCGATCAACGTGACGATGGTGCGGGCGGCCGTGGGCACCCGGGCCGCCTGGGTCGTCGACCCCGAGAGCGCCGTCGTCGTGCTCGGGCCGACGGACGCCGACGCGCGCCGGCTCGGCCGCCTGCTCGAAGCCGTCGGGTTCCGCGACCTCCGCGGGTTCCTGGCGGGCGGGATCGCGGCCTGGGAGGACGCAAGGCTGCCCCTCGAGACCACCGAGGCGATCGACATTCCGGAGCTGGCGGCACGTGTGCGCGCGGGCTCGGTAGAGCTGCTCGACGTGCGGGACGACGACGAGTGGGAGGAGGGCCACGTCGCGGGCTCCCTCCACGTGCCGTACTACGAGCTGCGGGACGGCGTGCCCGACGCCCTCCGCGCCGCCCACGACCGGCCGCTCGCCGTCGTGTGCTCGGTGGGCAACCGGAGCTCGATCGCCGCGTCCCTGCTCCGGCGCGCGGGCGTCGGCGATCTCGTCCACGTCGTCGGAGGTGGCGTCCGCGACCTCGAGCGGCACGGCGTCGAGCTCGTCCGCAACCGGCGCGTCTGACGGGTAACGCTGTTACGTGGGCCCAGATGGGCCTTAGCCGTAGACGCTCTCGTACAGCTTGCGCACCGTCTCGTCCGTGACGACGAGGTCGTTCGCCTGCGCGTACACGAGCAACGCGAGCACGCGGCGCGCGCCTTGTCGCGCCCGCGAGGCGAGGTACTCCCAATCGAGCTCGCACGCGGCGATGACGCCGAGCGCGTCGTGCCAGTGGTGCGGGTTCTGCTCGTCGTGGACGATCGCCTTGACGACGACGAGGTCCTCGGGCGGCATCACCGTCACGAGCGTCCCCGACCACTCGAGCCGGCGCGCCCGCGCGAGCATCTCGTCGTCGAGGTAGATCTCGCCGAGCAGCCAGAAGATCAGATCGACGGTGACGTCGCGCTTGAACGCCTTGAAGATCCAGGCCGGATTGGTTTCCTCGGTGTCGAAGCCTGCCTCGCCCAGCGCAGCGAGGGCGGCGTGCGCGTCGACCTGGCGCACGAAGAGGTCGATGTCACGCGTGTGGCGAGGACGGCCGAGCAGCGTCGCCGCCAGCCCGCCGATCAGCAGGTACGGGATCCCGGCGGACTCGAGCGCGACGACCGCCTCGCGCAGCGTCGCGTCGAGGTCCACGTCAGGAGCCGGCGGCTGCGGCGCGGGTGCGACCTCGAGGCGGCGCGGGCGGCCCATAAATAAATGTTGCCCGTCGGCGTATCCCCGAATCGGGCCATTGCCGTCGGCCGGGCTGTCTGGGACGATGTGCTCTCGTGGAAGCCGTCTCCGCACGACGGCGCGGACTCCGTCCGGCTAGGAGCGAGCGGATTCCGGTGGCGCTCGCCCGCCGCTTCGAGGCCGCCATGGTCGACTGGGACGGCGTCGGGGCTTCCGCCGAACGGCGACGCGAGCTCGTCGAGCGGCTCTGCGCCGCCGGGTTCGAGCTCGCGCTCGTCACCGCCGCCGATCTCGCCGACGTCGACGCGAGCCTCCGAACGAGACCGTCCGGACCCGGACGCCTCTACCTGTGCGTCGGGCGCGGCTCCGAGGTCCTCGCCGTCGACCACGACGGGCCGCGGCTCGTCGCAGACGTTGGCGAGCAAGGCGCCGCCGAATGGTTCTTCGCCGAGATGTGGAGACGCGGCATCCCGCGCGCGGGGATCCTCGTAGCGGACGAGAGCGTGCCGGTCGAGCGAGTGCTCGAGGATCAGCTCGAGCGCCGCGAGCGACGGGAGCTTCCGATTCTCGTCGACGACCCTGCGTGGACGATCGTCGTCGAGGGCGTCAGCCCGACCCCCGAACGCGTCAACGAGTCGCTGCTGACGCTCGCCGACGGTCGCCTCGGAACGCGCGGAAGCCCGATCGACGGCCATCCGTCGACGGCGCCGGGCGTCGTCGCCGCGGGCGCGTACACCGGCCACGGGCCGGAGGAGGAGCTGACCGCGCTGCCGCTCTGGCAGCGGCTCTCGTTCCAGCTTCGCCCCCGCGATCGCGTTCGGCGGGTCCTCGACCTCCGGACCGGCCTGCTGCGGCAGGACGTTCGCGGCGCCCGCCGGCGCGCCAGCGCCGTCCTGCTCTCGTCGCTCGCCGAGCCCGGAACGGTCGCGTTGCGGGCCGAGCTCTCACGCCGCCTGGCGAAGGACGGGACGCCGTTGACCGACGCCGACGAGCTGCGCACGCTCGGACCGTACGCCTGGGCTCGCCGTCCTGCGGGAACGGGGGGCGTCCTCGCCGTCGCGCGCGACTGGTGGACGCGGAGGCGAGGTGAGCTCGCGCGGCTCGACCGCCTCGGCGTCTACGCGGTGGACCCCGACCAGGCTCCGACGGCGAGGGAAGCGGTCAGCCGCCTCCGCGGGGCCGCCGCGCGCCGCTTCGACGGCCTCCTGAGCGAGCACCGGGCCGCGTGGGCCGGCCGCTGGGAGGAGGCCGGGATCGCGATCGAGGGCGAGCCCGAGCTTGAGCGGGCGGTTCGCTTCTGCCTCTTCCACCTGATCGCGTCGGTCGCCGAGCGGGGCGAGGCGGCGCTCGGCGCGCGCGGCGTGAGCGGCTCCGCGTACCGCGGGCACGTGTTCTGGGACTCCGACGTCTTCGGGCTGCCGTTCTTTTCCGCGACGCATCCGCCCGCGGCGCGCGCGCTCATCGAGTACCGCGTGCGGCGGCTGCCGGCGGCCCGCGAGATCGCACGCTCGTTCGGCCGCTCCGGAGCACGCTTCCCGTGGGAGTCGGCAGGCACCGGCGTCGACGTGACGCCGACCGAGGCCCGTGACGCGTCGGGGACGGTGATTCCGATCCTGACCGGCGAGCGCGAGGAGCACATCGTCGCCGACGTCGCGTGGGCGGCCAGCACGTACCTCGACTGGACTGGCGATGCCGACTTCCGGGACGGCCCCGGCCGGCGCCTGCTCGTCGAGACCGCGCGCTACTGGGCCTCGCGCGTGCGCCTGGACGACCAAGGGCGCGGACACATCGAGGGAGTCGTCGGCCCCGACGAGTACCACGAGAACGTGGACGACAACGCCTACACGAATGTGATGGCGCGCTGGAACCTGCGCCGCGGCGCCGCCACCGGCGGAGTGAGCGCCGACGAGCGAGACTCCTGGCTGCGCACGGCGGACGCGCTGGTGGACGGCTATGACCCTGCGAGCCGCCTCTACGAGCAGTTCGCGGGCTTCTTCGGGCTGGAGCCGATCGTGATCGCCGATCTCGCACCCCGCCGGCCCATCGCAGGCGATCTGCTGCTCGGGCGCGAGCGAGTCGCCGGCGCCCAGGTCGTGAAGCAGGCGGACGTGCTGATGCTCCACCACCTCGTCCCGGACGAGGTCGTGCCGGGCTCGCTCGAGCCGAACCTCAGCTTCTACGAGCCTCGCACGGCACACGGGAGCTCGCTCTCCCCCGCGGTCCACGCCGCGCTCCTCGCCCGGACCGGCCGGCTCGACGAGGCGGTGCACTGGCTGCGTGTGGCGGCGCACATCGATCTCGAGGACGCGACCGGGACGACAGCGGGCGGGCTTCATCTCGCGACGATGGGCGGCGTCTGGCAGGCGCTCGCGTTCGGGTTCGCCGGCATCCGCCCGCGCGGCGAGGTGCTGGAGATCGACCCGCGCCTGCCGGGCGAGTGGCGCGCGCTCGAGCTACGAATCCGCTTCCGCGGCGCCCTGACGCGGATCCGCATCGAGCGCGACGCCGTCGTCGTCGATGCCGCCGGGCCCGTTCAGGTGGCGTTCCGAGGGCGGAGGTACGGGCCTGCGAGGTTGCACCGCTTGGATAGGAGGGAAGAGTCGGGGGAGGGAGGACAGAGATGACGAAGGTCGTCGCAGCCATCGACAACAGCGCGGCCGCGGGACCGGTCCTCGCCACTGCCGCCGCCGTCGCCGATCTCTTCGGCGCCGACGTGGAGGCGATTCACGCGCGGGTGGAGGGAGATCGGGTCGCACATGGGCCGGAAAACCTCGCCGGCGTGCGGTTGCAGGAGGTCACCGGACCGCCGGAGGAGGCGATCCTGGCCGCGTGCGCGCCGGAGGAGGTCGTTGCGGTCGTGGTGGGCGCGCGCGGAACGCCGGGCGGGCGCCGGCCGGTGGGCGGCACCGCGCTCGCGGTGATCACGGCGCTGGCGAAGCCCGTCGTGGTCGTTCCGCCCGACGCGGGCGCGCCCGAGCGGCTCGCGCGCGTGCTCGTCCCGCTCGAGGGGACGGCGCCGACCTCGCTCGCCCCGACGTCCGTCGTCGAGCTCGCCTGCGGCCGGGGCATCGAGGTTGTCGTCGTGCACGTGCACGACGAGGCCTCGCTGCCGTCGTTCACCGACCAGCCGCAGCACGAGGCGAGCGCCTGGGCGGACGAGTTCGTCGCGCGTTACGCACCGTGGGGCGTCGAGGGCGTCCGGATCGAGATGCGCGTAGGGCGCCGGGACGAGGAGGTCCTGGGGGCGGCCGTCGATCTCGGCGCAGACGTGATCGCGCTCGGGTGGATGCGGGAGCTCGCGCCGGGTCGCGCGGAGATCGTCCGGGCGGTGCTCGAGCACTCGCGGATCCCCGTTGTGCTCATGCCGGTCACCGCCGTCGACGATGCCGTGCCCGAGCGCGATGCCGCGAGCGGCCTGCAGTCGTCGCCGGCCTGACCGCCGCTTGCGGTGGCAACGTTCACCACGGCACGAGTGTCTTGAGGGCATCGGCGCACGACGCTACGGTTAGGCTGGTTCGATGCCGAACGCCGACTTCTTCTCACACATGGGCTTTTTCGTCGTTCGCGACTTCCTCTCGGCCGGGATGTGCGCTCGAATCCGAGCGGACGTCAGGAGTGCGGCCCACAGGCCGGCGACGGTCAGAGCTGAGGCGCGGAGGTACGACGTCGACCGCTCGACGCGGAGTACCGACTTGGCCGACGTTTCGCCCGAGACGCTCGAGCTGATCGAAGGGAAGCTGTCCGGTGTCATGCCGGACGTCGCGCGCCATTACGGCATCCCGCTTTCGGGCTGGCAGACATTGCAGTTCCTCGTCTATCGCGAGGGCGATTTCTTCGAACCGCATCGGGATCGCGCAGATGACGAAGACGCTGCGTCTTTCTCTAGAGCGCGACAAGTCGCCGCAGTGATCTTCGTGAACAGCGAGGGAGATCCCGCCGAGGACCGCTACCGCGGCGGCGCGCTGACGTTCTACGGACTATTCGATCGCTCGGACGCTGAGAAGCTGGGGTTTCCGCTCGAGGCGGAGGAAGGGCTTCTGATGACGTTTCCGACCGATGTCATGCACGAAGTGCGCCCGATCGAAGCGGGCGAGCGAAACACGATCGTCACGTGGTTCGTGGCGGAGTAGCGCCTGCCGTGCATCAGGCGGCCGTGGGCGCGCCCGGCGACGGCCGCTCGGCCGGTGAGAACGCGGCGACCTCGACGTAGCGCGCGAGCGATTCTCGCGACTCGATGATCGGCTCGCCGTCCACCGTCACCCAGGCGTGCCCTGCGACCCGTCCGTCCTCCCGGTCGAACCCGATCAGAAGCCGAGGCCGCACACCGGCGCGTGACAGGAACCGGTACGTGACCAGGCTGCGCTCGAGACAGTCGCCCCCGCCGAGGACGCGGCCGAGCCTCTTGACCGCGTACTCGACGCGCGCGCGCTCACGCACGTTCACGCTCGACGGCGGCTCTTGCTCGACGAGCCGGACGAGCGTCGTGAGAGCCACGGCGTGTTTGAGCAGTGAAAGGGCCGCCTTCCACGCCAGCATGCGCACGATCAGCCAGGCCGTCCGTGGGGACGCGAGGGTGATTCTCACGGCTGCACGAAGGAGACGCGCGGCGGAGATCACGCGTTCCTCACGGCGTTTTCGATCTTGTCGACGAGGCTGTCGATCGTGTCGAAACCGGGGGGGAACGTCGCGCGCCAGACCGGCGTCGCCGCGAGAAGCTGTGTGTACCGCTCGAGCATGCGCCGCTTGCGTTCGTGCTCCCTCAGGTCGTACCAGTAGGCCTGCTCGACCAACGGTCCCAGCGCGTCGGCGGGGGCGATGCGATGGATGCCGTGGTCGTCGCTTCGTTCGAGCAGGATCAATCCGGCAAGCGGAAGCCGGTCGCGCGGCTCGTCGAGTGGGCCGTCGAGCATCGCTGCAAAAGCTTCCGGCGCGACTCGCGCGTCGAAGAATTCCCCCGCGGTTCGGCGCAGCCTCAGGCGAAACGGCTGCCGGATTGCATACGGCATTCCGTGCTCGATTTCGAACGCGAGCGCGTCGTCCGCCCACAGCTCGTGCCCCCGCAGGCTGAGCGCGAACGCGGTCGTCGATTTACCCGTCCGCGCGTGCGCACACAGGCCGATGACGCCGTTGCCGATCGCGATCGCGCTCGCGTGCAGGACCTCGACGCCGTTTGCATGCAGGGCAAGCGGGAGCACGAACCTCCGATAGCCGTCCACGAGCTCGTCGAGCTCGACACCCTCGTCGGGAACGGCGACCGCTTCGCCGTCGCGGGCTCCGATCGAGTAGCGCCCGAGACCGGGGAACGACAGCCAGCGGCGGCCGTTCTCGTGGAAGCCGTGGCCCCACAGCGACCCGTCGAGGTTGTACCAGGTGAAGACGCCGGGGTCCCCTCCGCTCGGGTGCGGCGGCGCGGGCGTGTGTGCGGGCACCACGGTGAGCGGTCCGATGCGAAGACTGTCCACGATTACGTTGTACCCCGAAACGCGAACGACCGGGCGTTGCCCGGTCGTTCGCTCGCAAGCAAGAGAGCGACTAGCCCTGTCCCGGCGGCTTGAAGATGTCGCCCGAGTCGGCGGCGCTAGCCGACTTGCCCTGCCCTTTGCCTGTGGTCATCTGCACGACGTCGCCGACGTCGCCGACGTACCGGAGACTCATGGGCTCCCACGAAGCGGAGCCCGTCGTTTCCTTCTCCATCTCCCCTTCCTCCTTTAACCCGCAGTCACTAAGGGAGACTGATGCTAACTGTCGCTGCCGAGACTTTCAATGGCGTGCGCAGGGAAATCCCTCCTTCGAGTGATCGAGCCCTGCGTTCAGGCTCGGGACGGCCCTTCGACTTGCGCGCGAACCCAGGCTTCGACGGTGAGGAGGTGCCAGAGCCGATACCGGTCCCCCGCGTTCTCGCCCGCGAGCAGGCTCTCGACGTACCGCCCGAGCTTCCCCGGCTCGACGATGTCGAGGGCGGCGAGCGCGCGCGCGCCGCCGAGATCGCGCCAGACGCGCCGGCCCTCGTCGACCAGCACCGAAGCGTAGAACGAGCTGGCCGTGATCTTTCGGTGGTGCTCGAACCCGAGGCCCGGGAATCTGCGGGCGAGCGACCGGCGCACGAGCGCCTTCGAGCGACCGCCGCGAATCATCAGATCGGCGGGAAGCCCGGCGATGAAGTCGGTCAGGTCGACGTCCCACAGGGGATGCAGGAGGCGCATTCCGACCTGACGGCCGCTCTCGAAGAACTCCTCGAGCTCGAGCGCGGTCACGGCGGAGTCCTGTGAGGTGGACTCCCGCTCCGCGTGCGCTTCCAGCCGCTCGTAGAGTCGGCTGCGAAGCGCCGGATCCGGGGCGACCCACGCAAACGTGTTGCGTTCGAAGTAGCGTCGCCGGCGCGCCCGCATGATCCCCGGCAGGCGTGGGGCGACCGTCGAACGGAATGCTGTTTTGAGGAGCGGCTTCGTCCCGTACGTCCAGAGCAGGTTCCGCGTGATCTGCATCTTCGACAGCGGGTACGAGCGCTGCATGCTGCTCCAGGTCCGGTACAAGCCGGCGAAGTCGCCCCGGCGAATCATCATCGCGGCCTCGGCGATCGGAAACTCGAGCCATTCGTCGCCGCCGTTTCCCGTGAGGATGACTCCGCGACCGCGTTCCTTCCCGTCGAGCGCGAGGAAGCGGTACGCCGGGTTCCAGAGGTTCAGCATCGGAGCGGGTCGTTCGGCGCTCATCTCGAGCGCCGACGCCAGCAGTCCCTGCTCGGGAACCGCCGCGCTCACGGGCACGATCGTTTGCTCGAGGCCGAGACCCTGCGCGACCTGCAGCTGGACGTTCTCCTCGTTGGCTGTCTCGTCCTCGAAGACGAGCGAGAGCGCGTACGGCGTGGGCAGCTCGAGCTTCGGGGCGAGGTCCGTCGCGAACGCGGCGATGCTGACGGAGTCGAGCCCGCCGCTCAGGTAGATGGCCGGCGGCGCGACAAGGCACCGTGCCACGGCCTGCTCGAGCAGCTCGTCGAAGCGCTGCTGCTCTGCGCTCTCGTCCTCGATCGGCCGGTCCTGGAACGCGGGGCTCCAGTACCGCTCGACGACACGGCCGCCGTCACGGACGATCAGCCTGTGGCCTTGCGGGACGCGGCGGACCGCCTCGTAGTACGTCTCGTTGAAGTCCGGCCACCGGTGCAGGAGGTGGTCGGCGAGCGCGGCGCGGTTGAGCGTCGCCGGGACGCGCGGATCGCCGACGAGCGCTGCGATCGAGGGCGAGAGCAGAAGGCCGCCGTCTGCCTCGGCGTAGAACAACGGGTGGACGCCGTGCTGGTCGCGAGCGCACAGGAGCTCGTGGCGATCGCGGTCCCAGAGCGCGAGCGCCCAGTTGCCGCGCAACCTCGTGACCAGGTCGGCTCCCCAGCGGTCGAATGCCCCGAGGACGATGTCGGCCGGAGCGGCCTCCTCGAGGCCGAGCTCACGGCGCAGACCCTCGGCGTTGTGCAGGAGACCGTCGAAGACAACACGGCGACCGTCGCGCGACGCCGTCCCTGCAGGCTGCCCGGGTCCGTCGAGCTCCAGCGCATGGGGCGAGCGGAGGTCGATCGTCGCGAGCCACTCGCCGTACCGCTCGCCGGCCTTGACCCCTCCGGCGTTCATCCGCCGCGCAAGAGCAGCTGCTCGTCGAGGAGCTCCTCGATGAGCGCACCCATCTCGAGCTTGACCATCTCGCGATCGGCGGAGAACTCCTCGAGCAGCCGGGTCTCGATCTCGTCGGGCGACAGGCCCTCTTGCAGCAGCACCCACAGCCGCCCGGCGGTCCGGTTCAGCTCGTAGATCCGGTTGGTCTTCAGATGGACGAGCACGATGTCGCCGCCTACGGCCTTCGCGAGCACGTCGGGATTCGGCGTGATCCTGCGCTCGTCGGTCTGCTTCTCGGGCTGCTCGGTCATCGCTAGTACTGTCCGAGAGACCCTGTTCTCCGCGCGACCGCAAGTGCCTCCCGGAAAAGGAGCAACGACGGCGGTACGACGAGGGCGGCGAAGAGGAGCAGGTATACGACGTCATCGGCCCAACCCGTTCCCGTGAAGAGCGCCGCGCGCGCGCCGTCGAAGGCGAACCGCGTCGGGACGACGCGCCCGATCGCCTCGAGCCAGTCTGGAAGGACCGAGACGGGGAAGAAGGCGCCCCCGAGGAGACCCATACCGAAGATCACCATACCGACAAGAATCTCACCACGCTTTACGAGCAAGACAACGGCGCACGAGAGGATCCCCACGCCGACCATCGCCGCTGCCGTCGCGCCCAGAACGGCGAGGAATCCGACCCAGCTCGCCTCGGCGAGATCGACGCCCAGCCATAGCGTCGCGACGACGAGGTAGAGCACGACGCGGAGCATCGCGTAGACGAAGGGCAGCGTCGCCAGCCCGAGCGCGAGCTGCACGGCCGAGATCGGCTGCGTGACGAGGGCCTCGAGCGTGCCGGTGAGCTGCTCCTGGCGCAGCACGGCCGAGACCTCGGTCGCCGCTGCCTGGATCACCGCCGTCAGCGCGATTCCGACGAACGCGAACGCGAAATAGCTGGGAGCGCCGCCGAGGTGTTCGGTCGGGGCGTCGACGAACGTGCGCGAGATGAAGAAGTAGATGAGCAGGTTGAGGAAGCCGAGCGCGAGATCGAGCGCGAACGCGACCCGGTAGGAACGGCGGATCTGAAAGTCCCGCCGGACGAGCGCGACGATTGCGCGCGTCGGCCGCCCGCTAGGTGGGAAGCTCGAGGCGTCTATCGCACCGCTCCGCATCCTCCACATAATGCGTCGCAAGCAGGACTGCGGTGTGGGGGCGACGCTCGAGCGCCTGCCAGAGCCGCTCGACCGCCGCTGCGTCGAGCGAGCGGGTCGGCTCGTCGAGAAGCAGCACGGCAGGCTCGCCGAGGAGTGCCCGCGCGAGCGCCAGCTGCTGGAGCATCCCGGCCGAGCACGCGTCCGCGCGCGCCGCGAGGATGTCCTGGAGATCGAGCTCGCGCTCGAGCGCGTCGACCGCGTTCGCGGCTTCACGCTCGCTC
>JBKOYJ010000017.1:0-27710 GCA_046725345.1 Actinomycetota bacterium | reverse complement strand
TCTCCGGATCGGCGTCCACCGCTGACCTCCTATGTCGGAGGGCTTCCCCCGCTCACAGAACCGGAATTTTGCAGGTTCGAGTCCAAGCCGGGGAGTCGAATCAGGCGCCCGAGAGCGGCGGCGCCGCTCCACCCTCGGCAGTCGCCGCGGAGACGTCAGCCGCGGCCTTCTCGACGATCGCATAGCGGTCGGCTCGCTCGACGACCCGCTCGATCTCGGGGAGCTCGTGACCGGGAACGACCACGAAGAACGTCTGCCTGGAGCGGATGCGCTCGTACTCCGACCGCGACAGCTCGATCCGCTCGGCGCAGTCCACGTTGCTGCACTCCCACACGAACTCCCAGACGAGCCCGGCCTCCGGACCGAGGTCTCGTCCGAGCTTCGCACGCGCTCGTTGAGATCCCGGAAGACGAGCTCGTTCTTCGTGAAGCGGAGCGCCCGTGCGTCGTCCATCGCCCTACCCGTCACCGGCCGCTCGCTCGTGCTTTGTCGAGCTGGCCTTCGTGGTCGTCACTTGCGTGCTGCGCAGGCGCCGAGCGCCTCAGCCACGGCCGCAGGAACGTCTCGATCTGCCGGCAGCCCCGTGGATGCTCGAGCCGGTCGCGTACGAGCTTGTCCTTGACCACGACGAGCGTGGGTACGACGTCGACCGCGAACTTCGCGAAGGCGTCGGGGTCCCTCTCGCGCTCGACGCGGAAGATGCGGAAGGTGTCGTGATTGGCATTGCGCTGGAGCACCTGGGCGAGGAACCCCTCGGCGCGTCTGCACGGCCCGGAGGCGGCGGAGTAGAAGACCACGAGCCACGGCTTCTCGCGCACGTCGCCGCTCACGGCTACTCACCTCCGCCGTCACGGTGGACCGAGTCGACGACGAACATCCGGCGCGGCGACTCCGCCAGATGCGCGCCGCAGCGTGGGCAGCGGTCACGCGTCCAGTCGTCCAGCGCGCGGACGGTGAGACGACAGCGCGGACAGTGAAGGTAGACCACACGAACTCCCCGGCGTTGCCCTGGTTTCCGTGGAGGTGCCGCTGCGCCGCAAGCGCACACCCCGGCCCGCAGCGATTCTAGCCGGTCGAGCGAGGGAGCTGGTCAGGCGCCGACGATCTCGAGCGTGTTGCCGTCGGGGTCCTTCAACCATGCCGAGCGGGTATCGCCGAACGTCGCGACGCTGTTCTCGGTCCTGAACGGCCCCGAGTCGTACTCCTCGAAGGTCACGCCTCGCTTCTTCAGATCGTCGACCGTCGCACGCACGTCGCCGACCACGAAGCTCGCGAGCGTGTGCTTCGACTGTCCGGCGCCGCCGCTCTGGTACACGTTCAGCCGCGTCTCGCCCGAGCGGAAGCGCGCGTACGGCGCCTCCTCACCTCGCTCGTACAGCTCCAGGCCCAGCCTTCCCTCGTAGAACTCGATCGCCCGATCGACGTCCGAGACCGGAGCGTTGGCCTCGATGCGGGGGTTTCCGAGCATTCGACCTCCTTGGGGTTCGGTCGTGTGCGCCTGAGGGTAGGGGCAGAGAGAGCGAAGAAGGGAGGAGACGTGGGGAAGCGAGTAGGAGACGTGATGATGCCCGAGGTGCGCTCGGTGTCGAGCTCGACCAGCGCACAGGAGGCGGCACGGCTGATGAGCGAGGCCGACGCCGGATCGCTGCCGATCGTGGAGCGCGAGCAGGTGGTGGGGATCGTGACCGACCGCGACATCGCGCTCCGCGTCGTGGGCGAGGGCAAGAGCGGAGAGACAAAGGTGGGCGAGATCGCGTCGAGCAACGTCGTCAGCGTCCGCCCGGAGCAGGATCTCGACGAAGCGCTCCGGGTGATGGCGCGCTACCAGGTGCGTCGCCTTCCGGTCGTCGAGGAGGACGGCCGGCTCGTGGGCATCTTCGCGCAGGCGGATGCGGCACTCGAGGCTGCTCCCGAGCGCGTGGGCGAGGTCCTCGAGGAGATCTCGGAGCCGCCGCAGACGCACTGACATGACGACATCCTGTCCGCAAATTGCGGACGATTCGGCGCACGACCGCCCTTGACGTGTCCGCTTCGACCGAATACATTGGCGCCTGCGCCGAGCACGGAGCGCGAGTAGGACGAAGCCAGGCCGAGCGGTCGTACGCGGAAGCGGAAAGTCGGTCGGCCGGGTGGACGAAAGCGAAACCGGCTCGGCGTAGCTCTTCCTAGGGTTCGACGGCTTGCAGCGGCTCGCCGAGCCGGCCGCCGGTCCGCGAGCGACCGGCGGCGCGGAGGGCGCGTGCGTACGCCTGTGACGCGTCGGCTCCCGAGGCCATCACCTCGCCCGTCGAGCGCATCTCGGGGCCGTGCTTTCCCGCACCGGGGAAGCGCTCGCTCGGAAATACGGCCTCCTTCGCCCACGCGCGCGCCGGCGCGGCCCGCGCAGGGAGGTCGAGGGCCGCCAGCGGCTCGCCGAGCAGGAGCCGGCAGGCGTGATCGACGAGCGGGATGCCCGTCGCCTTCGCGACGAACGGCACGGTTCGCGAGGCGCGAGGGTTCGCCTCCAGGACGAGGATCTCGCCGTCGACCAGCCCGAGCTGGAGGTTGAGGAGTCCCCGAGCTACGAGCCCCGACGCGACCGCCGCGGCCAGGTCTGCGATCTTCTCCTCGAGGGCGGGGGTCACTGACGGGCCGGGGAGGACGCAGGCCGAGTCGCCCGAGTGGACGCCGGCCGGCTCCACGTGCTCGAGGATGCCGGCCACCCAGGCGTTCTCGCCGTCGCACAGCACGTCGACGTCGAGCTCGAGCGCGTTTGCGAGGAAGCGGTCGACGAGCGCGGGCTCGTCGAGGTGGAGGCCGTCGGGCTCGCGGGCGACGCGCATCCGCCGTCCGCCGAGGACGTGGTGCGGTCGCACGAGGACGGGGTAGCCGAGCCGATCGGCGAGCGAGCGGGCGCCGTCCGTCGTCTCCGCGACGCCCCACTCGGGAGCGCGGATGCCGAGCGACTCGAGCAGCGCGCCGAACCGGCCGCGGTCCTCCGCACGGTCGATCGCCGGGAGCGGGTCGCCGAGCAGCGGAATACCCGCCGCCGCGAGCGCGGGCGCGAGGGTGAGCGGCGTCTGACCGCCCAGCGAGACGACGACGCCGAGCGGTCGTTCGAGGGCGCAGACGTCGAGCGCCCGTTCCACGGTGAGCGGCTCGAGATACAGGCGGTCGCTCGTGTCGTAGTCGGTGGAAACGGTCTCCGGGTTCGAGTTCAGGAGTGCGACCTCGTAGCCGAGCCGGCGGAAGGCGAGCGCAGCCCGTGAGCAGCAGTAGTCGAACTCGATCCCCTGGCCGATCCGGTTCGGTCCCGCCCCGAGCACGAGGATTGTCTTGGCGGCGGACGGTGGCGCGGGATCGGCATCCTCGTACGAGAGGTAGTAGTACGGGGTGCGCGCCTCGAACTCCGCAGCGCAGGAGTCGACCGCAAGCCGTCCGGGGAGCGGCCGCCGGCGCCGTACTTCGCTCTCGTCGACTCCCAGGACGCGTGCGACGGCCGCGTCGGGAAGGCCGAAGCGCTTCGCCGCCGCGACGTCGCGACTCGCGGCGAGCTCCCGCTCTGCGGTCGCGATCGCACGCAGCTCGTCGGCGAAGTAGGGATGGATCCCGGGCAGGTCGAGCCCCCGCCTCGCTCCCTCGAGCAGCAGGTCCCAGCGCTCGGGCACCGGCTCGCCGCGGCGGTCGAGATCGAGTTCGCGCGGTGGGTCCTCCCGGCCCTGGAGCGCCTTCAGGAACGCCTCTGCGAACGTGCGCCCGAGGCCGAGCGCCTCGCCGACGGCCCGCATCTCGCTGCCGAGCCGGGGTTCGGAGCCGGGGAACTTGTCGAAGTCGAAGCGCGGCGCCTTCACGGCGACGTAGTCGAGCGCGGGCTCGAACGCCGCGGTCGTCTTCTGCGTGATGTCGTTCGGAAGCTCGTCGAGGGTGTAGCCGACCGCCAAGAGCGCCGCGAGCTTCGCGATCGGGAAGCCGGTCGCCTTCGAGGCGAGCGCCGACGAGCGGGAGACGCGCGGGTTCATCTCGATCACGACGAGCTCGCGGCTCTCCGGCTCGTACGCGAACTGGACGTTCGCGCCTCCCGTCGCGACGCCCACCGTCCGTGCGCATGCGAACGCGGCCTCGCGCAGACGCTGGTACTCGGCGTCGGGGAGGGTCTGCTGTGGGGCGACCGTCCAGGAGTCGCCCGTGTGCACGCCCATAGGGTCGAGGTTCTCGATCGAGCAGACGACGACGCAGTTGCCGGCCGTGTCGGACATCACCTCGAGCTCGTGCTCCTGCCAGCCCTCGAGCGAGCGCTCCACCAGCACCTGGCCGATCGGGCTGGCGGCGAGGCCGTGGCGGACGCGTTCCTCAAGCTCCGCACGGTCGCGCGCGAGCCCGCCGCCGCTTCCGCCCAGAGTGAAGGCGGGCCGCACGATGGCCGGCAGAGCGATGTCGCCCAGGTCGTCCGTCGACCGCACGATTCGGCTCTCGGGCACCCGCAGACCGGCCGCGCGCATCGTCTCTCGAAATAACCGGCGATCTTCCGCACGGAAGATCGCCGGCAAGCTCGCGCCGATCAGCTCGACGCCGTAGCGCTCGAGCACGCCCGCCTCGTGAAGCTCGACGGCGAGGTTGAGCGCCGTCTGACCGCCGAGCGTCGGCAGCAGCGCATCGGGGCGCTCGCGAGCGACGATCTCGGCAACCGTCCCGGCGTCGAGCGGCTCGAGGTAGGTGGCGTCGGCCCACTCGGGGTCGGTCATGATTGTCGCCGGGTTCGAGTTGACGAGCACGACGCGGTAGCCCTCCCGACGCAGCACGCGGCACGCCTGCGCGCCGGCGTAGTCGAACTCGCAGGCCTGGCCGATCCGGATCGGCCCGGAGCCGACGATCAGGAGTGAGCGAAGGTCCGTGCGCCGCGGCACGCTCGTGCGATCTCCTCGAAGAAGGGCAGGGCGTCGAGCGGCCCCGGCGCGGCCTCCGGATGGAACTGGACGGAGGCGAAGTCCTCGCCGGCGAAGCCCTCGACCGTGCCGTCGTTGAGCGAGACGTGCGTGACCTCGACGGCGTCCGACGACGCGACGGCGTAGCCGTGGTTCTGGACGGTGACGAGGACGCGGCCCCGCCGCACGTCCCGAACGGGATGGTTCGCACCGCGGTGGCCGAACGGGAGCTTGAACGTCTCGTGGCCGAGGGCGAGCCCGACGAGCTGGTGCCCGAGGCAGATGCCGAAGAGCGGCACGACGCCGAGCAGGTCGCGCACCGTCTCGACCTCCTCCGTCAGCGCGGCCGGATCGCCCGGCCCGTTGCCGATCAGCACGGCGGCGGGTCGCGTATCCAGGATCGCGTCCGCGTCCCAGTCGGAGGGCACGACCACCACTTCCAGGCCACAGGCGGCGAGGCGGCCGGGGATCGAGCGCTTGACGCCGAAGTCGACCACGGTGACGCGCGGGCCCGAGCCGAGCGCGTACGACTCCTGCGTGCCCACTGCGCTCTCGAGCCGGCGACCGTCGATCGGCGGCTCGGCGCGCGCGCGAGCGAGCAGCTCGTCAGTTGACGCCTCCCCGAGGGCGCAGCGGAGGACACCCTCGTCGCGGATCCGGCGGACTAGGGCGCGCGTGTCGACGTCCTCGAGCGCGACGACGCCCTGCTCGCGGAGCCACGCCGCCCAGGCGGGACGGGCCTTCCGCATCACGATTCCCTCGGCCTGCACCCGATCCGACTCCATCCGGGCCGGATCGACGCCGTAGTTGCCGACGAGCGGGTAGCTGAAGCAGAGCACCTGAGCGACGTAGCTCGGGTCGGTGACCGCTTCCTCGTAACCCGCCATCGCGGTCGTGAAGCAGGCCTCGCCGGCGGCCACGCCGGGTGCGCCGACGGAGCGACCGGCGAAGACGGTGCCGTCCTCGAGCACGAGATGGGCGGCCACGGTGGTCAAGAGGCGTTGCATGATAGCTACCTTCATGCATAATACGCAGCCGATGTCGACGACTACCGCGATTCTCGGCGCCAGCGGGTACGCCGGCCAGGAGACCGTCGACCGCGTGCTCGCGCATCCGGAGCTCGAGCTCGTGGCGCTCGGCTCCGACTCGCTCGCGGGCCGGCCCGCGGCGGCGCTCGACGTGCGGCTCGACGGCGACCTTCCCCCGTTCGTCGGCAACGACGAGGCGCTCGCGAGCGGCGCCGAGCTGATCTTCTGCTGCCTCGGCCACGAGGAGGCCGCCGCGCTCGAGCCGCCTTCCGACGCCGTGGTGGTTGACCTCTCGGGCGCCCACCGCCTGCGTGACGCGTCGCTGTACCCGCGCTGGTACGGGTTCGAGCACACGCACGCGGAGAGCCTCGGCGACTGGAGCTACGCGCTTCCGGAGCTCCATCCGCCGCAGGGGCGCCTCGTCGCGAATCCCGGCTGCTACGCGACCGCCGCGCTGCTCGCTCTCGGCCCACTCGTCGACGCGCTCGATCCGGCGACGGTGGTCGTCGACGCCAAGTCGGGCGTCTCCGGCGCCGGCCGCGCGCCGAAGGCGAGCTCACATGCCGGCTTCGTGCTGGAGAACCTTTCGCCCTACCGCGTCGGAGCCCATCAGCACGCCCCGGAGATGACGCAGGCCCTCGGGTTGGACGTGTGCTTCGTGCCGCACCTGCTTCCCGTCCGTCGCGGGCTGCTCGCCACCTGCTACGGCCAGCCGGTCGAGGACGGCCTGCGCGAGCGGCTGGAGGAGACCTACGCGGACGCGCCCGCGGTGCGCGTGCTGCCGGAGGACGTCGTGCCGGAGCTCGCCCGCGTGCAGGGAACCGACGCGGCCGAGATCGCGCTCTTCGAGGACGCGTCGACCGGACGCGCGATCGTAATCTGCGCGCTCGACAACCTGGGCAAGGGCGCGGCCGGCCAGGCCGTGCAGAACGCCAATCTTGCGCTCGGGATCGATGAGACGGCCGGACTGCGCCTGCAGGGGGTCCCGGTGTGAGTGTCACTGCGCCAGATGGGTTCGTCGCGAGCGGCGTCCACTGCGGGATCCGCCGCCGCGAGCCCGACCTCGCGCTCGTCCGCTCGACGCAGCGCGCCGTGGGCGCGGCGATGTTCACGGCGAACCGGATGGCGGCTGCGCCGGTCGTCATCTCGCGCGAGCATCTCGAGGTCGCCGAGCCGCAGGCGATCGTCGTCAACTCCGGCGTCGCGAATGCCGCCACCGGCCTCCGCGGGGAGCTCGACGCCCGCGCGACCGCCGCCGAGGTCGCCACGCAGCTCGGTCTGGCGACCGAGGAGGTGCTCGTGCTCTCGACCGGCGTGATCGGAGAGCCTCTGCCGCTGCAGAACGTGTTGGCCGGCGTGCGCGACGCCGCATCCTCGCTCTCATCAGAGGGCGGTCACGACGCGGCGTGCGCGATCGTCACCACGGACACCGTGACGAAGGAGGCGCTCGCCGAGGGCCCCGGCTTCACGGTCGCGGGGATGGCGAAGGGCTCGGGGATGATCCATCCCAACCTCGCGACGATGCTGGCCGTCGTCACGACGGACTACCCACTAGAGGAGGGCGAGACGCTCGGCTTCCTGCGGCCGGCCGTCGAGCGAAGCTTCAACTCGATCTCCGTCGACGGAGAATGCTCGACAAACGACGCCGTGTGCCTGCTCGCCAACGGCGCGAGCGCGATCGCGCGTCGCGACGCGGCGTTCGCACAGGCGCTCCACACGGTGTGCGCCGACCTCGCCGACCAGATCGTGGCCGACGGCGAGGGTGCAACGGTGCTCGCGGAGATCGCCGTCCGCGGCGCAGCGAGCGCGGCCGAGGCAAAGGCGATCGCGAGCCGCATCGCGACGTCGCCGCTCGTGAAGACGGCGCTCCACGGGCGCGACGCCAACTGGGGACGCGTGCTCGCCGCCGCCGGCTCGGCGCCCTACAACGGCGGCTACGCCCACCTCGATCCTTCGCGCGTGACGCTCGACTTCAACGGCGTACGCGTGCTCGCGGCCGGCGTTCCCCAGCGGGTCGAGCCGGAGCTCGACGGGGAGCGCTTCGCGATCGAGCTCGACCTCGGGCTGGGCAAGGGCCGCGCTCGCTATCTGACGAGCGACCTCTCCGGCGAGTACGTGCGGATCAACGCGGACTACCGCTCGTGAGCCACGCTACGCGTCTGGGTTCGCCGTACGAGCCACTCAATGGGCGCACATCCGACTCCGCGATAGCTGCGACAGGCGACCGTGGCAGAGTCCTCGTGAAATGCGGCGGGGCCGTGGCCGGCGACGGAACCGAGGCGATTCTCGCGCTCGCCGACGCCGGTCACGAGGTCTGCATCGTGCACGGTGCGGGGCCGCAGATCTCCGCCCAGATGGATCGCTTCGGGCTCGAGGTCGAGTTCGTCGGCGGCCGGCGTGTGACGAGCGCGGCGGCGCTCGTGCTCGTGCGGCGCTCGCTCGCGTCGGTGAACCGCACCCTCTGCGACGCGCTCGGCCCGCGCGCCGTCGGCCTGTTCGGCGACGAGATCGGCCTCGAGGCCATCCATGTCCCCGCGCTCGGCCTCGTCGGGGACCCGCTTCCGTCCCGCCCACCCGCGATCGTCGAGGCGCTCGGCGACGGGCGAATCCCGGTTGTCGCCCCGCTCGCCGTCGGCCCGCTGAACGTCAACGCGGACGAGGCAGCCGCGGCGCTGGCGGTCGGGCTCGCCGTCGAGCGCCTGCTGTTCGTCACCGACGTTCCGGGCGTGCTGCTCGACGGCGCGGTCGTCCCGTCGCTTGCGGTCGGGGAGGTCGACCGCCTGCTCGGGGCCGGCGAGGTCGAAGGCGGGATCGTCCCGAAGCTACGCGCGGCAGCCAGTGCTGCCCGCCGCGGAGTGCGGACCGAGATCGGCGCGACGGAGGTGGTCGCATGACCACGATCGCCGGTACGGCACTCGTCGACGCCTACGCGCGCCAGGACGTCACGTTCGTTCGGGGCGAGGGCGCGTGGCTCATGGACGACGCCGGCCGCCGCTACCTCGACCTCGTCGGCGGCATCGCGGTCGTCTCGCTCGGCCACTGCCACCCGGGGCCGGTCGCAGCCGCGCGCGAGCAGCTGGAACGGCTTTGGCACGCGTCCAACCTTTACTGGACGCAGCCGATGGCGGAGCTGGCCGAGGAGCTCTCGACGCGCTTCGGCGGCGCGCAGGCGTTCTTCTGCAACTCCGGCAGCGAGGCCGTCGAGGCGGCGCTGAAGTACGCGCGCAAGGCGACCGGCAAGCCGGGGATCGTCGCCCTCGAGGGCTCGTTCCACGGACGCACGCTCGGCGCGCTGTCCGCGACCGGCCAGCCGCCCAAGCGCGCGCCGTTCGAGCCGCTCGTACCGGGAGTCAGCTTCGCGCGGCCCAACGACGTCGACTCGCTCGCCGCCGCGGCAACCGACGACACAGGCTGCGTCCTGCTCGAGCCCGTGCAGGGCGAGGGCGGGATCCACCCCTTGACGCCCGAGTTCGCAGCAGCCGCGCGCGCCCTTGCGGACGACCTCGGCGCGCTCCTCGTCTTCGACGAGGTGCAGACCGGCGTGGGGCGGACTGGAACGTTCTTCGCCTTCGAGCAGCTCGCGGTCCAGCCGGATGCGGCCGCGCTCGCGAAGGGCCTTGCCAACGGGTTGCCGATCGGCTGCCTGCTCGTTGCGGCCGAGCGGGCGGGCGCGTTCGTGCCCGGCGATCACGGCAGCACCTTCGGCGGGAACCCCGTCGCCTGCGCGGCCGCGCTCGCGGTGTGCGCCGAGCTGACCGACGAGCTGCTCTCCGACGTCGGCGAGAAGGGCGAGCTCCTCGCCGCCGGGGCCGCGGAGCTCCCAGGCGTCGCGGAGGTGCGCGGACGAGGGCTCCTGCTCGGCGTGGAGCTTGACCGCCCGGCGGCGCCGGTGATCGACGCGTGTCGCGAGCGCGGCCTCCTCGTGGGCTCGGCGGGAGATCGCGTGCTTCGTCTGTCGCCGCCCCTTACGATCGCGCGCGACGAGCTCGCGACCGCGCTGGAGCTGCTCGGGGAGGCGCTGCGGTGAGGGGCAAGTTCGACCGCCAGGGCGCGATCCTTCGCCTCGTGCGCGACCAGCGACTCTCGACGCAGACCGAGGTGGCCGAGGCGCTTCGCGCGGAGGGGTACGAGGCCACGCAGACGACCGTCTCGCGCGACATCGCGCAGCTCGGGCTCGTCAAGATCCGCGGCGGCGGCGGCCGCCTCGTCTACGCGCTGCCGGGGGCGGCCGACCTCGACCGGCTCTCGGAGCTCGCGGCCGCGATGCGGCGCTGGGCCGTCGGCCTGACGGCGACCGCCAACCTCGTCGTCGTCCAGACGCCGCCCGGGTACGCGAACGCGCTCGCTCGCGCGCTCGACCAGGCCGCGCTCCCGGACGTCGCGGGCACGATCGCAGGCGACGACACCATCTTCGTCGCCGCCAGGGACGGCATCACCGGGGCCGAGCTGGCGGCCGAGCTGCGCTACCACCTGGAGGGAGAGACATGACGACCTCGGCAGTGCTCGCCTACTCGGGCGGCCTCGACACGAGCTGCGCGATCTCCTGGCTGAAGGAGGACTACGGCTTCGACCACGTCGTCGCCGTGCTCGTGGACGTCGGCCAGGAGGCCAACTTCGGCCCTGCGATCGCGCGCGGGCGCGCGGCCGGCGCCGACGACGTGCTGGCCGTCGATCGCAAGGAGGCCTTCGCCGAGGACCAGGTTGCGAAGGCCCTCGTCGCCAATGCGCTCTACGAGGGCAAGTACCCGCTCGTCTCGGCGCTCTCGCGGCCGGTGATCGCTGACGCCGTCGCGGAGGTCGCGCTCGAGCTCGACGCCGACGCCGTCGTCCACGGCTGCACCGGCAAGGGCAACGACCAGCTGCGCTTCGAGCTCGCCTTCAAGGCGCGCTACCCCGGCGTGCGGGTGATCGCGCCGCTGCGCGACCACGTCTGGACGCGCGACGAGGAGATCGCATACGCGCTGGCGCGTGGCATCCCCGTCGAGGCGAAGCCGGCCTCGCCGTACTCCGTCGACGACAACCTCTTCGGGCGCGCGATCGAGGCCGGCATGCTGGAAGACCCCTGGACGGCTCCGCCGGAGGAGGCGTTCGTCCTGACGGCGCTACCCTCGGCCGCTCCCGAGCCGGAGGACGTCGTGATCGGCTTCGAGCGCGGCACGCCGGTCTCGCTCGACGGCGCCGACCTGCCGCTCCACGAGCTCGTCGCCGAGCTGAACGAGCACGCCGGCGCGTACGGGATCGGGCGGATCGACATGATCGAGAACCGCGCCGTCGGGATCAAGAGCAGGGAGCTGTACGAGGCGCCGGCGGCCATGACGCTGATCGCGGCGCACGCCGCGCTCGAGGACCTCGTGCTGACGAAGGCCGAGCTGGATGCGAAGCGAGAGCTCGAGCCGAAGTGGGCGACGCTCGTCTACGAGGGCCTGTGGTTCAGCCCCGTCCGCGAGGCGTACGACGCCTTCTTCGCCGCCACCCAGCGGTGGGTCAACGGCGAGGTGCGCATCTCGCTGCAGCCGGGCGCCGCGGTGGTCAGCGGCCGGCGCTCCGAGCATGCGCTCTATGCCGAGGCGCTCTCGTCGTACGGCACGGGCGAGACGTTCCCGCACGACGCCGCAGAGGGCTTCCTGCGCATCGCCGCGCTCGAGGTGGAGCTCGCGGCCGCCCGGGAGCGTACGCTCGCGGCTGTATGACGCTCTGGGCAGGCCGGGTCGACACGCCGCTCGCTCCCGAGGTCCGCGAGTTCCTGCGGGCCGACGACGCCGAGCTGTTGCCGTACGACTGCCGCGCGTCGGCGTTGCACGCTCGTCGCCTGCGCGCGGCCGGCATCCTGTCGGACGACGAGCTGGCCGAGGTCGAGCGCGGGCTCCAGCGAATCGCGGCCGAGGGCGGTCTCTCGGCCGAGGACGAGGACGTTCACTCCGCGATCGAGCGCCTGCTCGGGCCGCTCGGCCGCAAGATCCACGCGGGGCGCTCGCGCAACGACCAGGTCGCGGCAGCGATGCGGCTGTACGTGGAGGACGCGTGTCGGGACGCCGAGCAGGCGATCCTCGCGCTCGCCCGCACCCTGCTCGACCGGGCCGAGAGCGAGGCCGAGACGCCGATGCCCGGGTACACGCATCTCCAGCGGGCCCAGCCGGTGACGGTCGGACACCACCTGCTCGCCTGGACGGAGATGCTCGAGCGCGACCTCGAGCGGTTTCGCTTCGCGGCGGAGCAGGCGCGGCCGTCGCCGCTCGGAGCGGGTGCGCTCGCGGGCTCGACGCTCGACCTGCCGCCGCCCCCGGGCCCCACTGTGCGGAACTCGCTCGACGCCGTTGCCGACCGCGACTTCGCCCTCGACTACCTGTACGCGTGCGCCGTCCTGTTCGCGCACCTGTCGCGGATCGGCGAGGAGCTTTGCCTCTGGGCCTCGAGCGAGTTTGCGTTCGTACGCTTGCCCGAGAGCGCCGCGACCGGATCGTCGGCGATGCCGCAGAAGCTCAATCCCGACGTCGCGGAACTCGCGCGGGGAAAGGCCGGGACGGCGATCGGGCGCCTCGCGGGACTGCTTGCAACGGTCAAGGGACTGCCGCTCGCGTACGACCGCGACCTGCAGGAGGACAAGACGCCGGTCTTCGCGGCTCGCCGCGACGTCGGCGGCGCGGTGGGCGCCCTTCGCGTGCTCGTCGAGGGCCTGGAGCTCGACCGCGACCGGCTCGCGGCCGCGTGCGGCGACCCGCTTCTGTACGCGACGGACGCCGCCGAGGCGCTCGTCCGCGAGGGCGTTCCCTTCCGCGAGGCCCACGAGCGTGTCGCGTCCGCGGTCCGAGCGGGGACGTTCGAGCCGCCCGCGCAATGGGCTGCCCGTCCGGCTCCCGGCCCGGGCGGCATCCGCGACGCGTTGGAGGCGGCGAGGGCGCGCCTCGGTGCTTGAGCTCTTCCCGGCCACGGCCGCGCTCGAGGACGGCGAGCTGGCCGTCGGGGGGATCCGCAGCGCGGTCCTCGCGGAGCGATTCGGCACGCCGCTCGTCGTCTACTGCCGGCAGACGCTGCTCGACGCGGCGCGCGCCTACCGGCAGGCGGCGCCGGACGCCCTCGTCCTCTACAGCCTGAAGGCGTTCCCGAGCGTCGCGCTCGTCCGCCTGTTCGCGAGCGAGGGGCTCGGCGCCGACGTCTCGACGCTCGGCGAGCTCACCTACGCTTTGCGGGCGGGCGTCCCGAGCGCACGGCTCGTGGTGCACGGCAACAACAAGAGCGACGAGGAGCTGCGGGCCGCGGCCGAGGCCGGGGCGCTCGTCGTCCTCGACGCGCTCGAGGAGGTCGAGCACGCCGCGGCCGCCGGCGTCGGTCGCGTGCTCGTGCGCGTGACGCCCGGGATCGACGCCGATACGCACGACGCGATCAAGACGGGCCACCACGGGTCGAAGTTCGGCCTTCCGCCCGAGCAGGCCGTCGAGGCGATCGAGCGCGCGAGGGCGAGCGGCATCGACGTCGCGGGGCTGCACCTCCACATCGGCTCTCAGCTCGTCGATCTCGGCGCGGCGCGGATGGGGATCGCCTGGCTAGCCGCCTTCGCCGCCGAGTGCCGTTCTCGGCTCGGCTGGACGCCGAGCGTCGTCGACCTCGGCGGGGGGCTCGGCGTGCGACACGCGCTCGAGGAGCCGGAGCCCCCGCCCATCGGCGCCTTCGCAACGGCTGTCGTGGAGCGGCTCGAGCACGCCTGGGGGCTACACGGCCTGTCGCTGCCGCGGCTGGTGCTGGAGCCGGGCCGCTCGCTCGTGGGGCGGGCTGGGCTGACCCTCTACCGCGTGGGCGTGACCAAGCGCGCGAGCGAGTCGACCACGTACGTGTCCGTCGACGGAGGGATGTCCGACAATCCGCGCCCGCAGCTCTACGACGCGCGCTACCCCGCACTGCTGGCGACAGGAGCAGCCGACAGGCCGGAGGCGGTGTTCACGGTGGCGGGGAAGCACTGCGAGTCGGCGGACGTCCTGATCGAGCGCGCCGTCCTTCCCGAGCCGCGGCGCGGCGACCTGCTCGCGGTACCCGCGACGGGCGCTTATACGCTCGCGATGGCCTCGAACTACAACGCGGTTCCGCGCCCGGCGGCCGTGCTCGTGGGAGACGGCGAGGCGACGCTCATCCGGCGGCGCGAGACGGTCGACGACCTGCTGGCCCTCGAGGAACCCCAGGTTTGATTGGGCGCTCCCCAGCCCTAGGGAACGAAGCTCGCAAAATGCGGACCTTTCGTCTCGCTCGCCCTTGACCGGCGCGGCCCTGTCGCATAGGTTGCCGCTTGCGCCGAGTACGGAACGCGAGTAGGACGAAGCCAAGCCGGGCGGCTCTACGCGCAAGCGAAAGGTCAGTCGGTTTGGGGGACGAAAGCGTCACCGGCTCGGCGTATTTCTTTGGTCCAGATGCCGCCGCGGAGCAGCGGCATCCGGCTGCCGTCCCGTGTGATGCCGGTGACGTCGACATCGCCGCCGCCGACCATGAAGTCGCAGTGGATGCGGCTCTGATTGATCCGCTCGCGGTCCTCGTCGCCGACGGTCTCGGGATAGGCGCCGCCCACGGCGATGTGGGAGGTTGCGTTCTCGTCGAGCAGCGTGTTCCAGAACACCGTCTCGAGCCGGCCGACGCGGCTCTCGCGGTCGACGAGCGCGACCTCGCCGAGCCGCGCTGCGCCGTCGTCCTCGGCGAGCAGCTCCCGCATCGCGTCGGCTCCGCGCTCGGCATCGACCCCTATCGCCCGGCCGCCCTCGAAGCGGACGACTAACCCCTCGACGAGCACGCCGCTCTTGAGCAGCAGCGGGCGCGTCGCGGCAACGACGCCCTCGGTGCGCTCCGGATCCGGCGCCGTGAAGATCTCCTCCGTGGGGAGATTCGGCCCGTGCTCGATCCCGTCGACGGTGGCCCCCGGGCCGCCTTCCCACCGTGAGGTGGCGAGCAGCCCGATCGTGAGGTCCGTTCCGGGCCCCTCGAAATGGAGGGCGTCGAGGCGAAGCTCCTGCAGCGCCGAGGCGGCGGCCTGAAGCTGCGCGAAGCGCTCTCGCCAGGCCGCCTCGGCGTCCGGCTCGTCGAGCCGAAGCATGTGGACGACCTGGGACCACAGGCGCTCGAGCGCCGCTTCCGGGCCTAGCTCGGGGTACACGCGCATTGCCCACGCGGGCGCCGGCGCCGGTGCGCTCGTCCAGTTGGTCGTCCCGTCCATCACGAGCTTCAGCGACTCCGGCAGCGCCGGCAGCGGCTCGCGGGCGACGCGCACGGGATCGAGGTCTGCGAATGCTCCGGGCGGCATGAGCGGCCCGAGGCCGATCCGGGCGCACCGCTGCTCGCCGAGCTGGAGGATGCGCTCGCGCTCCCAGGACGGCACGAACTCCAGGCTCTCCTCGGAGGCCTGCTCGATGCGGGCCCGCCGCACGCGCCAGTCGAAGTAGCGGGCGTCGACGAACCGCGCCCCGCGCCGGTAGGCCGCGGCTGCGATGGCGCGCACGAGCTCGGCGTTCTCGACGACGGCTCGCACCTCGACGATCTGGCCCGGCTGCACGTTCGCTCCGAGCGAGACGACGAGCTCCGCGTAACGCTCGATCGTCTCGGGCCCGACGGCGCTAGGGGACGTCTGCGTGGATGCGCCCACGTGCTTCCTTCAGGCGACCGCCCGCGCGGCCGCTTCGCACCGCAAGGATCTCCGCGAGGATCGAGACCGCGGTCTCGGCCGGAGTCGAGGCGCCGAGGTCGAGGCCGACCGGGCCGGAGATGCGCTCGATCGCTGTGTCGTCCAGGCCCTCGTCGAGGAGCCGCTCCCGCCGGCGCTCCTGGGTTCGGCGCGATCCCAGCGCGCCGACGTAGAAGGCGTCGGTCGGGAGCGCGCCCGCGAGCGCCGGGACGTCGAAACGATCCTCGTGCGTGAGGACGACGACGGCGGTGTCGCGGTCCGGCGGGAAGCGGGCCAGCGCTTCGTCCGGCCAGCCGACGACGATCTCGTCCGCACTGGGGATCCGCTCACGCGTTGCCAGCTTGGGCCGCGCGTCCGCCACGGCAGTGCGCCACCCCAACGCGCGCGCGGCGCGGCACAGGGCCTCGGCGGTGTCCACTGCGCCGAAGACGAGCAGCCTGGGAGGCGGCGCGTACACGTCCGCGAAGACGGTCGCGTCGCCGCCTTCGAGCTGCCGGCTCGCCCCTCGCAGCGCCTCGTCGGCCAACCCCGCCAGGGTGCTGTCGCCGGTTACTCGGCCGTCCTCCTCGACGACCGCCTCGGAGCCGAGCGGTTCGCCGGAAACGACGACGAGGTGAACGGCGCGCCGGTCGGCGGGCGCGAGTGCGAGCAGCCGGTCGAGCACTTCGCTCGCGGGCTCGGCCATGAAAACGTCGATCTCGCCTCCGCACGGGAGGCCGACCTCGAATGCGAGCTCGTCGGCGATGCCGTACGTGACGAGCCTCGGCGAGCCGCCCTCGAGGACGTCGCGTGCCTGGACCGCGACGTCGGCCTCGACGCAGCCGCCCGAGACGGAGCCGGCGAGCTCCCCGCCCGCCGACACGCCGAGCTTCGCGCCGATCGGGCGCGGCGCCGAGCGTCGCGTTCCGACGACCGTCGCCAGCGCCACTCGCTCACCGCGCTTGCGCCAGCGCTCGACTTCGGCGGCAATCTCACGCATAGGCGGGATCGTATCCAGCGCCCGGCCGGGCTAGGCTTCGCCGCGTGGCGGCGAACGCGGAAACTTCCCGACGCGAGCGCACGATGGCGCGCCTGCGGGCGCGCAAGGAGCGACATCGCCTCCGCGGTCGGCTCTATCGCGCCTCGGTCGCGGGCCTCGGCTTCGGAACGATCGCGCTCGGACTCGTGCTCGTCCCGCTCCCGGGACCGGGCTGGCTGATCGTCGCCGTGGGGCTGGGGCTGCTCGCGCTCGAGTTCGACCGGGCGGAGCGGCTGCTCGACCGCATCCTCGAGAAGCTGGAGCGCGTGACCGAGGAAGCCGCCGATGCTTCGCGGCTCGTGCAGGTGCTCGGAGCGCTCGCACTCGCGGCCGGCGCAGCGGCCCTGGTCGCCTCGGCGCTCCTCTGGGACCTCCCGCTTCTCCCCCTCTGACAAGACCCAAGCTAGACTTGCCGTCGTGAGCTGGTTGTCGATCGCGTTGCTCGCGTGCGCGATCGTCGTCCTGGCCGCCGCGGAGTGGCCGCGGCTCGAGGAGCGGTTTGGCGGGCAGGCGCGACGCAAGCGCGACCGCGCGCGCCGGAAGTCGCAGCTCCGCCTGCTCGAGAGCGACGACGAGGAGTTCGCCGCCAGCGTGGAGCGCGACCTCTCGCGCCTGCCGACGATCGAGGAACAGGACGGCGGGCGCCGCTAACGGATCTTGAATGTCGTCGCGAGGCGGCGCGTGTTAGGAAGGATCGTCGCGACGTTCTCGTTGTTACGCGTCTCCTGGTAGTCGGAGACGTGAACTGTGAGGCGGTGGCGCCCCGGCGGTAGGCCGCGAAGGCGCACGCGGATCCGCCCCCCCGCGAAGGAGGCCCGGCGGCCTCGCCCGTCCACGCTCGCCCGCACCGACGGCGGATCGATCCCCGCGCCCGCGTCCGACGCGGCCAGCACGAGCGCTTGCCCCCGGTCGAGGACGCTCTGGAGAAGGCGAAGCCGCGGCGGTGACGTGTCGTCGATCCAGAAGCGGAACGTGAATCGCCCCGCCTGGTGGCGGCTGCGCGTGTCGAAGACGATCTGGTAGACGCCGCGGGCGGGGAGGAGGGCGCCGACGACGGGCCGCCGCTCGTAGAAGCTCGAGAGATACGGGTTCGTCACGAACGGAAGCGCTGCGTAGCCGGTCAACCTGCTCTCGTCGCCATCCGCGACGACGCGCGGCTCCGGGCGGACGTGGCGATCGTGACCGAGAACGACCACGCCGAAGTTCGCCACGCGGCGGCGGATCCGCACCCGGAAGACCTGCTCTGGACCGCGAAGCAAGTACGGGCGTCCCGCGAAGCGATCGGGATACCGGTAGCTCATGACGCGTGCAGGCCCGCCCTTCGTGTTGCCCACGTACGTGCCCGTGCGGGTGAGCGTCGGCGCCCGAGCCTGCGACAGGGTCGGGACGGTGACTCCGGCCCAGTATGGGATCCGGCGGGTCACCGCTCCGCGCTCGAGCACGACGAAGCCGCTGCGGTCGCCCTCCCGCGCGCGGGTCGAGACGCCGGCGGAGAGGTCGAGGCGGCCGGGGACCGTGACCGCGACCGGCGCACGGACGGACGCCCCGGCGTTGCCGAATGTCGTCACGCGCACGTTCCACGTGCCCGAGCCGCCGCCGGCGTCGGCGAGCGAGATCGACCGTCGCACCGTGGCGCCTCGGCGAAGGAGCCCGAACGAGACCGTCGCCGGGTCCACGAACAGTCGAGGATCGTCGGCTGCGACGAGGTTCACGAGGCCCGCTCCCGCACGGGTCGGCGCGGCGGGCCGGCCGCGCGCGAGGACGCGAGTGGCGGTCGTGACGAGCGCAGATGTGATCTGTGCGACTGTCCACGCGGGATGCCGCTGGCGAAGGAGTCCGACGCCGCCCGCGACGTGCGGCGCCGCCATGCTGGTCCCGTCGAGTTCCGTCCACGTGCCTTCGCGGCGCGGCACCGAGGAGAGCACGTCCGTCCCCGGGGCGACGACTTCGGGCTTCAGCCGGTGGGACAGCGGCGTCGGCCCGGCGGCTGAGAAGCCCGCCACGCCGTTGTCGCGTACGGCGCCGACGGCGATCGCCCTCGCGGCCGTGGCCGGCGAGATGATCGTCCCGAACCCGAACTCGCCGAAGTCGTTGCCCGCCGCGACGACCGGGACGACGCCCGCGGCGGCCGCGCCGTCGAGCGCGTCCGCGACGGCATCGCGGTGAGGCTCGGCCTCGGGCTCTCCGATCGAGAGGTTGATCACGTCCATCCCGTCGCGAACCGCCGCCTCGATCGCGGCCACGATCTCGGGCGCGTTTCCGTCGAGACCGACCCCCGAGGCGGTCGGAACCGTCAAGGCCTTGTAGTTGCCGAGGTAGGCGCGCGGCGCCACGCCGGAGAGAGCTGAACGCGACGCGCCCCGGTAGACGCCGTAGTTGCCGGCGGCGATCCCGGCCACGTGCGTGCCGTGGGCCGAGTAGGCCGGATCGAACGGACGCCGCGCGTAGCGCCAGGTCGTCCGAGGGGGTGCGAAGGCGCGCGCGACGATGACCTTCGCGCTCGTGAACGCGCGGATGCCCTTCGGGAAGCCGGCAGGCGGCGCCAGCCCCGCTGGGCGGAAGAACGGATGGCTCGGATCGATCCCGTCGTCGACGACCGCGATCTTCACGCCCGATCCCGCCGTTGAGAACGTGGGTCCCCACAGCGCGTCGGCGCCGATCGCCCGTACATCGGCGCGCGTGTGGTAGCGCATGCTCGGGTACGTCACTCGGACGCCGGAGACCGATCCGAGGGCCGCCGCACGCGAAGCGGGAAGCTCGACCGCGAGCGCGTTCAGCACAACGCGGTAGCGGCGAACGACGCGCGCCGTCGGGATCGTGGTCTTGATTCGACGCTCAACTTCCGCCTGCTCCTTCGCCAGCGCGCGGAGGTAGCCGGTGCTCGTGGCCGAGCCAAGGTCGAGTCGCGCGGTCCTTGTCGCCGTGGCCAGCGCCAGGCTGCCCGCGATCGCCTCGACGAGCGGCGGGGCGTCGAGCCCGACGACGATCTCGACGCGAGACGACCGCGCCGCCGCCGGAGCGGGGGCGGCGGCGAGCAGCACCGCAAGGAAGACGACGCCCCGACGCACCTCCACGAATGGTATTGGCCGCGCGATCGGAGATCGCTAGCGCCGGGGCTACAATGGCCCTCCGCGCGGATGTGGCGGAATTGGTAGACGCGCACGGTTCAGGTCCGTGTGGGGGAGACCCCGTGGAGGTTCGAGTCCTCTCATCCGCATTTCGCGTCCGAGCGGGCCTTTCTTCTCACGGCTGAGGCGCGCGAGTCCACGCTCAGTCCACGAACGCCATCATGCGGCGCCGGCATAAGCCCTGACGGCCAGCGGGGGTCTAACCGTCCCGCACTGCCTCACGGTGCGCGTCGAGAATCTCCTCTCGAAGCGGTGGCCAGTCAGCGCGAATGGGGCCCGTCTCGCGTTTCATTACGAGCCCTCGCCGTCGATCAGGGCGCGTACGTCCTCGGCCTTGAACTTCATCCTTCCGGCCGGCGAGAGACGGATCACTTCGAGCCTGCCCTCGGTGACAAGGTCGCGAACGCGCTTCGGCGAGCAGCGCAGCGCACGCGCGACCTCTTGGGTCGTCAGTAGTTGGGGAACGGTCGCGATCACGCGGCCTCCTTCGCGGTCGTTTACGTGCATTCGTCCACTCGCATAACGACTATCGCCGAGTCGCTCCTCGGATCGATCACGGACGCTCCAACGCGTCCCAAAGCGGCTCTACCGTGCGGTTGGTTTAGACGCGAGGCCGACGATTCCTGAGCGCGTCGAGACGCTCGAGCGAGGTGGAGCCCGGCGAAGCGTTTTTGCGCCGCGCACGCGGCGCGGGCCGCAGAAAATACGATCACGGGCAGTGAGCGTGAACGCCGAAGTCGTTCGACGTTGGTTCACGGCAGCGAACGCGCGCGATGAAGAGACGCTCCGCTCGCTGCTTCATCCGGACGCAATCC
Organism: Actinomycetota bacterium; assembly: GCA_046725345.1. Taxonomy (GTDB): domain Bacteria; phylum Actinomycetota; class Thermoleophilia; order Gaiellales; family Gaiellaceae; genus JBKOYJ01. The sequence continues at coordinate 7,165 of JBKOYJ010000017.1, read as the reverse complement.
AGGACGATGTCGCCGAAGCGCTCGGCGGCGCACTAAAGGTCTTCGACCATATGACGCGAGAAATCAACGTCCTCGACGTACGCGAACACAGCGACCAGACCGTGTCTACGGCGCGGCTCGTACTGAGGTGGAAGGAGGATGCGACGGTCGCCGACGAGAAGCTCGTGTTCTTCCGCTACAGGATCGCCGAGGGGAAGATCATCGAAGGAGGCCAGTACCGCGAGCTCGACGGTGCGTTTCGCGACGCAGGCATCGAGCCGGAATAGGCCCGCGCTGTCGGTGACACTCTTGGCGCCGATGCTCGCCCGCTCCGCCCCGCTCCCGCTGCGCGGCGCCTGGGCGTTCGAGCCGAAGTGGGACGGCGTCCGCGCGCTCGTCTCGACGCTCGACGGCTTCGGCGTCCGCTCGCGCCGCGGTTGGGACATGACGGCGCTCCTGCCCGAGCTTGCGGCGCTCCCGCCCGGCCTCGTGCTCGATGGCGAGCTCGTGGCGCTTCGCCGAGGCTGTCCGCACTTCCCCGATGTCTGCCGGCGCCTGTTGCAGCGCGACGCGAGCGTGCCGCTGACTTTCGCGGTGTTCGACGTGCTCGCGTTGGACGGCAAGCGGACGACGCCGCGGCCGTACTCCAAGCGTCGGCGGCTGCTTGAGCGGCTCGAGCTCGGCCGAGGGCCGTGGTTCCTGACGCCGACGTTCGACGACGGCGAGGCGCTGTTCGCCGCCGTCTGCGCGCACGCGCTCGAGGGCGTTGTCCGCAAGCCGCTCGTGAGCCGCTACCTGTCCGGCGAGCGCGGATGGGTGAAGGTGAAGAACCGCGCGTATTGGCGCTACCCGCTCGAGCTCGAGGCAGCGCGCGAGGCGAGACGGCCGAAGCTCGGCGAGTAGGCGCTCGTCTAAACCACCGACCTAGCCGCGTGGGTAGTGACGACTCTCACCGCGGATGGGTCATTACTTCGTGCGGGAGTGCGACCGTACCGCCGTCCTCTTCGCAAAAAGGAGCATGCGGCATGTCACCGACGAAGATCCTCCTCTTCCTCGTCGCTTTGGCGGTCGGCCTTGCGGTTTTCCTTCCCGTAGGGACACGCGCGGCTGGCCCGACGTACTTCTCGACGACAAAAACAGTCAGCGGCTACGGGAGTGCCAGTTGCTCGTACCCGTGGAAGCTGACGGGCGGCGGAGTGAGGTCGTTGCCGTCGGACAGCTTCTCTTCGTACTCCAGCACCGAGTACAAGCTCACCGGCTCGTACCCGTCAGGCTCGTCGTCGTGGAGGGCAACCGCGACGCAGACGCGGGGGTCCTACTCTTCGTCCTCGGGGTGGCGCTTCTCCACAAGCTCCTACACGCCGGCGGTGTACGCGGTGTGTATCCGCTGACGACGATCGGCGAGAACTAGACTTCTGCTCCGCGGCCTGGGCGGCCCGCACGTGGGCGAGGCCGCGACGCGGCCCCGGGGGCCGCCGCGCATCGCCTGGAGGCGTTGGTGCAGACGGTTTCGCGGATCGTGGGCATCTAGCTCAGCACCGCAGAGAACTACGGGCGCTCGGCGAAGAAGAAGGAAGCCCGGGCGCCCCGTCCCGAGGCCGCGACGGATGACGGCCTCGAACCTGGATCACGAACGCCGCTTTCGGAGCTTCTGCGGGGCCGGCTCGCGCTCAGGCTCCACCTGAAGCTCGCGGCGGGGACTCGCGCGCCGCGCTATCGGATTAGGCGTTGGCGACGACCTCGCGAACCTCGACGCTGTCGACCGTCACGTCCGGCGGTGCAGTGTCGCGGACGCGGTCGGCCGCCGTCCGTGCCTGACCCTCTGATTCGAACACGATCATCGAGAGGCCGTCGTGCGCACCTGGCGGTCGAGTCCAGTACCCCGCGACGAACCCTGGCAGTTGGGCGATGCGCGGGACTACTTCCTCGCGGAGCCTGCTGGCCGCGGTCTCGGGATCTCCAACCGTCACCTTGACTACCACTGCGTGCATCCGAGTGCTCCTCCCTTTCCGTTCTGTCCGATCCGGCGTCGTGACCCTAAACGCTTCGGACGAGCGAGCGGAGAAGAGAGCGGCTCGCTCGTTGCGCGCGACGACGAGGAGAACTGCGTCGCGAGCGTCAGGTCGCTAGCCTCGGTTCCGGTTCCGGTTCCGGGTCGCAGGTCGCCGCGTTCCCGGCTTCGTCTTACGCGCCCGCTGCTTTCGCGGTTTCGGCCCCTGCTGGGGCTCGGCCTGGAGCTCGCGGCGGGCGTCATAGATGCGCGCCGGCCGGCGCGCCCTCGTTCGCAGGACGCGGACGACCGCCGGGCGTGCGTACACCTCGCCCCCGAAGACGCTGCTCTCGATCAGCCCCGTCCGCACCATCGCCTCCAGCTCCTCGCGCGTTACGCGCTGGCGAGTGGCCGCCTCGTCGAGCGGGTAGAAGCCGAGACTCTGCGGCGAGGCCAGCCCGACGTGCGCCTCGAGCGCCGCGATCGCTCCCTCGCGAGCCATCGCGCTCAGTCGCTGAGGTAGATGAAGTCGACGATCTTGAACGCGGCCGGCTGCAAGATCGCGAGCTGCACGCGCGACTCCGCGCGCCAGACGATCAGGTTGTGCCTCCAGAGGTCGCGGTCGTCGGAGGAGACGCCGGCCTCGGAGAAACGGACGCTGACGCCCTCGCGCTCGTACAGCTTCGCGCCCGCCGCGAAGTCGCCGACGAGGGCCTTGTCCGAGTTGCAGAGCGTCGACTGGATCACCGGCACGCCCCACAGCCGGGTCGGGTCGTCGGAGACGATCCCGGCGGCGAGGTAGCCGCCCGTACCGGGGCCGCCCGACTCGTCGCGGGCGAGGCGAATCGACGACCACGCGGCGGGGTGCATGATGACCGCGGTCGGGGTGTGGAACTCCTCGCGGACCGCCTGCAGGCCGTGGTAGACGCGCTCGGCGTGCGTCTCGCCCGTGGACATCGACTCGATATCCGGGTCCTCCAAGAAACCCGTCAAGCCGGGCGAACCGATCCCGTTCAGGATCTCGTCCTCTTCGGCGAGCAGGACGCCCATCCGCATGTTCGTGCCGATGAACGTCGTCGCCATCTCCCAGTCGGCGAGCAGCGAGCGGTCGAGCGCTTCTGAGACGTGCGCGACCGTGATGAAGGGGAGATCGACCTTCTCCGCGCTGTAGACGCTCTCCGGCTTCTCGTCGCCGGCCGCGCCGCCGCGTTCGTCGCGACCGTCTGGCGCAGGAACTGCACCCGATCCTGCGACCTGAACCGTGGGCAGCACCGCGCGGACGAGGGCCTCGCCCTGCGGCAGCGCGGCGAAGGCCGGATCGTAGAAGGAGCGCGGCAGGGTGAGGCCGCCGGTGCTGGCGTCGAGCTGCTTGCGCTCGGCCAGTCCGCGCATCACCTCCGCGCCGAAGGCCTTCAGCACGGACGCTTCGGGCTTCGATGAGGACTCGCTCGCTCGCCCGAGCAGGCGCTTGAGCTCCGCCTTGAACTCCTCGTCGGCCGCGCCGTGCTGCTCGACCTTCTGCGAGTAGACGGCGTAGGCCTCGTTGTAGGCCTTCACGTTGGCGGTGGTCGGGTCCTGATCAGCTGCCGCCTGTTTTTCCTCTACCACCTTCCACGCTTCCTGCATTTCGCGCTTGCATTGCGCGACTCGTCGCTCTAGACCTTCATCGACTCCGGTGTACATTTCGCGTCTCGCTTTCTGGCTGTTGATTGCGGTACAGCCAGCGTCACGACAGCGGTAGACGCGAGAAGTATTCGTGCGGCCGCTTTCGTTGTGAAATGCGTTAGTGCGTCCGCTTCGTCGCTAGAATAGAACGAGCGAAATGAGTGAACGGCGCTGCGTCCACTGTTTGCACAACCTCGAGGGAAGGCGGCGCCTCTTCTGCTCGGAGGTTTGCCGCAAGCGCGCCGAGCGGCGCCGGAAGGCCGGCCTACGCGAGCACGACTACAACGGCGAGCGCGGGGCAGCGCGCGGGCGCGTCCCGCTGACCGAGCTCACCAGGCGCGAGGCGAGATTCGCGCTGTGGCGCTATCCGCGCAGGGACGCGGCGTGAAGCCGCTCGCTGACTACCCGATGGCGCTGCACCTGTACGCGACCATGCGCCTCAACAAGCTGCGCGACGTGCTGGCGAAGACGGGCGAGCGGCACGCGATCGCGACCGCCGTCCCGACGCACGCCGAGAACAACGGCGCCGTGTGGTGGTTCCGCTGCGGCCGCGTCGAGTACGCCCACGACGAGGACAGCGGCACGGTGGCGATGCTGGCACCGCAGGCGAGCGTGATCTACGGCGAGGACGGGAAGGTGCGTGCGGCGGTGCTCGAGCTTGCCGGGGCGCCGCCCGGGTTGCGCGTGCTGGGCGCGGCCGGCGAGCGAGTGCCGCTGCCGGAGCGGGTGGAGCTCAACTGAGGGGAGGGGCGGAGGCAATCTCTACGCCCTCAAATGTCCACTCCTCGCACAGTGGAGAAATCCCTCTCCGCCGAAATCGGTGAGTCGTGGGCAAGCTCCTGGACCACAATCGGGCGTATGGCTACCGCCATCGGCAGCTGCGCAGGATGTGGAAGCCGCGCGTCGCTGCCGGCGAGGTCTACTGCGCTCGATGCGACCTCCTGATCTATCCCGGGGAGCCCTGGGACCTCGGACACGATCATGAGAACCCCGGCGCGTACAACGGGCCCGAGCACCGTCGGTGCAACAGGGCCGAGCCTCTACGGCGTCGAAAGCGGCGGCGCGTCCAGTCGCGGGACTGGTGACCCCTTAGCGCCCGTACGGCACTGACGGGACGAGGCCGGGGCCGAGCGGGTCGAACCCCCGAGCGCATCGGAGGCTTCCCGCCGAGCGGCCCCGGCCGTTGTCGAGGCTCAGCAGGAGTCGCTCAGGTTGCTCCCGCCTGTCGCGAGTGCGACGCAGCCTGTGGAAGTGGCCGTGGCGGTGTTGTTGTCGCCGTCGCCCGCACCCGCGGTGCTGAGGTCGGCGCTGGCCGTGGCGGTGTTGTTGTCGCCGTGGATCGCCGCCGCGGTGCTGCCGTCGCCGCTGGCGGTGGCGGTGTTGTTGTCGCCGACGCCTGCGGACGCGATGCTGCCGTCGCCGCTGGCGATGGCGGTGTTGTTGCTGCCGAAAAGCGCACTCGCGCCGCTGCCGGCGCCGCTGGCGGTGGCGGTGTTGTTGTCGCCCGTGCCCGCAGCCGCGAAGCTGCCCTCTCCGCTGGCGGTGGCGGTGTTGTTGTTGCCGTCGCCTGCGGACGCGTGGCTGTCGTCCCCGCTGGCGATGGCGGTGTTGTTGTTGCCGAGCAGCGCTTCCGCGGCGCTGCCGTCGCCGCTGGCGATCGCGGTGTTGTTGTTGCCGAGCTCCGCATCCGCGATGCTGCCGTCCCCGCTGGCGGTGGCGGTGTTGTTGTCGCCGTCGCCCGCAAGCGCGAGGCTGTCGGCGCCGCTGGCGGTGGCGGTGTTGTTATTGCCGAAGCCGGCAACCGCGGTGCTGTTGTCGCCGAACGCGAACGCCTTGTTGTGGTCGCCTTCTGTCGCCGTGGCCTCGCTTCCGGCGCCCTTGGAGATCGCGACCGAGCCGGTGCCGCTCGCGTCGCAGTTCGCGCTTCCCTTCTGCACGCGCTGCGCACCGCCGGCGAAGACGCAGAGGTCACTCGCCGCGCTCGACGGCGCGACGCCGACCACGGCGCCAGCCATCACCGCCGTCGCCAACACCGCTGCCGTCGCTGCTCGCTTCTTCATCTCGCCCCCCTTTCCGGCGTGACTCCCCTCCCGCCCTCGAGCTCGGCTCAAAGGCGGCGAGACGCCGATTCGACCAACTTGCGCCGGAGCCTAACCCACCACCGGTGCGCTGAAGGCTCGCAGCGAAGCGCAAAGCGACGTGGACGGTCGAGCCGTTCCCTGGCTAGTCCACGCTCAGTCCACAAACCGCCGCGTTGGAGCTGCACGGCGCCTTGCGTGCCGCCACGAAACCGCTGCGAAAGCCACGATTCGCCACTTCACGCCACAACCCTCGGAACCCCGTGGAGGTTCGAGTCCTCTCATCCGCATAGGGCCGCTGAGCAGGGGAAACGCGCACTAGCCGCTTCCGCCTTGTGCCTGCGATGTGCCCAAACCGTCGAACGCGTCGAGAAGCGTCCACTCCTGCTTCTCCGCGTCGGGCGGCCAAGTGCCCGTAGGTCTGGTCGATCATCGCCAGCGACGTGCCCATCCGCCGCGAGAGCGTGAAGACGGAGACGCCGGCCGCGAGGCTCCACGTCGCGTAGGTGTGTCCCAGGTCGTAGATCCGGCGCCGGTCGAGCCGGCTGCGTAGAGGGCCGGCGTCCAGGCGCGCTCACATCTACGGCATCTGCTCGGTGTGCAAGCGTTTGGCGCTACCGCGCGACCTGACCCGCGGGCGCTGCCCATCCTGCGCGAAGGAATGGCAGGCTCGCGTGAACGCTCAGCCGCACAAGCGCGCTCATCGGACCGCAGCCCATCGCAAGCTGAAAGAGCTCGTCTTCGAGCGGGATAACTACCGCTGCGTCGACTGCGGAACATCGGAGGCGATCGAGCTCGACTACCTCCGGCCGCTGCAGGACGGCGGGACGATGACGATGGACAACGCGGCGACGCGCTGCCGAACCCACAACGCCGCACGCGGGCGAGCGAACGCAAGCCGAAGGCTATGAGTGGGGGGTGGGCTTCGGTGCTACCGCTGCCCCGCGTACTCCCGCTAGCTCGAAAGCCGAAAGTTTTGGCCAATGAGTTTTTACACCCGGGGGTGGTCGTTAGTCGACACCACGCCCACGTACTCCCTGCCAGTTGCGCGCAAAAAACGGTAGGGGGCTACCTTCGGTCGAGTCAAACGAGCGCGTACTCCCCGCTAGGCCGCTTCGCGGCGTGCCCGTGATCCGTTTCCTCGTCGACGGGACCGGGAACAAAGGCGTGCTCATCCCTCATTACAGAAGGGGGAATCGGATGAGAGGGACTACGTGTCTAGCGGCGGCCGCGGCCGTCTTCGTCGGCGCGACCACGGGCGCGCTTGGCGCTGGCCCTCCCGGCCTGCCGGCGGTCTCGCTCCACCAGCATTTCTTGCACACGCCGGGAACGACCGCTGAGCCCGGGCAGGCGTTCTGCGCCAACCCCGAACTCTTCGGCACGAGCGGAGACTTGAATGCCGTCTTCGCCCACTACCACTACACGATCCATTCCGGGGCCCCGGGGGCCGCGA
>JBKOYJ010000090.1:0-11628 GCA_046725345.1 Actinomycetota bacterium | reverse complement strand
CGGGGTGACGAACTGCGGCAAGGGGCAGCCCGGCCAGAACGCGCACGTCTCCCACGGGACCGCGCCGGCACGCTTCCGCGACGTCGAGGTGGGCGTGAAGACGTGATCGACGGCCTCGAGCTCGCCGAGCAGGCGCTCGCGGCCGTGCACGCGGACGAGGCCGAGGCGTTCGTGCACGCGGAGCGTTCGGCGCTCGCGCGCTTCGCCGCGTCGGAGCTCCACCAGCCGACGCTGATCGAGAACGCGCAGGTGCAGGTGCGCGCAGTCCGCGACGGCGCCTCGGGGTGGGCCTCCACGAACCGGCTCTCGTCGGAGGGTCTGAAGGAGGTGGCGCGACGCGCCGCGGAAGCGGCGGCGAGTGCCCCGGCGGATCCGGACTTCGTGGGACTCGCCACGCCACAGGAGTTCCCCGAAGTCGACGGCTACGACGCCGAGACGGCTGCGTTGACCCCCGAGGACCAGGCCAGCCTCGCGCGCCGCGCGATCGAGGGGGCGGGAGAAACGCCCGCCTACGGCTACTTCACGAGCGGCACGACGGTGCTCGCGCTCGCGTCGAGCACGGGCCTTCGGGCCGCGCAGCAGATGACCGACGCGGTCGCGCTCGTGCTCGCCGCCGGCGACGCATGGTCGGGCTACGCAGACGCGACCTCCTGGCGCGCGGGCGACGTCGACTGCGCCGCGGTCGGGCGGAAGGCGGCCGAGAAGGCAGCGCGCACGCGGAGCGCCCGCGAGCTCGAGCCGGGACGCTACCGCGCCGTTCTCGAGCCCAACGCGGTCGCCGATCTGCTCGCGTACTTCGCATTCGACTCGTTGAGCGGCCTCGGCGTGCTCGAAGGCCGCAGCTACTTCGCGGGGCGCCTCGGCGAGCGGCTCTTCGACCCGAAGGTGTCGATCGTCGACGACGCGGTCGACGCGCGCGGGCTGCCGAAGCGCTTCGACTTCGAGGGCACGGCCAAGCGTCCGGTTTCGCTCGTGGACGCGGGCGTCGCGAGCGGAGTCGTCTGGGACCGGACGACCGCAGCGCGCGTCCCCGACGGCCAGCAGACGACCGGCCACGCTCCGCCGCCCGAGTTCCGGCCGTGGGGCCCCCAGGCGCTCGCGCTGCGCGTCGAGCCGGGCGAGGCGGCGTCCGTCGACGAGCTGTGCGAGGCGGTCGACGACGGCATCTACGTGACGCGGCTCCACTACCTGAGCGTCGTCGACCCCCGGGAGGGGATCGTGACCGGAATGACGCGAGACGGGACGTTTCGCATCCGCGCCGGCCGCCCTGCCGAGCCGCTCGTGAACCTGCGCTTCACCACCTCGGTGCCCCAGCTCCTGGCCGACGTTCCGGCGCTCGGCCGTGAGCTCAAGCTCGTGAACCAGCAGGACTTCTACGACGAGCGCTACCCGTTCGGAACGCTCTGCCCGGCGCTTGCGACCGCCTGCTTCACCGTCACCGGCACGGGCTCCGGTCCCGGCCTGTAGCGGCTAGTACTAGGCCAGCAGCCTGTAGAGCGCGATCGTGTTGATGAAGAAGATCGTCCCGACGACGACGGTCAGCCGCGTCAGGTTGCGCTCGACGATGTGCGTGCCGCCCTGGGAAGCGGGGGTGAACCCCACGCCGCCGAAGCCGGCCTCGCGCCCGGAGTGCATGAGCACGAGCGCGCCCACCGCGAAGGCGAGGAGGACCTGGAAGACCGAGAGGACGGCGAGCACGGGCCACCCAGAATAGCGACTGTTAGCCTCGCGCCGTGAGTGCCGACGCGGCCCGGGAGCGGATCCGAAAGCTGTTGGTGACCGGCGACAATCGCCTCAAGCAGGGCCTCGCGCCCGCGAAGGCGCGCGAGAGCTTCGAGCAGGCGCTCGCGGCGGCGCGGGAGGCTGGGCTCGAGGAGGAGGTGCGACCGCTGGTCGAGATCAGGCTGGCCGATCTCGAGCGGCTCGCAGAAGGAGCTCCTCCACCCGGCGAGCCTGCTCGCTGACGTCGTGCCGCTCGGCCGCCGCCCGCGCGGCCGGGTTCGGCGACGGCAGCTCGGCCGCGCGCCGGAGGGCGTCGGCCAGGGCCCGCTCGTCGAGGGGATCGACGAGGACACCCGCCTCGGGCGGCACGAACTCCGGGGGTCCACCCACGCTCGTCGCCACGACCGACCGACCGCACGCCATCGCCTCGAGCAGCGCTTGGCCGAACGGCTCCACGAGCGACGGCTGGCAGAGCACGTGACTCCGGGCCACCCAGCCCGGGATCTCGCCGTGCGGGACACGCCCCGCTAGCGTGATCCCGCGCCGGCCGTCGAGCCGGCCGCGAAGCGGGCCGTCGCCGACGAAGGTGAGCGTCGCGTCGCCGCCGAGGGACTCGAAGGCGGCGTCGAGGCGGAGCACGTTCTTGCGTTCGCTCAGCGAGCCGACGCAGAGATAGGCGGTCGGCCCCGCAGGCGCGGGCTCGACATGAAAGCGCTCCAGGTCGACGCCGCAGTCGATCACGGCGGTCTTGCCGCGCGCTTCGGGCACTCCCGCCTCGAGCTCGCGGCGGAGGTAGTCCGAGACCGCCACCAGCGCGCTCGCCCGCCGCGCGACGAGGCGCGTGGCGGCGCGGACGCCGGGGATCGCGCCGACGTTCTGTACGTCCTGGCCGTGGGCGGTCACGACGAGCGGCGTACGCGGAGCGGCAAGGGCGCCGATCAGCCCCGTCGGGACGAGGAAGTGCGCGTACACGACGTCGGGCCGGAAGCGCCGCGCGGTCGCGACCGCCCGCGCCGCGAGCGCGAGGTAGCGCCGCCTACCGCCCGCGCGACGGGGCACCACCGCGCGCGCCAGCTGGTGCCCGCGCTCTGCGAGCGCTCGCTCGAGCCCCTGCACGAAGACACCGAGGTCGGGATCGTCCGGCCCGGGATACATCTGCGAGACGAGCAGGATTCGCACCCGACCTGACGCTACCGTCCCGCTCATGCCGGTCGTCCACGTCGCCGAGCTGACGAAGGTCTTCGCAGTCCCCGAGCGCGAGGCCGGACTACGCGCCGCCGCACGCGCGCTCGTCCGCCGCCGCCACCGCGACGTGCGGGCCGTCGACGCGATCTCGTTCGAGATCGGAAGCGGCGAGGTCGTGGGCTTCCTCGGCCCGAACGGCGCAGGGAAGACGACGACGCTGAAGATGCTCTCGGGGCTGCTCTATCCGTCGAGCGGCGAGGCGCGCGTGCTCGGCTTCGTGCCCTCCAAGCGCGAGCGTGAGTTCCTGCGCCGGATCACGCTGGTGATGGGCAACCGCAACCAGCTTCAGTGGGATCTCCCCGCGCTCGACTCGTTCGAGCTCAACCGCGCCATCTACCAGCTCCGCCGACCCGACTTCCTGGAGACGCGCGACGAGCTGATCGAGCTGCTCGAGGTCGAGGATCTCATCCGCAAGCCCGTTCGCAACCTCTCGCTCGGCGAGCGGATGAAGGTCGAGATCGTCGGCTCGCTGCTCCATCGCCCGCAGGTGCTCTTCCTGGACGAGCCGACGATCGGGCTGGACGTGACGATGCAGAAGCGGATCCGCTCGTTCGTGGCCGAGTACAACCGCCGCCACGGTGCCGCGGTGCTGCTGACGAGCCACTACATGGCGGACGTTGTCGCGCTGTGCCGGCGGGTGGTCGTCATCCACCACGGGCGGATCCTCTTCGACGGCGAGCTCGCCGACCTCGGCGACCGCTTCGCCGCGTACAAGACGATCGAGGTCGCACTCGGCGACGGCGCAGCCCCGCTCGACGGCTACGGCGAGGTCCTGGAGCGGGACGGCGACCGCACCAAGCTGCGCGTGCCGAAGGCCGAGACGCCCCGTGTCGCCGCGCGCCTCTTGACCGAGCTGCAGGTGCTCGACCTCACGATCGAGGACCCGCCGATCGAGGACGTGATCGAGCTCGTCTTCGCCCAGGAGCTGACGCCATGAGCACCCTACGGGTCTGGGTTCCCCGGACGACGACGCCGTTCTCCCATCATCGGCTCCGCATCAGCTGCTTTGAGGTTGGGCCATGAGCGTCGCCGCCGCCTCCGTCCCCAGGGAATCGCGGCTGCGCGCGATGGTCGACTTCTACGGGACGACGATGCGGACGGCGGTGCAGACGCAGTTCCAGTACCGCGTCGCCACCTACATGTATCTGGTCGGGATGGTCGCCGAGCCGGTGATCTACCTCGTCGTCTGGACGACCATCGCCGACCAGCACGGCGGCTCGGTGCAGGGCATCACGGCCGGCCAGTTCGCCGCTTACTACATCGTCTGGACGCTCGTCCGCAACATGAACATCGTCTTCACCCCCTACGGCTGGGAGTGGCGGATTCGCGAGGGCCAGCTCTCGGGGCAGCTTCTGCGGCCGCTTCATCCGATCCACTACGACATCGCCGAGTTCGCGGGGAGCAAGGTGATCTGGGTCCTTTTCTACCTCCCGGTCGCAGCGGCGCTGACCCTGATCTTCGAGCCGGCCTTCGACGTGTCGGCGCTCGAGGTGGCCGTCTTCCTCGTCGCGATCTGGGGCGCCTACCTGATCCGCACGATGCTGCTCTGGCTGCTCGGGATGGTCACGTTCTGGACGACGCGCGGCAGCGCGATCTTCGAGACGTTCATCATGGCCGAGCTCCTGCTCTCCGGCCGGCTCGTGCCGTTGACGCTGATGCCGGGCTGGGCGCAGGACGTCGCCGCCTGGCTCCCGTTCAAGTGGACGTTCTACTTCCCGATCCAGGCGCTCGTCGGCGATCTCTCGACGGCGTCGCTGCTCGGCGGGCTCGGAATGCAGGCGCTCTGGACGGCGATCGGCGGCGGGCTCGTCTGGCTCTGCTGGCGCGCCTCGGTCCGGCACTACACGGCGGTCGGGAACTGATGCTGCGGGCGCTCCGCGTCGGCTGGCTCTTCTTCCGCGTCGGCGCGATGAACGAGCTGCAGTACCGAGCCAACTTCTTCGTGCAGGTGTTCCAGTCGCTGCTCGCCGTGGGCGTCGGCCTCGCCGTGCTCGCGCTCGTCTACTCGCACACGAACGAGCTGCACGGGTGGACGCAGGCGGAGCTGTTCGTCGTGATGGGGACGCAGATCCTGATCCGCGGGGTCGTGCACGCCGCGATCCAGCCGAACATGGAGCGGCTGGTCAACGAGGTGCGTGACGGCAAGCTCGACTTCGCGCTGACGAAGCCGGAGGACGCGCAGGTGCTGATCAGCGTGCGGGAGGTGCGCATCTGGCAGACAGTGGACGTGATCTCCGGCGCGATCGTGATCGGCGTCGGGGTCGCACGGCTGCAGTCGACGGTGGGCGTCGGCGAGACGCTGGCGTTCGCACTCCTGCTGCTGGTAGGCGCGCTGCTCATGTACTGCTTCTGGCTGATCCTCGCCACGGGCGCCTTCTGGGTCGTCAACATGTGGTTCCTCGCCGAGCTCTTCGAGGGCCTCTACCAGACGGGGCGCTGGCCGATCGGGATCTATCCCGGCTGGCTGCGGTACAGCATGACCTACCTCGTGCCAATCGGGTTCGCGGTGACCGTGCCGGCCGAGGCGGTGACCTCGCGGCTCGAGTGGACGACGGTCGTGCTCGCGCTGGGCTTCGCTGCGACGCTCTTCGCGGTCACGCGCTGGTACTGGCGCTTCGGGCTAAGGCACTACTCGGGCGCGTCGGCGTAACGCGTGCTACGTCGGGAGGGCGAAGATCAGGCCGGCGCGCGCTGGGCGTCGTACTCGCCGAACTCCTCGCGCAGCCGGCCGCAGATCTCGCCGATCGTGCAGCGCGCGCCGAGCGCCTCGCGCATCGGCGGCAGCAGGTTCTCGCTGCCCCGCGCGACGCGGACGACCTCGTCGAGCGCGCGCTCGGCCGCGGCGCCGTCGCGCTCGGCCCGGACGCGCGACGTGCGCTCGAGCTGTCGCTCCACTATGGCGGGATCGAGCCGGTGCAGCTCGATCGGCTCCTGCTCGTCCTCGAGGTAGCGGTTGACGCCGACGAGCACGCGCTCGCCCGCCTCCACCTGGCGGCTGAACCGGTACGCCGCGTCCTCGATCTCCCTCTGCACGAACCCCTGCTCGATCGCGGCCACGGCGCCGCCGAGCTCGTCCACCCGCTCGATCAGCTCGCGCGCCTGCTCCTCGAGCTCCCGCGTCAGCACCTCGATGAAGTAGGCGCCGCCGAACGGGTCGGCCGTGTCGGTGGCGCCCGCCTCATGGGCGAGGATCTGCTGCGTGCGGAGCGCGATCCGCGCGGACCGCTCGGTCGGCAGCGCGAGCGCCTCGTCGTAGGCGTTTGTGTGCACGGACTGTGCGCCGCCGCAGACCGCCGACAGCGCCTGCACCGCGACGCGCACGACGTTGTTCTCGGGCTGCTGTGCCGTGAGCGTCGAGCCGCCGGTCTGCGCGTGGAAGCGGAGGGCGAGCGCGCGCTGGTTCGTCGCGGCGAAGCGGTCGCGCATGATCTGCGCCCACAGCCGCCGCGCGGCGCGGAACTTCGCCACCTCCTGGAAGAAGTGGTTGTGCGCGTTGAAGAAGAACGACAGGCGCGCGCCGAACTCGTCCGGCGAGAGCCCCGCGTCCACCGCCGCTTGGCAGTAGGCGATCCCGTTGGCGAGCGTGAACGCGAGCTCCTGGGCCGCCGTCGCCCCGGCCTCGCGGATGTGGTACCCGGAGATCGAGATCGTGTTCCACCTCGGCAACCGCTTGTCGCAGTAGGCGAAGAGGTCGGTCGTGATCCGCATCGACGCCCGCGGGGGGAAGATGTAGTTGCCGCGTGCGCAGTACTCCTTGAGGATGTCGTTCTGCGAGGTGCCGCGAAGCTCGGCCGGCGCGACGCCCTGCTCCTCTGCGACGAGCTCGTACAGCAGCAGGAGGAGCGCCGCCGGGGCGTTGATCGTCATCGAGGTCGAGACCTCGCCGAGCGGGATGCCGTCGAAGAGGAGCTCCATGTCGGCGATCGAGTCGATCGCGACGCCGGTGCGGCCGACTTCCCCCTCCGCCGGAGGATCGTCCGAGTCATAGCCCAGCTGGGTGGGGAGGTCGAAGGCGACGGAGAGCCCTGTCTGCCCGCGCTCGAGCAGATAGCGGAAGCGGCGGTTCGTCTCCTCGGCCGAGCCGAAGCCGGCGTACTGGCGGATCGTCCACGGCCGCCCGCGGTACATGTCGGGGTACGGCCCGCGCGTGAACGGAAACTCGCCCGGACGCTCCAACTCGAGATCGCCGACGTCCTCGGCGGTGTAGACCGGCTCGATCTCGATCCCCGAGTCGGTCTCGCGCCGGTCCTCCGTCGCCGCCACGCCTTGAAGGCTACGCGAGCGGCCCCCGGACGAAGAGCGTGCTCAGGCTGGGCTCGGGCTTGTAGCCGAGCTTTTCGTTCAGGCTGCGCATCGGCAGGTTCCGCTCCTCGCTGCCCGTGAACAGCCGACGGTATCCCTCCCGCTTCGCCGCCTGGATCTGCGCGTGCTTGAGCGCGGTCGCGACGCCGCGGCGACGCCACGTCCGCCTGACGGCGGTCAGCGCGTGCCCGCCGTCGTCGCCGAAGACGTCGAGCGCGGCGTAGCCGATCACCTCGTCGCCCGCGAGCGCGACGAAGCAGAGGTCGGGCCGCCGCGTCGGACGGTCGATCTCGCGAGCCCGCCACTCGTCGAAGGGCGTCACGCCCGGAGAGCCGGGGATGTCCTCTTCGGCTTCCCGGGTCACCGCGTACATGCCTTCGAGCACGTCGGGACGCTCGGCGCGCGACACGATTTCGATACCCGCAGACGGCCCCACGTTCGGCGGCGCCGCCGCGAGGTCGAGCGCGACCGCCTTCTCGCCGCCGACGACGTGGAAGCCGCGCCGCTCGACCCACTGCAGCGACGCCGAGTCGTCCTCGCGCACCTCGCCCTGCAGAAGCTTCTTTCCGAGCGAGCGCGCCTCCCCCGACACGGCGGCGAGCAGGGCCGCTCCGACGCCTTGGCCGCGGAGCTCGGAGACGACCGAGACGTCGGCCTGTGCATGCGACGCCGGGCTCGGCTCGACGAACGCGCAGCCGGCCGGCTCCCGTTCGAGGCGGGCGACGAGGTAGGTCAGCTGCGGACTCGTATCGCGAATGTGTCGCAGGTTCTCGACTCTCGGCGCTCTTCCGAGCGGGTTGACGCGGCCGCGGACGTACGCCATCGCTTCCAGGTCTGGGTCGGTCGTCGCCGGCGCGACGACGAGGCCCGGAGCGGGCTCCTGCATGGATGGTCCTCCTCGTGAGGCGGTGCTAGGGCGTGACGCTTGGTTCGGGCATCCACACCACCTCCCGCCGCGCCGGCGGGGCGCGGGTCGGAGTCGAAGTCGATCCTACTACGCTGTCGCGCCGGTGAAGGTGACCGTGAAGCTCTTCGCCGCCCTGCGCGAGCGTGCCGGGTACGGCGAGCGCGAGCTCGAGGGCGCCGAGCGGGTGGCCGACGTGTGGCCGGCGCTCGGGCTCGGCGAAGAGCCTGCCGGGCTGCTGTACGCCGTCAACCGCGAGTACGCCGGGCCCGATCGTGCGCTCGCCGAGGGCGACGAGGTCGCGCTGATCCCGCCCGTCTCCGGTGGGGGCTTCCGAATCGTCGATGGCCCGCTCGA
Organism: Actinomycetota bacterium; assembly: GCA_046725345.1. GTDB lineage: Bacteria > Actinomycetota > Thermoleophilia > Gaiellales > Gaiellaceae > JBKOYJ01. The sequence goes on along the minus strand of JBKOYJ010000090.1, from coordinate 3,098 downwards.
CCTCGCGGCCGCCGTCGCCGAGGTCGCGAGCGACGACGCCGGCGCGATCGCGACCTTCACCGGCACGGTCCGACGCCACTCGCGCGGCCGATCGGTGCTCCAGCTCGAGTACGAGGCCTACACCGAGATGGCCGAGAAGGTGATGGCCGATCTCGCTCGCGAGCTCAAGCGGCGCTACGAGCTCGGCGAGGTGGCGATCCACCACCGGGTCGGCCTGGTCGAGATCGGGGAGGCGAGCGTCGTGATCGCCGTCTCGGCCCCGCACCGTCACGACGCGCTCGCTGCCTGCCGCGACGCCATCGACACGCTCAAGGAGACGGTTCCGCTCTGGAAGAAGGAGCTGTACGAGGGCGGCGGGGAGTGGATCGGCAGAGGTTCCTAGCTACTGTGAGTCCGTGAGCGAGCGCAGGACCGAGACGGAGGCGGAGTACGAGCCCGTCGACTGGGCGCCGCTCTACGCGCGGGACTACGAGGCCGACGAGGCCGAGCGCGATTACCGCCCGATCCATCCCGAGCCCGCCTGGCGGAGCCTCGCGCGCAAGCTCGCGGCGCCGTTCGTCGCGCTCGCGGCGCTGTTCTGGAAGCTGAAGTTCCTCGCGGCGGCGATTTTCAAGCTGAAGCTCTTCACGACCGCCGGGACGATGCTCGTGTCGGTCGGCGCCTACGCCCTGCTCGGCGGATGGTGGTTCGGAGTCGGCCTTGTCGCGTTGATCTTCGTCCACGAGATGGGTCACGTGTTCGAGCTGCGCCGCCAGGGCGTGCCGGCGTCGGCGCCGATGTTCATTCCGTTCCTCGGCGCGTTCGTCGCGATGAAGGAGTTGCCGAAGGACGCCTGGCGCGAGGCCCGCGTCGCGCTCGCCGGGCCTGTGCTCGGGACAGCGGGCGCCGCGGCGGTGTGGGCCGCGGGCGCGGCATACGACTCGAACTTCCTGCGTGCGATGGCGTTCATCGGCTTCCTGATCAACCTCTTCAACCTGATCCCGGTGGTCCCGCTCGACGGCGGTCGCGCCGTCGCTGCGCTCCATCCCGCCATGTGGCTCGTCGGCATGGTCGGCCTCGTCGCGCTGGTGATCGTCCGCCCGAACCCGATCCTGCTCGTGATCGTCGTCCTCGGCGGGCTCGAGCTGTGGAACCGCTGGCACACCCACCACGATCCCGCACACGCGGCCTACTACCGCGTCCTCCCGTGGCAACGCGTCGCCGTGGCGGTCGTCTATCTCGGGCTCGCGGCGTTCCTCGCGTTCGGGATGTACGAGACGCACGTCCCGCGCGATTTCTGATCCGCGGCCGCGGGTAGGGCGCGAGCCGATGAAGGACCGACAGATCCTCGCGACGCACGACGACCGACTCGCCGAGCACGTCGAGTCGATCGCCGACGAGTTCCTCACCGGGTTCCGGCTCGTCGAGCAGCTCGACCGCCCGGGCGTGACGATCTTCGGCTCTGCGCGGATCCGCGTTACGCATCCCGCCTACCTCGCGGCGCGCGAGGTGGGAGCGCGGTTCGCGCGCGCCGGGTTCGCCGTGGTCACGGGCGGCGGCGGCGGGGTGATGGAGGCCGCGAACCGCGGCGCGCAGGAGAGCAGTGGGCTCTCCGTCGGCTTCAACATCGAGCTGCCGTTCGAGCAGAAGCCGAACGCTTATCTCGACATCGTGCACACGTTCGGCCACTTCTACTCCCGCAAGACGATGCTCGTGAAGGCGAGCGAGGGGTTCGTTCTGTTTCCGGGCGGCTTCGGCACGCTGGACGAGCTCTTCGAGGCGCTGGTGCTGATCCAGACAGGGAAGGTGCTCCACTTCCCCGTCGTCCTCTTCGACACGGCCTACTGGCAGCCCCTGCTCGACTTCGTGCACGGGAGTCTGCTGCCGGAGGGGATGATCTCGCCCAACGACCTCGAGCTCCTGTCGGTCACGGACGATCCGGACGAGGCGGTGGAGCGCGTGCTGGAGTGCTACGAGCGCCGCTGCGCGCACGAGATCGCCGAGCCGGCGAAGGAGGACGCGCAGTAGCCGAACGACCGCGCGCGGCAGACTACGCCCGTGCGCCTTCGCGACTTGCCCTCGGTCGACGAGCTCGCGAGCGACCCGCGGCTGGGCGAGTTCGGGCACGCGGCGGCCGTGGACGCGGCCCGGGCGGCGCTGGCGCGGGCGCGGGAAGACATTCGCGCCGACGTCGAGCCGGGCGATCTCGTCGGGCGGGCCCTCGGCGAGCTGGCCGCGGCGCGGAGCCCGCGTCTCCGGCGCGTCCTCAACGCGACCGGCGTCGTCCTGCACACGAACCTCGGCCGCGCCCCGCTTGCCCGGACAGCGCTCGAGCGCGTCGTCGAGGTCGCGGGCGGCTATTCGAACCTCGAGTACGACGTGCGCGCGGGCGCGCGCGGGTCACGGCAGGACCATGTCGCCGGCCTTCTGCGCCGGCTGACGGGCGCCGAGGCTGCGCTCGTCGTCAACAACAACGCCGCCGCGGTGCTGCTCGCGCTCGCCGCGCTCGCCGACGGGCGCGAGGTGATCGTCTCGCGCGGCGAGCTGATCGAGATCGGCGACGGATTCCGCATTCCCGACGTCCTCGCGCGCTCGGGAGCAAGGCTGGTGGAGGTCGGGACGACGAACCGGACGCGCGCCCGCGACTACGACGCGGCGATCGGGCCGGAAGCCGCGCTGCTCCTTCGCGTCCACCAGTCGAACTTCCGCGTCGTCGGCTTTGCCGAGCGGCCGTCCGTGCGCGAGCTCGCCGCCGTCGCCCGCCGCCACGGGCTGCCGCTCGTCGACGACCTCGGCTCGGGGGCGCTGGTCGAGCTCCACGACGAGCCGACCGCGGGCGCGAGCCTGGCAGCGGGCGCGGAGCTCGTCTGCTTCTCGGGGGACAAGCTCCTCGGCGGGCCGCAGGCCGGCGTGATCGTCGGCCGAGGCGAGCTCGTCGAGCGTCTGCGCAGGCATCCGCTGCAGCGGGCGCTCCGCGCTGACAAGCTGACCCTGGCCGCGCTCGAGGCCACGCTCGCGCTCTACCTCGACCCCGAGCGGGCACTGGCCGCGCTGCCCGTCCTGCGCGCGCTGCGCGAGCCGGCGGGGGCCGTTCGCGCGCGCGCCGAGCGGCTCGCGCG
>JBKOYJ010000110.1:0-6899 GCA_046725345.1 Actinomycetota bacterium | reverse complement strand
GCTCGCGGCCGCGCCCCGGCGCCGCGCAAAGGCACGGCCGGCGACGCCGCGGCCCCTCGCGGCCAAGCCGCTCCTCGTCGACGGCCGGAGACTGCGGACGCGACTCCAACGTCCGGTTCACGCACGCGGCGCGATCCTCGTCAACGCGACCACCGGGCGCGTCCTCTACGTCCGCCACCCTCATCGCCGGCTGCCGATCGCCTCGACGACGAAGATCATGACCGGGCTGCTCGCCGTCGAGCGTCTCCACGCGAAGCGCAAGATCACTGTCCTGCCCAAGATCGCGCGCGTCCAGCCGTTCCGCGAGGGGCTCAGGGCCGGCGAGCGCGTGCGGGTGTGGAAGCTGCTCTACGGACTGATGCTGTACTCGGGGAACGACGACGCGCTCGCCCTTGCGCTGGCGACCTCCGGGTCGCGGAAGGCGTTCCTCCGGCTGATGAACCAGCGCGCCAAGGAGCTCGGGATGCGCAACAGCCACTTCACGAGCCCGAGCGGCGTCGTCGACCGTGGCAACTACTCGAGCGCGTGGGACATGGCGACGCTCGCCCGCTACGCGATGCGCAACACGCGCTTCCGCGCGGTCGTGAGGACGAAGGTGAAGCGCGTCCGGTGGTCGGCGCCGACCTTCGGGAAGATCTACGTCAACAAGAACCCGCTGCTCGGGACGTATCGAGGGGCCGACGGGATCAAGACCGGATGGACGACGAAGTCCGACCACTGCCTGGTCGCGTCCGCGCACCGACGCGGCGTTCGCCTCATCGCGGTCGTCCTCGGGGTCCAGGGCGACGCCGGGGGCGAGGCCCGGCGCCTGCTCGACCTGGGCTTCCGCTCGCTCGGCCTCAGCCGACGGGCTTGATGTTCTGATTCAGGTGAAAGACGTTGTCCGGGTCGTACTTCGCCTTGATTCGAGCTAGCCGGTCGTAGTTGTCGCGGTAGCTCGCCTGCACGCGTTCCTGGCCCTCGTCGGCGATGAAGTTGACGTACCCGCCCTCGAGCGCGTGCGGGTGGACTGCTTCCCACGCCTCGACCGCCCAGCGCTTGATCGGCCCGGCGTCCGCGGGATCGGCGCCGACGCCGATGATCACCATCGACCACTGAGCATCGCGGTAGCTCCACGCAGTCGCGTCCCTCGGCACGCGGGCTGCCGCACCGTCGACCGGGTACAGGTGGATCTGGCACAGGGGCGTCGGCAGGTTCGACATCGACTCGACGTAGCGCTCGATCGCCGTGTCCGGCAGCTCGGCGAGGAAGTCCCCACGCCAGTAGTCCTGGAAGCCGGGCGGGTCGCCCTCGTCGAACGCGGCCTGGAGCGCCGGGAAGGGGAGCTCCATCACGCCGTCGAGAGCCGGCGTGAGCTCGCGCGCCGGTGCCAGCGCCGCCTGCGCCTCCGCGGGCGAGCCGACGTGGCACCAGATGATCGCGCACATCGTCTTCCCGTGCAGCTCCTCCGGAAACGGCGGCCCCGGCGGCACGACGAGGAGTGCGCAGACGCCGTTGAGATCCTCGGTCGCCCGCGGAAGGAAGTCAGCGTAGAAGCGCATGATCTCGGGCGCCCGCTCGATCGGCCAGAGCATCGGCCCGGCGATCACGTTGCGAACCGGGTGCAGCCGGAACGTGAAGCTCGTGACGACGCCGAAGTTGCCGCCGCCGCCGCGGAGCGCCCAGAAGAGATCGTCATTCTCGTCTTCGCTCGCCTTCACGAAGCTGCCGTCCGCAAGCACGACGTCGGCCTCGACGAGGTTGTCGATCGTGAGCCCGTACTTGCGCGTGAGATGGCCGGAGCCTCCGCCGAGCGTGAGCCCCCCGACGCCCGTCGTCGAGACGACGCCGGCCGGGACGGCGAGGCCGAACGCGTGGGTCGCATGATCGAGGTCGGCGAGCGTCGCGCCGGCGCCAACGGTGGCGAGCCGTGCGCCCGGATCGACCCGGACGTTGTGGATCCGCGACATGTCGATCACGAGCCCGTCGTCGACCACCCCGAAGCCGGGAGCGCTGTGAGCGCCACCTCGAATCGCGATCTCGAGCCCGTGCTCGCGCGCGAAGCTCACGCATGCCATCACGTCGGCCGCATCGGCGCAGCGCGCGATCAGGCGCGGCCGCCGGTCGATCGTCCCGTTCTGAACCTTCCGCACCTCTTCGTACTCCGGGTGCCCGGGATCGATCACATCGCCCCGCAGCCGAGCCGCCAGCGAGGCGGCCACCTCGCCGGCGGTCACCATCGTCTCGGCCATCGGTCCTCCTCTCGTCCGTTGGGTCGGCGAGAGCAAATCACTCGCCCGCCCGTCGTGCAATCGGCCGAGCGTCGGATACGGCGGTGCCTACCGCCGTCTTCGCCGCGCGAACACGACCGCGCCGACGACCGTGAGGACGAGGAGCACGGCCTTCTTCCCGCGCAGCTTCGAGGCGCCGCCGGCCCGCTCGCGCATGTCGACGGGAACCTCCTCGACGCGTAGGCCGGCGTCGGCGAGACGGATGAGCCCCTCGACCTCCGGCGCGCCCGCTTCGTAGGGCTCGGCGAGTAACGGCAGCGCGCGGTCGTTCACCGCGTAGAGGCCGCTCGTGGCGTCCAGCATCGGGCGGTCGAGGCGGATCCGCATCAGACGACGCAGCAGGAAGTGGCCGAGTGCGCGCGCCGGCGAGGCTCGGTAGCGGCGCTCGGCGTAGACCCCGTCCGAGACGAAGCGAGAACCGACGGCGACGTCGCATGCACCCGAGCGGACGAGCTCGAGCAGGCGGCGGAGCTCGTCGGCTCGGTGCTGGCCGTCGGCGTCGACCCGACCGCAGAAGCGATATCCGTGCTCGGCCGCATAGCCGAAGCCGGCGGCGACCGCAGCCGGAAGGCCTCGGTTCTCGGGGAACGAGACGACTGCGGCGCCGCTGTCGTGGGCGACGCGGGCGGTGCCGTCGGTGGAGCCGTCATCGACGATGACCACGTCGGCGTCCGGCAGCTCGCCCCTCAGCTCGGCGAGGACGGCCGGCAGGCTTTCCTCCTCGTTCCAGGCCGGGACGAACACCACGGTGTCAGACATGCAGCGCCGCCTCCAGCTCCGCAAGCGCCCGCCGCAGCTGGCGGCGCGCGACAGCGGCTGCGGCAAGCTCGCGGAGGAGCGCCGCCGGACGCGGTAACCCGGGCACGCGGTAGATCTCGCAGCGCACCCCGTACCGCGCGTACAGGCCGCCGAAGAAAAAGCGCACTCGCCGCGCGTGGTGGGGAGCGCAGACGACCGTCGCTTCGGCGATGCCACGTTCGAGCAGGAGGCGGAGGGAGCGCGCCGCGTTCTCGGCGGTCGTGCGCGCCGTCGGCTCGACGAGCAGGTCGACGTCGAGCCGACCGGGCCACGCGTCGCGCATCTGCTCCGCCTCGCTCGCACCGCCGCGCGCGCGTCCGGTGAACACGACGGCGCGGGTTCCGTCGCGCGCCGCGAGCCTCGCCGCCACCTCGAGGAGACCGAGGCAGCGGGCGCTCACGCGGCCGAGCCGGCTGTGGCCGGGGACGACGATCGCGGATCCGTGCGTCACGCCACGAGCGTAACGGCACCGCCGCTCGCGAGACAGCAGGGCCATGACGGGTCGAGCGCTCTTCGTAGTCGTGCTCGTGGCGGCGACCGTCTCCGCAGCGGCGGACGCCCGCTCCGTTGAAACGACCGCGACGAAGCCGACGCTCACCGTGAGGAGCTCGGCGTTCGGCCGCATCCTCTTCGACGGCCGCGGCGGCGCGCTCTACGCGTTCACCAAGGACCCGCGCGCCGGGCGCAGCACCTGCAACGGCGCCTGTGCGACGGCGTGGCCGCCGTACCTGAAGGCCGGCGCTCTCCGAGCGGGCGACGGGGTGCGACGGGCGCTGATCGGCACGACCCGGCGCCGTGACGGGCGGGCGCAGATCACGTACGCGGGTCGGCCCCTCTACTACTACGTCGGCGACCGCAAACCCGGGCAGGTGCTCTGCCAGAACGTGCGGGAGTTCGGCGGTCTCTGGCTCGTCCAGCGCGCCAATGGGCGGCTCGTCCGCTAGCGATGGTCGAGGAAGCGCGCCTCGAGCAGCTCGAAGCCGGCCTCACGCCGGTAAGCGACGGCTGGTTCGTCGTCAACGTCCGCGACGGCGCGTGGGTGACGAACGAGGTCCTCGGAGCAGCCTGCGTCTTCGAGGGTGACGACGCGCCGTTTCCCGACGTCGGCTTCACGCTCGCCGTGCTCCAGCCGGGACAGTCCGGCGGGAGGTATCACCGCGAGGGCAACCAGGAGGACTTCCTCGTCCTCGCCGGCGAATGCACGCTGCTGATCGAGGGTCGGGAGCGCCCGCTCAAGGCCTGGGACTTCGTCCACTGCCCGCCCGACACGGAGCACGGCTTCGTCGGCGCGGGAGACGGTCCGTGCGTGATCTTCATGACGGGGGCGCGAAAGGGATGGCCGGAGAAAGGGATCGTCTACGTGCGCTCCGAGCTCGCGCTCCGCCACGGCGCAGGCGTCGAGACCGAGACGACGTCGCCTGCGGAGGCGTACGCCCCGTTCCCGAAGTGGCAGCTCGGCCCGCCGGACGACTGGAGCGGCCTGCCCTGGGCCTAGGGTCGCCGGCCGCTACGTCCAGCCGGTGACCACCCAGCGCTTCGTCAGGAAGCGCGGCCCGAGCGTCGCGAGGCGCACCACGATCAGGACGGCGAGCGCGCTCCAGACGCCGACGACGCCCCAGTCGAGCTCCAGCGCGGCCAAGGAAACGGCGACCGACGTGAGACCCGACCCCAGCATCGACCACATCAGGTAGCGCACGTCGCCGGCGCCGATCAGGATTCCGTCGAGCGCGAACACGGCGCCGTTGAGCGGCTGCATCAGCGCGAAGATCGGCCAGAGCCGCCGCGCCTGGTCGGCGACGGCGTCGTCGCCGGTGAACGCGAGCGGAAGAACGGGCGCCAGGGCGAGCATCACCAGCGCGAAGGCGGCGCCGACGAGCGCCGACAACCAGAGCATCCGGACGCTCGCCGCGTACGCACCCTCAGCGTTTCCCGCGCCCAGCGTCCGGCCCACGATCACCTGCCCGGCGATCGCGACGGCGTCGAGCACGAGCGCGAGGAAGATCCAGAGCTGGAAGGCGATGTTGTGCGCTCCCAGCGCGGCGTCGCCGGAGCGTGCGACGACCGCGGTGGCCACGACGAACGCCGCGTAGAGAGACGCCGTGCGTACGAAGATGTGGCGGCCCACGGCCAGCAGGCGGCGGAGGAGGCGCGGGTGCGGCGCGCGATCGCCGCGCGCGTCGGCGAGCACCTTGAGGGCGAACGCCGCCCCCATCCCGGCCTGCGCCAGCACTGTCCCCCACGCCGAGCCGGCGATCCCCCAACCGAAGCCGTACACGAACAGCAGCTCGAGGACGACGTTCGCCGCGTTGCCGGCGGCGATGTAAACGAGCGGCGTCCGCAGGTCGGAGACCCCGCGCAGGTAGCCCTGCACGGCGATCGCCACGAGCGCGAACGGGAGGCCGAGCGCGGCGATCCGCAGGTACGTGACCGCGAACTCGCCCGTGTCTCCGTCGCCGCCCAGGGCCGCGACCACCGGTCCCGCGAGGGCGGCGACGCCGGCGGCGAGGACGATCCCGAGGGCGAGCCCGAGCCAGAGCGCCTGCGCGCCTAGCGAGCGGGCGACGCGCCACTCGCCCGCGCCCTCAGCCCGTGCCACCTGCGACGTCGTCCCGTACTGGAGGAAATTGAAGAGCGCGAACAGCCCCGAGAGGACGGTCGCGGCGATGCCGAGCGCGGCGAGCTGCGAGCGGCCGAGATGTCCCACGATCGCCGTGTCGACGAGGACGTACAGCGGCTCGGCTGCGAGCGAGCCGAGCGCGAGCACGGCGAGCCGCAGGATCTCCCGGTCGTGAGGCGAGCGCAGCGCGACCACGAGCCGCGCAGTTTGGACGGATGCTCGTGGTTTACGCGAGCTTCGGGCGTGTACGGCGCCGCCGCCGTCCATGCGCCTGGACGGCGTCTGCCTCGAACGGCGTCTCGCTCGAGGTGATCACGACCGGGTCGGCGAGCACGACCAAGCGCTTGTTCGGAAGGACCTCGTGCACGGCGTTCGCCGGGACGAGCACCGAATGGTTGCCGGAGCGGAGGACGAGCGAGGTGGGATGGTCCCAGCGCCTGCTCGGCCCGTAGTGCACCTCGTCCACCGTTCCCAGCACCGTCCCCCGTGCGACCACGCGGAAGCCGACGGAGTGCGCGAGCGCCTCGCCGACCATCGAGGCCGCTCCGCATCCCTCACGCGGCTTCCAGTTCCTCGTTGCCCCTCTCCCCTTCCGGGCTATCGCGGACCGACGCATACGGATTGTGGCTCTTAGCGCCTGCGCACCGCAAGCACTGCAGAGGAAATTCCACAGTCACACGGCGGCGAGCATCTAGGCTCGCCTCGATGCCGCTCACGCGCCGCTACCACTTGCCCTCCGCTCTGAGGCTGTCGCCGACTCGCATCGACGCCGACCGCGCCCGGGAGCTGCTCGCTGACGGCGCCGCGCTCGTCGACGTCCGCCGCAAGGACGACCCCGCGCTGACGCTCGCAGGAGCGCTGCGAATCCCGCCGGACGAGATCCCCCATCGCCTGGACGAGCTGCCGAGCGGCGCGACGATCGTCCTCGCCTGCACCTGACTGCGCGAGGCGACGAGCGTCCGTGTGGCGCACTGGCTTCGGGACAGGGGATACACGGCCTACGCGGTTCGCGGAGGCGTCGCGGCGCTCACCGGGGAGGGACTGCCGGCCGTCGACGACGGCGAGGGTGACCGGCGCCGCGGGCGCATGCTGGCCGCGCTCGAGCACCCGGCGTTCCGCCGCTACTCCACCGGCGTGCTCCTCTCACTCGTCGGGAGCTGGGCGGAGGCGGCGGCCTACGGCTACGTCGTCCTGCTCCTCGGAGGCTCCCCGGC
>JBKOYJ010000042.1:0-11954 GCA_046725345.1 Actinomycetota bacterium | reverse complement strand
AGCGCCGCATGTGCCTCGCCTTCGACGCGGCGAGGCTCGACGACGTCGCCAAGAAGCTCGAGGACGTGCTCGAGATGCAGCCGCCGCAGGGGCTCGTCGAGAAGGTGCGTGGGCTCAAGAAGTTGAAGTCGATCGCGGATTCGCTGCCGAAGGCGGTTCGCTCCGGGCCCGTCCACGATGTCGTCCTCACGGGCCAGGACGTCGACCTCGGCCTGCTACCTGTCCAGCGCTGCTGGCCGGGCGACCCTGCGGCGTTCATCACGCTCCCCGCGGTGATCACGAAGGATCCGCGTGACGGCGTCCGCAACGTCGGCATGTACCGGATGCAGGTCATCGACGGTCGCTCGACCTACATGCACTGGCAGCTGCACAAGGACGGCCGCGCCGACTGGCTCGCGACCGAGGCGGGCAGGATCCCCGTCGCTGTCGCGCTCGGGCTCGATCCGGTGACCGCGTACGCGGCTAGCGCACCCCTGCCCAAGCACCTGGACGAGCTGATGCTGGCGGGGTTCCTGACCGGCCGCCCGGTCGAGCTCGTCAAGTGCAAGACGATCGACCTCGAGGTTCCTGCGCGCGCCGAGATCGTGCTTGAGGGCTACGTCGACAAGGACGAGCCGCTCGGCCTGGAGGGGCCATTCGGCGACCACACCGGCTACTACTCGCCGGCGGAGCCGTTCCCCGTCTTCCACGTGACGGCGCTGACGATGCGGCGCGACGCGATCTATCCGTCGATCGTCGTGGGGAGGCCGCCGGCCGAGGACGCCTGGCTCGGCAAGGCGACGGAGCGCATCTTCCTCCCGGCCGTCCGCCAGATGGTCCCCGAGATCGTCGACTACGACCTTCCGGTCGCGGGGGCGTTCCACAACTGCGTGATCGTCTCGATCCGCAAGCGCTTCCCGGGTCACGCGCGCAAGGTCATGCACGCGATCTGGGGGCTCGGAATGCTGAGCCTCAGCAAGTCCGTCGTGGTCGTCGATGAGTGGGTGGACGTCCACGATTACGAGGAGGTCTTCTTCCGCGTCGGCGCGAACGTCGATCCCAAGCGCGACGTCGAGCTCGCGGAGGGGCCGCTCGACCACCTCGACCACGCTCCGACGCTGCAGTTCTACGGCGGCAAGCTCGGCATCGACGCGACGCACAAGGGGCCAGCAGAGGGCGCGCGCGAGTGGCCAGAGGAGATCGTGATGAGCGAGCAGGTGCGAGAGCTCGTCGACCGCCGCTGGGGCGAGTACGGGATCGAGGTCGAAGCCGCGCAAAGAGACGGCCGCACGCCAGGCCGCTTGCGTCACCTGTTGCGTCGTTGACGCCCGCAGTTCTGGAAGGATTCAATCTCACCGGTGGAGCCGCACCGCCCTAGCCAGCCCCACCTCCCGCCGCCGAGCCTCTGGCCGATCGGCTTCGCGATCGGCGTCGCCATCCTGCTGCTCGGGCTCGTCGTCGGGTGGGGGATCGTCCTGCTCGGCGCGATCCTTGCGGTCGGCTTCGGTTTCCTGTGGGTGCGCGACGTGGTCGCCGAGTCGGGCCCCGGGCCACCGCCGCCCCGCCGCGGCGAGGAGCGGGGGGTCGGCGTGGCGCCTGTCGTCCCGGGGCGGCCGATGGAGGCCGCGCTGCCGCTGATGGGCGAGGAGGAGATCGAGCGGTATCCGCGGAGCGTTTTCCTCGAGGGCGCCACGCTCGGGCTGGGCGCGCTGATCGGGGGGCTCATCACGGCGCCGGTCGTAGGCTTCGCCGTGATCCCGGCCTTCGTGGACCAGGAGGAGAGCGAGGTCGATCTCGGGCCCGTGGACAATTTCCCGGAGGGCCAGTGGGTGATCGCGACTTTCATGGAGAATCCCGAGGAGGGCGAGGTCACGCGCCGCACGGCCTATATCCGCAACAACGGCGAGCTCAACGGCGTGCCGAGCTACACCGTGATCTCGAACCACTGCGCGCACCTCGGCTGCCCGGTGCAACCCGGCGGGCCGGTCGACGAGCAGGCCAAGAAGGAGGTCAAGACGCAGGCGACGGTGACGCTGATCCCCACCAAGCCCGCCGCCTTCTCGTGCCCATGTCACGGCGGCGCCTACGACACCGAGGGCAACCGCACCGCGGGCCCGCCGGTGCGCGCGCTCGACCGCTACGAGTTCTCGATCAAGGGCGGGAACCTCTGGCTCGGCAGCAGCTACAGCGTGGGGCACGTCGAGGGCGAGGGCAAGAACGCGCGCATCACGAAGTACAAGGTGTGGTACCCCGGCGAGCATGTCGACGGCATCGAGCAGTACCTGTACCCGATCCCCGCGCCGCGCTGATGGCACGCAGACCCCCCTCCCGCCTCCGCCAGATCGTCAACTACCCGATCGACTGGCTCGAGGAGCGCTCGGGGCTCGTCGGAGCGATCCGCTACTTCCTCTTCCGCAAGGTCCCCGGCGACACCAACTGGTTCCATACGCTCGGCTCCGCGACCCTGACCGCGTTCCTCGTCCAGGCGATCACGGGCGTGATCCTGGCGATGTACTACAAGCCCGACCCGGACTCGGCCTACGAGTCGATCCAGCGGATCACGAACGACGTCACTCTCGGCTGGCTTGTGCGCGGCATGCACAAGTGGGGCGCGAGCGTCTTCATCATCCTGATGTTCCTGCACATGGGGCGGGTGTTCCTGTTCGGCGCCTACAAGTATCCGCGCGAGCTGAACTGGATCATCGGCGTGCTGCTGCTCACGCTCGGCTTGTTCGAGGGGCTCACCGGTTACCTGCTGCCCTACGACGAGACCGGCTACTGGGCGACCGTCGTCGCGATCAACATCAACGGGACGGCGCCGTTCCTGGGCCCGTTTCTCGTCAACCTGCTGTACGGGAGCGCCGCCTTCGGCACCGATACGCTCGCCCGCTTCTACTCGCTCCACATGCTGCTTGCGCCGGGGGCGATCTTCGCGCTGATCGGGCTCCACCTCTACCTTGTGATTCGGCTCGGCGTGACCTCTCCGCCGTGGTCCCCGGAGGCGGCCGGGATGGAGAGACCGCCGGAGCCGATGGCGCCGTCGCCGGACGGGCGCCGCGCCGGGCTTGTCCGACCGGGAGCACGCGGAGGCGTGCGCTGAGGCGGTGGCCACGCTACGCGTCTGGGTTGACCGTCGAACCGTCGCCCTCGGCGATCATCGGCGCCGCATGAGCTGCGAGGTGTTGAGGCGATGGCAGTAGTCGACGAGAAGCGCGCACAGTTCACCCGCTACAAGGAGGACGTCCAGTCGCGCGGGAAGGCCTTCTACCCGTTCGCGATGTTCCACGACACGGTGATGAGCGTCGTGGTCGTGTCGGTGATCATCGGGCTCGCGTGCATCTGGTACTTCACCTCCGACGAGCAGCCCGGCGACGACGGGTCGGGCTGGCTGGGGCCGCGCTATGCGGAGAAGGCCGATCCTGGCACCACGAGCTTCATCCCCAGGCCGGACTGGTACTTCTACTTCCTCTTCTACCTCCTGCGGATCTTCAAGTGGCCGGAGTCGGTCATCCTGGCCACCGTCGGGATCCCGACGATCGCCCTCATCCTGCTCTTGGCGGTGCCGTTCATCGACCTGCGGCGCGAGCGACGGCCGCTGCGGCGCCCGGTCGCGATCGTCGCCGGCGTGCTCGTGATTCTCTCGATGGGCGTGCTCACGTACAAGGGCGCTACGGTGAAGGAGTCGCTCGGCGGCGGCCTCACCGACACGTGGGTGTCGCGGTACAACCTTCCCGAGGCGGCCCGTCCCGGCGCGGACCTGTTCCAGGAGGCCGGCTGCATGAACTGCCACGTCTACGGCGGCGCGGGGGCCGGCGGCCCAGGCCCCGACCTCACGAGCATCGGCGCGCAGAGCGGCACCAACGAGGACTTCTTCTTCCGCTACGTCTCGAATCCGCGCGACTTCGGCAACAGCGTGATGCCGGTGTACGGCGGGCCAAAGGGCCTCGGCGACAAGAACCTCCGCAACCTCGCGATCTTCCTCGCAGCCTCCAAGGGCGGCGGGTAGCCCGCGCAGGAATGTGCGCGCGTTCCTCGGGATAACGGGCGCCTCGGGGGCGCCGTACGCCGCCCGGCTGCTGCAGGCGCTCGTCGCCGGGGAGTGCGAGGTCGGCGTGTGCGCGTCGGGCGCGGGCGTGGAGGTGATCGCGACCGAGCTCTACGGCGACGCCCGGCTGCCTCGCGACGAGGTGCTCGCGCGGCTGACGCAGCCGCTCGGAGACGCGGTCACCGTCTACGACCCGAACGACTGGCGCTCGCCGTACGCGAGCGGCTCCGCCCGCGTGGACGCGTACGTCGTCTGCCCGTGCTCGATGGGCAGCCTCGGCACGCTCGCGTCGGGCGCGATGGACAACCTGATCCACCGCGCCGCCTCGGTGGCGCTCAAGGAGGGCCGGAAGCTCGTGCTGATGCCGCGCGAGACGCCGCTCTCGACGATCCATCTCGAGAACATGCTCCGGCTACGGCAGGCTGGCGCCGTGATCCTCTTTCTCGCGCCCGGCTTCTACCACGAGCCGCGCTCGGTCGAGGACCTCGTCGACTTCATCGTCGCCCGCGCGCTCGACCAGCTCGGCCTCGAGAACGCCCTCGCCCCGAGGTGGGGCCAGTGACTGTCGAGTCGGGGCGCCTGACGTCCGACGAGGTGCGACGCATGTTCGACGCCATTGCCCCCGTCTACGACGCGATGAACCGCGTGATGACGGTCGGCCTCGATCTGCGCTGGCGACGGCTGGCCGCGGAGGCGGCCGTTCGCCCGGGCGACCGCGTGCTCGACGCTTGCTGCGGGACGGGCGACCTCGCGCTCGCGGACGCACGCGCGGGAGGGCGCGTCACGGGGGTCGACTTCTCGGAAAGGATGCTGGAGCGCGCGAGGCGGAAGTCGTCCGAGATCGAGTGGGTGCGTGGTGACGCGCTGGCGCTTCCGTTCGCGGCCGGCGAGTTCGACGCGACGACCGTCGGCTTCGGGATCCGGAACCTGGCCGACCTGGAGGCAGGCGTCGCCGAGCTTCGGCGCGTGCTCCGCCCGGGCGGCCGGCTCGCGGTGCTCGAGATCGTGCGCCCGCGCGGTGTGCTGCGGCACTTCTACGGGATCTGGTTCGATCGTGTCGTGCCGCTCGTGGGAAAGCTGCTCCCGGGTGGAGGCGCCTACACGTATCTGCCGGCGAGCGTGCGACGCTTTCCGGGAGCCGAGGAGCTGGCGGAAGTGATACGCGCCGCGGGGTTCGGCGACGTCCGCTACCGCCTGTTCGCGGGTGGGATCGTCGCGCTGCACGTCGCGGAGGCGGCGTGACCGTCCTCCCTGGCCTCCACGCCGCACCCGGTCTCGACGCCTACCTCGAGGACGTCGAGGAGGGCCTGGAGGCCGCCGTCGCGCGTCATCCAGGGCTCGCGGCGCGGGCGGGCGCCGAGGCGCTCGCGGGCGGCAAGCGCCTCCGGCCGCTGCTCGTCTTCCTCGCCGCCCCACTCGCCGCGCCTCCTCCCATCGCGGCGGGCGTCGCCGTCGAGCTCGTGCACATGGCGACGCTCGTCCACGACGACCTGATCGACGGCGCCGAGCTGCGGCACGGGCACCCGTCGGTCTGGAGCGTCCACGGCGCCGACACGGCGATCGCGACCGGCGACTACCTCTTCGCGCGCGCGTTCGGCGAGCTCGCGGAGGCCGGTGACGTGCACGCCGTCGCGGTGCTCGCCGAGGCGGCGGTCTCGCTGTCTCGGGGGGAGGCGCTCCAGCGCCGGCAGGCACACGATCCGGATACGACCGTAGAGAGCTACCTCGAGCGCTGCGCGCTGAAGACCGGAAAGCTGTTCGAGGCGGCGTGCCGGCTTGCGGGCGGGTCGGGCGAGTTCGGGCTCGCGCTGGGAATCGCGTTCCAGATCGCAGACGACATCCTCGATTGCACGGGCGACGCCGCCGACACGGGCAAGATCCCGGGCACCGACCTGCGCGAAGGGACGCCGACGCTCCCGCTCCTCCTCGCCGCCCGCGAGGACGAGGTCGTGCGCCGCGCGCTCGCCGGCGGCCCGCTCGACGGCGCGCTCGTCCGCGTCGCCGCCACGGGAGCCCTCGAGCGGTCGAGGGAGATGGCGCTCGACTACGCCCGCCGCGCGCGGGCGCACCTGAACGGGGGGCTGCGCAGAAGCGAGCTCGAGGCCCTGACCGACGCCGTCGTCGATCGAGAACGATGAGCGCTGCTGCCCACCAAACATCGACGGGTAGCGTGCTGGAGTCGATCCGCGAGAAGGTCGAGGCGGACGAGCGGCTCGACTTCGAGGACGGCCTGGCGTTGCTCGAGAGCGACAACCTGCTCGCCCTCGGCGAGCTGGCCGACCTCGCGCGCCGGGTGCGGGGAATCGGTGACGAGGTCTACTTCGTCCAGAACCTCTACCTCAACCAGACGAACGTCTGCCGAGTGAAGTGCAAGTTCTGCGCGTTCGCCGCTACGCGGAAGCAGCCGCACGCGTACACGCTCTCGGCGGAGCAGCTCGTCGAGGACGCCGTCCGACAGCGCGAAGCGACCCACTTCACCGAGATCCACATGGTCAACGGCGAGAGCCCGCACGTCGACTTCGACTTCTACGTCGACACGGTGCGTGCGCTGCACGAGGCGATGCCGGACGTGCACCTGAAGTTGTACACCGCGAGCGAGATCCACCACATGACGACCTTGTCGGGGCTCACGCACGAGCAGGTGCTGGGCGAGCTCCAGGACGCGGGGCTCGGGTCGCTCCCGGGAGGCGGGGCCGAGGTCTTCGCCGACCGCGTCCGCAGGCTCGTCGCGCCCGGGAAGGAGCACCCGGACATGTGGTTCCACGTCCACGACACCGCGCACCGACTCGGCATCCCCACGCACTGCACGATCCTCTACGGGCACGTCGAGACCTACGAGGAGCGCGTCGACCACCTGCTGCGGCTGCGCGACCAGCAGGACCGAAGCGGCGGCTTCCTCGCCTTCGTGCCGCTCGCGTTCCATCCCGAGAACACCGTCTTCGAGCGGCGCGGCTGGCGCCACACGACGGGCGCAGACGACCTCAAGATGATCGCGGTGTCGAGGCTGCTGCTCGACAACGTCCCGAACGTGAAGGCCTACTGGATCATGATGGGGATGCCGATGGCGCAGCTCGCGCTGCACTTCGGCGCGAACGACGTCCAGGGCACGGTCGTGCGCGAGGAGATCTTCCACGCTGCCGGGGCGCGCACCGAGACGGAGCAGAAGGTCGGCGAGCTCGTGCGGTTCATCCGCGCGGCGGGGCGCGTGCCGGTGCAGCGTGACACGCTCTACAACGAGCTCCGGCGCTGGTGATCCGCCTCGGCCGCATCTCCTACGTGAACATGGCGCCGGTCTTCTACCGGCTCGAGGCAGACGTCGAGGAGGTCGCCGGCGTCCCCACCGATCTCAACCGCGCCCTGCTCGCCGGCGAGATCGACGTCGCCCCGATCTCGTCGATCGAGTACGCGCGGCACGCGGACCGGCTGCGGTTGCTGCCGCGTCTCTGCGTCGGCTCAGAGGGGGCCGTCGACTCGATCCAGCTCGTCTCCCGCCTCCCGCTCGAACAGGTCAGGACGGTCGCGGTGACGCCGGAGAGCGCCACCTCGGTCGTGCTCGTGAAGGTGCTGCTCCCGGAGGCGGAGCACGTCGGCCTCGCCGAGCCCGCCGACGCGACGCTCCTGATCGGAGACGCCGCTCTGCGCAGCGCCTTCGAGGACCCGACGCCGCACTACGACCTCGGGCGGCTCTGGCTCGAGCGGACCGGGCTGCCGATGGTGTTCGCCGTGTGGGCGGCCCGCGATCCGGGGCCGGCGGGGCTGTCGGAGCTCGAGGACGCGCTCGTCGCCTCGCTCCGGCTCGCACGCGCCGAGCCCGAGCGCCTGGCGTACGAGTCGAGCGAGCGCTACGGCTACCCGCCCGGCTTCCTCGCCCGCTACTTCGAGAAGCTGCGCTACCGCTTCGGCCCACGGGAGCGGGCCGGCCTCTACACCTTCCTCGAGCTCGCGCACGATGTCGGCGAGCTCGACGAGGTGCCGGAGCTGCGCTTCGTTCGCACGGAGACCGTGTCCGTATGAGCCATGTCAGGGGTCAGACCCCCGTCATGGCTGTTCTGGACAAGGCGCTGTCCGGCGAGCGGATCTGCGACGACGACGCGCTCACGCTGCTCGAGTCACGTGACCTCGTCGCGGTCGGGCGGGCGGCGAACGAGCTGCGCGCGCAGAAGACGGATCCCACGCGCATCACGTTCATCGTCGACCGAAACCTCAACTACACGAACGTCTGCTACACGGACTGCGACTTCTGCGCCTTCTACCGCAGCCCCGGCGACCGGCGCGAGGGCTACCTGCTGCCGAAGCCGGTGATCTTCAAGAAGATCGAGGAGACGCTCGCGATCGGCGGCACCGGCGTGCTGATGCAGGGCGGCCACCATC
Organism: Actinomycetota bacterium; assembly: GCA_046725345.1. GTDB lineage: Bacteria > Actinomycetota > Thermoleophilia > Gaiellales > Gaiellaceae > JBKOYJ01. Next base: position 3,559 of record JBKOYJ010000042.1, on the reverse strand, counting down.
CCGACCTCGGCGTCGAGTACTACGAGGATCTCTTCCGCTCGATCAAGGCCCGCTACCCGATCCACCTCCACGCGCTGTCGCCGAGCGAGATCCAGCACGCGGCGCGCCGCTCCAAGCTGACGATCTGGGAGACGCTCTCGCGCCTCCGCGACGCGGGGCTCGACTCGATCCCGGGAGGCGGCGCGGAGATCCTCGTCGACCGCGTCCGCGACGTCATCTCGCCGAAGAAGACGACCTCTGCCGAGTGGCTCGACGTCATGCGCCACGCGCACCGGCTGGGCATGTCGACGACCGCGACGATGATGTACGGCCACGTCGAGACCCTTGCCGAGCGGGTCGAGCACATGCGCAAGATCCGGGAGCTCCAGGACGAGACGCGCGGCTTCCGCGCCTTCATCTCGTGGACGTTTCAGGACGACGGCAACCGGCTCGGCGAGAAGGTGCCGCGCGAGGCGATGCCGACCTCGTTCGACTACCTGCTCACGCAGGCGGTGAGCCGCCTCTACCTCGACAACGTCGACCACATCCAGTCGTCGTGGGTGACGCAGGGGCTGAAGATCGGCCAGGTCGCGCTCGCCTTCGGCGCCGACGACATGGGCTCGGTGATGATCGAGGAGAACGTCGTCTCGGCCGCCGGCACGACGTACCGCACGTCCACCGAGGAGCTGGTGCACCTGATCAGGACGCTGGGCAAGACGCCGGTGCAGCGGGACACGCTCTACCGCGACGTCAAGGTCTGGAACTAGGCGCGACCTCCTCCTAGGCTTCGGCGCGTGGCGACAGTCTGCACAAACTGCGGCGAAGAGAACCCGGAACGCGCTCGGTTCTGTCTCGCCTGCGGTGCACCGCTCGCGGCCGAACGGCCCGCACCGGTGGAGGAGCGCAAGGTCGTCTCCGTGCTGTTCATCGACCTCGTCGGGTTCACGGCCGCGTCGGAGCGCGCGGATCCCGAGGACGTCCGCGCGCGGTTGCAGCGCTACCACGCCCGGGCGAAGGCGGAGATCGAGCGCTTCGGCGGCACGGTCGAGAAGTTCGTCGGCGACGCGGTGATGGCGGTCTTCGGCGCGCCGGTCGCGCACGAAGACGACGCCGAGCGGGCCGTACGAGCGGCGCTCGCGGTGCTCGAGACCATGGAGGAGCTGGAGCTCGACGCGCGGGCGGCCGTCAACACGGGCGAGGCGGTCGTCGCGCTCGGCGCGCGCCCGGAGGCGGGCGAGGGAATCGTCACCGGCGACGTCGTGAACACCGCGGCGCGCCTGCAAGCGTCCGCCCCGACCGGCGGGCTCGTCGCCGGCGAGCAGACCTACTGGGCGACGCGCCACGCCATCGACTACGAGCAACTGGAGCCGGTGGACGCCAAGGGGAAGGCCGAGCCCGTGCCCGTCTGGCGCGCGCTCGCCGCCCGGAGCCGCTTCGGCGTCGACCTCGAGCCGTCGCGCGCGACGCCGTTCGTCGGCCGCGACGACGAGCTCGAGGTGCTGCGCCAGGTCTACGCGCGGACGCTACGGGAGTCGGCGTGCCACCTCGTCACGCTCGTCGGCGAGCCTGGCATCGGAAAGAGCCGCCTCGTCGCCGAGCTGCGGGCGTTCGTCGACGCCCGGGAGGAGCTCGTGTTCTGGCGGCAGGGACGCTGCCTGCCGTACGGCGAGGGGATCGCGCTCTGGGCTCTCGGCGAGATCGTGAAGGCGCACGCCGGCATCCTCGAGTCCGACGATCCGGCCACGGCACACCAGAAGCTGTCCCAGGCTCTCGAGCCGCTCGTGCCCAGCGCCGCGGAGCGGGCGTGGATCGGCGGAGAACTGGCTCGTCTCGTCGGCGCCGGCGAGGCCGGCGGCGAGCGGGAGGAGTCGTTCGCGGCCTGGCGCGCCTTCCTCGAGGCGATCGCCGCGCAGGGTCCGCTCGTCATCGTCGTCGAGGACCTTCACTGGGCCGACGAGGCGCTGCTCGAGTTCCTCGCGCATCTCGTCGACTGGACGACCGGCGTTCCGCTCCTCGTCGTCTGCACGGCCCGCCCCGAGCTGTACGAGCTCAACCCGGCGTGGAGCGGCGGCAAGCGCAACGCGACGACGATCTCGCTTTCGCCGCTGTCGAGCGACGACACCGCCCGGCTGATCGGCGCCCTCCTCTCCCGTTCCGTGCTCGCCGCCGAGACGCAGCAGGCGTTGCTCGAGCGGGCCGGCGGGAATCCGCTCTACGCCGAGCAGTTCGTCCAGATGCTGCGCGAGCGGCCGGCCGGCGAGGAGGTTGCGGTACCGGAGACCGTCCACGCCCTGATCGCGGCCCGGCTGGACACGCTCGGCCCCGAGCGCAAGGGCCTCATCCAGGACGCGGCAGTCATCGGGAAGGTGTTCTGGTCAGGGGCGGTGGCCGCGGTAGGGGCGATCGACGAGCGCGCCGTTCGCGACGGCCTGCACGAGCTGGTCCGCAGGGAGCTCGTCCGTCCTGCACGCCTGTCGTCGGTCGAAGGACAAACGGAGTTCGCCTTCGGGCACGGCCTCGTCCGCGACGTCGCCTACGCGCAGATTCCGAGAGCTTCGCGTGCCGGCAAGCACGAGGCCGCCGCCCGCTGGATCGAAGGGATCGCGGGTGATCGCGTCGCCGATCAGGCCGAGCTGCTGGCGCATCACTATCGCGAGGCGCTCTCGCTCGCGCGTGCGGCGGGCTTGAAGACGGCGGCACTCGAGGACGCGGCCCGTCGCTTCCTCGCGCTGGCGGCCGAGCGCATGCCGACGATCGACGTCCGGCGCGCCGCCACGCTGTTCGAGGAAGCGCTCGCGCTGACGCCACCCGGCCACCCTGCGCGCGGTCGGATCCTCACGGCGGCCGTCGATTTCGCCGGCGACGACCCGCGGAAAAGTCGCGAGCGCATCGAGGAGGCGATCGCCGAGCTGCGAGCCGCGGGAGACGAGGTCGGCCTGGGGAAGGCGACGATCGTGCTGTCGCAGCTCAACTGGATGGAGGGGCAAGCCGCTCGCGCGCAGGATCTCCTCGTCGAAGCGGTCACGGTGCTCGAGCGCCACGAGCCGGGCCCGGAGCTCGCCCATGCCTACGCACTCACGGCCGGACGGCTCGTGATCGGCGGCCGCCCCGAGGAGAGCCTCGAGTGGGCGGAGCGGGCGATCGGCCTCGCGCGGCGGCTGGGGCTCGATAACGTCGCCGAGCGGGCCCGCCAGTTCCACGGTCTCGCGCGCTTCTCGACAGGCGACTTCGGGGGCCTCGACGATCTCCGCGAGTCGCTTCGCGTCTCGCTCGAACGCGGCCTGACGAAGGAAGCCGAGATCGGCTACAACAACTACGGCTCGGTCGTCTTCATGATCGAAGGCGCGGAGCGCGCGCTTCCCGTCTACCGGGAGGCGGTCGACTTCTACGAGCGACGCGGCCGGCCTGCGTCGTGGAGCCGGGGGGAGATGACGTGGGCGCTCTTCGACGCCGGTCGCTGGGATGAGCTGCTGGAGGTCGCGGCCGCCGTCGAGGCCGACGCGGCGGAGCGTGGAGGCGGGCAGCCGCTTCTGATGGCGCTCGCGTCGAAGGGCCGGGTCTTCTTCCACCGTGGCCGTCT
>JBKOYJ010000120.1:0-9094 GCA_046725345.1 Actinomycetota bacterium | reverse complement strand
CGCAAGAACACCACGAGCGAGCTCGTGCGCGAGCTCGCGCACGCCCGCGGAACCGGGTTCGGCATCACCTCCTCGCCGACAGAGGTCGAGGCCGAGACGACGGAAGCCTTGCGCTCGGCGGCGGCCACGCTCCGGGCAAAGCCCCCGGACGAGTTCGACGCCTATCGCGCGTTCGTGCTCGAAGTGGCGGAGTCGGTCGGCCAGGCGGCCAGCGGTGGTGAGACGGCCGAGACCGGGGCGCTCGAGAAGGTTCGCTCGGCGCTCGGCGGGTCGTAGGCGGCTCGGCCGGCCACGCCTTGGACGTCACAACGCGTAGAGCCCTCGCTCTATGAAAGGAGGGGGTCGGATTCAGTGAGGAATCTTCGCAGCGACTACTCCTCGCCGCAGCGCGGCGGGTTAGGACGCGGCGCCCCCGAACATCTCGGCCGCGCGGCGTACGATCTCCTCCTGGGGAACGTCCTCAAGGTGCTGTGCGAGGCCCCACCTGTGTCCGAACGGATCGATGATCTGGCCGTGACGTTCGCCCCAGAACGCGTTTTGTAACGGCGAGTGCACCTGAGCGCCTTCCGCGAGCGCCCGCTTCCAGAGCTCGTCAACCGCATCCGTTGTGATCGTAAGCGCGCCGTACGTCCCGCCGAGTGCTAGCGGCGAGACAGCGCCGAACTCCGGGAACTCGTCCGCGATCATCACCCGCGAGTCGCCGAAGGCGAGCTCGATCTGCATGAAGCGTCCGTCCGGCACTGGGACGCGGCTGCCGACCTTCGCACCGAGCGCGCGTTCGTACCACTCGGCTGCGCGCGCGGCGTCGCCGACGACGATGTGCGGGGTCACGTCTGCCACATTGGTCTCCCCTTGGTCGAGAATTCGGTCGGGAACACGGCGATCCGAACGAGCACCAGCGGCACGAGTTTCATGAACAGAGAAACGCCCGCTCCCGGCGGAATCGTCCCGACGGCAAGCAGCGCGGCGGCGGGGCGCCACGCGCAGACGTGCGCCCTTAGTTTGGACCAGTCTTACGCCTACACGAGCAGGAAACCCACTCGCGCCTGCGCTCCTGCCACCAGAGATGTCGACCGAGGTGGCGATATCGCCACATCTTGGTTTGCCCCCGCCGGATCTATGCGGCAGCGCCCGATCAGCTCAGGCGTCGCTTCGCATCCAGTCCGCGACCCGCTCGCCGATCATGATGCTTGTCAGGTTGATGTTCGCCCGCGGGATGTTCGGCATGATCGACGCGTCGACGACGCACAGGTTGTCTATGCCTCGGAGTCGGCAGCGCGCGTCGACGACCGCCATCGGATCATCCGCGCTACCCATCCGCGCAGTGCCGCAGGGGTGGAACTGGGTAGTGACCGTGGCGCGGACGTAGGCACGGAGCGCTTCGTCGGAGTCGAGTTCCGCGTCCGTCAGGAGGGCAACCCGTTCCACGTGGGCTTCGATCTCCGGCTCGTGCGCAACCCGCCAGGCTAGGCGAACGCCCTCCACCAGCCGGCGCAAGTCCTCCGGGTCGTCTGCGAACTTGAGCTCGATGCGCGGTCGGCCGGCCGGGTCGGCGCTGGCGAGCGAGACGCGTCCGCGGGAGAGTGGCCGCTCGAGCGCCGCTGGCACGCCGATCGCGACCGGCGCGCCCACCCTCGCCACTGCCTCCTCGTCCCCGATGCCCGCCACGTCGACATGGCTGGACAGGACGAGCTGCATGTCGTTGAACTCCTCCGAGCCGGGCGCCGTGTAGCGGAGGACGACCTGGGCGAGCGGCATCTCCAGATCGCTGCTGCCGGGTCTCGGCACGAGTAGCAGCCGGCTGACCGGGTGGTCGGCGAGCCCCGCGCCAACACCTGGCAAGTCGACGACGGGCGCGATGTCGAGCTCGCCGAGCGCCGCCTCCGCCCCGATGCCGGAGCGGAGCAGGATCGCAGGCGAACCGATCGCTCCCGCGGAGAGGGTGACCCGCCGGCCGCGGACGACCCGCCGCGCCGGTCCCTCCGCGACCTCGACGCCGACGGCTCGACCCCCGTTGATGAGAACGCGGTTCACGAGACAGCGCGGCCGGATGGCTTTAAGTAGCAGGGGTAGGATTTGAACCTGCGACCTTCGGGTTATGAGTCGTGCGTTGTTCGGTAAGGCAACGCCCGATCCGGCACCGTTGCGTCGTCTCAGGTCTGCTGAGATCATCCTCCGTCACGTGGGGCGGGCAAAAGTTCAGGCAAAAGTTTTCGTCGCTGGAGAGAACGAGCACTTCCAGAAGGCCGGTCGCTGACCGCTCACTTGGCGTCTCGCGAGCGAACGGGACCCCGGGGTGGCGAACCCGACGCCTGCGCTGTCCGGGGCGGCGAGCGCAGCGGCCTTGCGGCGTAGGGCGGTACATCGGAGAGGCCGGCACCCGCGAGAGTCGACCGCCTCTGCCTCTCACTGATCGCGAGCAGCCATGCGGGAGCATCCCAACAACGGCGCACTCGCCAAGCGGCTCGAGGCGTTTGCGGCGCTGCTCGAGCTCGGCGCTGCAAATCCGTACACGGCGCGCGCCTACCGGAGGGCCGCCGACACGATTCGGGCGACGCCCGCCGACGTGAGGGCGCTCGTGCGCACCGGGCGGGTGCGCGAGCTCCGGGGCATCGGCCCGGGGATCGAAGCGCGTCTACGGGAGCTCGTCGAGACCGGCACGATCGCCGAGTTGGACAACCTCGAGCGGGAGCTCGACCCGGAGCTAGTCGGCTTCGGTCGAATGCTGGGGCTCAGCGCTCGTCGCGCCGTCGAGATCGGCCGCGCGCTCGGCGTGAGCACTGCGGCGGAGTTTCGGCGGGCGGCAGCAGAGGGTCGCCTGCGCAGCGTTCCCGGCATCGGCGAGCGAACCGAGAGCAAGCTTCTCGCGGCGCTCGAGCGGGAGAGCGAGCCCAGGCCTCGCCGCGGGCTACTACTCAACCGCGCACGCGTGCTCATGGACGGGATCGCCGACGGCCTAGGCGGCGTCGTAGCGGGCGACGTTCGCAGATGGCGCGACGTGTGTGAGCGCCTGGCGGTCGTCGTCGGGGCGGAGGAACCGGCGCCGGTGCTCGAGCGCTTTGCGGCGCTGCCCGAAATCGTGTCGGTGCTCGAGCGAGAGACGCGGCGCGCGCTGGGCGTCACGCTCGAGGGCGTGCCGGTCGAGCTTCTCGTGCCAGAGCCCGCTCGGTTCGGGACCGAGCTCGTGCGCGCGACCGGCGCCGCGGCCTACGTCGACGCGCTCGAACCGCTCCCCGACGAAGCCGCTGAGCCGGCCGTCTACGCGCGTCTAGGGGCTCCGTTCTGCCCGCCGGAGCTTCGTGAGGCGCCGTTTCGCGGCGCGGCGCCCGACCTCGTCGAGCTACACGAGGTCCGCGGCGACCTCCACGTGCACACAACGTGGTCCGACGGCAAGGCGTCGGTCCACGAGATGGCCGCGGCTGCGAAGGAGCGCGGCTACGAGTACCTCGCGATCTGCGACCACACGCCCGCGGTCGGCGCAGTGCCGGGCCTCGACGGCGACGCGGTGCGGCGCCAAGCGGGGGAGGTCGAGCAGGCGAACGAGCTGCTTGCGCCGTTTCGCGTCCTGCGCGGGATCGAGTGCGACATCCGCCGCGACGGCAGCCTCGACCTGCCCGGCGACGTGCTCGCCGAGCTCGACTGGGTCCAGCTCAGCCTGCACGCGGGCCAGCGCGCCGAGTCCAGGGAGCTCACGAAGCGCGTGGTCGAAGCGATGCGGCACCCGACGGTGCGGTGCCTCAGTCATCCCAAGGGGCGCATCATCAACCACCGACCCGAGAACGCGCTCGACCTCGAACAGGTCTTCGCCGTCGCCCTGGAGACCGGCGTCGCGCTCGAGGTGAACGGCCTGCCCGACCGGCTCGATCTGCGCGGCGAACTGGTACGCGAGGCGATCGCGGCGGGCGTCGAGATCGTCTGCTCCACCGACGCCCACTCGGTACAAGGGCTCGCGAACATGGAGCTGTCGGTGGCCACGGCTCGGCGCGGGTGGGCGACGCGGGCCGACGTGCTCAACACGCGGCCGCTCACACAGCTGTCTCCTGGCAGTCGTCGCGCCGACGCCAGAACAGCTTGACCTCTTCACCGCCGAGAAGTCCGTGAGTGCTTCCCGCCAGCGCCGCAAAGCAGTGATTACGAGCCATTTCCGGTCGGTCGAGTGAACGATCTCGCGGCTGCCTCCCTCCGAGAGCGACCATCGCGGGGTGCTCGCCGTGCTCGCCTACCTGCAGGGTCGCGAGGACGATTGACCTGCTCACGGCCCGGCGGACGTGCGGTGGCGACAGAGGGGAGGGCCGCCACGTTCAGGCGCGACCACCGGCGCCAAGGGTTCCCGTTCTGCGCCGGCCTCGAGTCGAGATGAGGAAGGACGTTCGCGAGTTCATCCGGCGACTCGAGGCAGTCGGCCTCACGGTCGAGTCCACGCCGGGGCACTACCGCGTCCTGCGCGAGGGCAAGCCGCTCCGCAAAGCGAACGGGATGCCGTTCATGCTGCCGTTCTCTCCCGACACGATCCGCTGGCGCCGAGCGGCGATCGTCGAACTACGCAAGCTCGGCATCGACCTGTAGCAATGGGGCTGTTCAGCGACCGAGCGGCCAAATCACACGACCGAGCAGGCGAGCGGGCCAGAGCAGCACGACCGGTTTCTCCGACAGCCTTCGAGCCGTCTCCGTGCGCCCTCCCGCCAGGTACGAGCGGAGGCTCTCGACTGGATCCGCCTTGGATGAAACCGGCAGGGAGCGCCCGCACAGATCGACGCGGCGGCCGAGGAAGCGGCACGGATCGGCTGGGTGACGCGAGAACTTCGAGCGACCGAAGTCGCGCTCGACCTTGCGACGGTAGGGGAACGGGCCGGCCGGGTGAGCGGAGAAGAAGCTCCAGACGTCGAAGTCCTTGACGCCGTTCTCGCCGTCGACGCAGTGCTGCGCCGCACCCTGGCAGAGTGCGATGCAGAGCAGCCGGTCGCGGTAACGCAGCCCTGTCACCGTTTCGCGCGCGACCAAGCCCGAAAGGTCGACGAGGGCGAGCTCGCCGAGGCGCGCGAGATCGGCGCCGGTGATCGGCTCGCAGGAGCGCTCACTCGACACAACGCGAGCCTAGAGACGGAGCGACGAAATGGAAGCAAAGCCGCAACCGGACAGCGATTACACCCGCCAGTGGTCTCCCTCAGGGGAGATCGCGTACGCCGTGCTGGCCGACGGGACGCGTTTGCGGTATCTGAAGGCCGGCTCCGGCCCAGCCGCGCTGATCCTGCTCCACACCGTCCGGACCCAGCTCGATCACTTCCAGCTCGTGATCCCGAGACTGCTCGACGACTTCACCGTCTACGCGCTCGACCTACCGGGTATGGGCTGGTCCGACATCACTCCGGGCGCGAGTTACGCCGAGCCTGCGCTCCGGCACGCGCTCGTTGAGTTCGTCAACACGCTGGACGTCACGGACGTCATCCTGGCCGGCGAGTCGATGGGCGCGACAGTGTCCCTGACCGCCTCAACCGAGGTTCATGACCGCGTCAGACGCGTCGTCGCGTTCAACCCGTACGACTATTCCCAAGGCGTCGGCCGAGCCAATCGCGTCGCCTCGATCTATGTCGGCAGCGCCCGTCTCCCCGCAATCGGCAGTGTGGTGACGAGGATGGAAACCAAGCCCGTGCTCGGGATCGTGCTGCGAGGCGGCTTGCTCGACGGGACCAAGCTGCCAGATCACTACCTCGCCGAGCTGCGTCGCGTCGGCCGTCGCCGCGGCTACCCACGCGTGGCGCGCGCCATCTTCCGCAACGTGAACAGCATGATCGCCGCCCGAGCTCTCTACGCTAGCGTCACCGCCCCAGTGACCCTGGTCTACGGCGACCACGACTGGTCGCGCTCGCAGGAGCGTGAGGCCAACCGCGCCCTGCTTGGTGACGCTCGATCGATCTCCCTTCCTCGCACCGGACACTTCGCCGCCCTCGAACAGCCCGGCGGCGTCGCGGAGATCCTGCTCACCGAGTCCGGCGCCTGACCTCGGTCTTCTGGCATCAAGACCGCCGGCGCTCAGGTCGCGGCTGATACGGACCAGATCAGGATGTCGAGGATTCGCACCTCGGTGAGCCGATACGTGCGGCGCGCGAGCTCTCGCTGAAGCTCGCTCAGGACCGGGCGGTTGCGGTCCAGATCTCGCTTGTAGCTGCGGACGAGCGCGGTGGTGCGTTCCCCGAACGAGCCCGACGACGGCGTCACGGGATCGTCCCTCGTCAGGTACGTCACGACGAGGCTGTCAAGCATCGGGATCAGCGCCGGCCGCTTCCTGTGCAGGGCCTTCGTCATCTTCGAGAAACCGACCCCGCGAATGTCCGCGAAGGCGTCGAAGAGCCGCGTCAGCGGGATCCAGGGAATCGAGCTGGTCGCGTCCGCCAACGACGCATCAGGATGGACCCTGCGCAAGGCGCGTTCGATCTCGCCACGGCGTTCGAGAATCGCTTTGATCTCGACCGCCGAAATCCGTGCACCGCCCCGGTTCGCCAGCCGCAGGTCGCGCTCGTCGAATGACGCGTCTCCCGAGGAGTCGCCCGCCTCATAGCCCGAATACGCCGCGAGGAACTCGAGCGCCAGGTCGAGTGGACGCTCGACCTCGACCCCGCCGCGAAGAACGATTGCGCCCATAGGTGCGACGACCGATCGTCGCACGGCCGCGGCCCCTTGTCACTCGGAGGGTCGGCTCCGATCAGCTGCGTTCACTACGTCTTGGGGCCTACACCTAGACGCTCACGCGCGACCTGCCGGACGACGCCGGTGTGGTGGACGCAAAGGTTTCGGCCGGCGATTTCGGTAGAGACGACGAAAGGGCCGCGTTTGCGGCCCTTTCTCAGTAGCGGGGGCGGGATTTGGACAGACATCAACGACCGCGTACCGCTTCAGCGAGGTGCGACCACTGGGCTAAGAGGCTAGATTCGGTTCCTGGAACCGCCGGCAGACCGCGGCGCCCTGCCTCGTCGGTGTCGACGCCGCGAGTGGCAACGAACTCGTCGTGTGCCCGCGAAAGGATCACCTGATGGAGAAGCTGAGCCGGGCCTTGGAATTTCCCACGGCTCGCCGCGATCCAGATAGCGGCTACACGTTGCACGGTAGGCGGTTTGACGATCCTTACGTCTGGCTGGAGCGGCTCGAAGATCCGGAGACGCAGGCGTGGCTCGCGGCGCAGGAGGCCGTCACGCATTCAGCGCTGAGCGCTGTGCCCGGGCGCGACTGGCTTCGGGCGGAGGTCGCGCGTTCAAGGCGTTATGCGCGGCTGTCGCCGCCGATTCCGACCGGCGCGAACGGACTCGAATTCCTCTGGCAGGCGGACGGGAGCGAGGAGAAGCTCAAGTTCATGCTGCGGCGCGGCAAAGACGCGCCGCTCGAGACGGTGCTCGACCCCAACACATGGGCGAGCGACGAGGTGTTGGTGTTCGCCGTGCCATCGCCCGACGGCACACTCGTCGCGTTCGGGAAGTCCGTTGGCAGCGCGCACGACGCAGTGATCCACGTGCTCGACGTCGAGACGGGACGGCTGCTTCCCGACCGGCCCCGGGGCACGTGCCACGAGGACGAGTCGTTGGCCTGGCGGCCGGACGGTTCAGCGTTTTTTTATGGCGCGTACCCCGAGCCGGGCGAGGTGCCGGCGGGCGACGAGTCGCAATGGCACGCCGTCTACGAGCACCGACTCGGGTCCGGCGCGCCGGCCCGGCGGATCTTCGGCGACGACCATGTGAAGCAATACTGGTGCGCGGTCGCGATCAGCGAGTGCCGCCGCTTCGCCGTCCTCTACAAGTGGGACTTCGTGCACGCGAACGTCGTCTACCTGCTGCGGCTCGCCGACGACGCGTTGGTGCCGGTCGCCCCCGCCATGCAATCCGTCAACCGGGTGCAGGTTGTCGGGGACAAGATCCTCGTCCATACCGACCTGGACGCGCCGCACGGCCGACTTTGCGTCGCGCCGCTGACGGCACCGACGGAGTGGCGGACGCTCATCCCCGAGAACTCGGACACGCTGCAGACGGTCACGGGCGTCGGCGGCCGGCTCTACGCCGTTTACTCGCAGGCGGCGTCGCATCGAGTGCGCGTCCATGCCGAAGACGGCGCCTACCTCCGCGAGGTGGCGCTACCCGCACTCGGCTCGGTGAATCACACCTCAGGAGGTGGCGTCATCAGCGGCATCAGCGGCGCCTGGGGCGGCGAAGAAGTATGGGTGGACTTCACGTCGTACGTCCAGCCGCCGTCGGTCTATCGGTACGACTACGAAGCGGACCGCCTGACGCCGTACCACGTACCCGACGTCGGGCTCGATGCGTCGGCGTATGTGACGGATCAGGTCTGGTACGAGTCGCGCGATGGCACGCAGGTGTCAATGTTCATCATCCACCGCAAAGACATGCCTCGCGACGGTCGCCGACCCGTCCGGCTGAGCGGCTACGGCGGCTTCAACATCTCGGTGCAGCCGACGTTTACGGCGCTCAACGCCGCTTGGTTGCAGCTGGGCGGCGTACTCGCATACCCCAACATCCGAGGTGGTGGCGAATACGGTCGCGGCTGGCACGAGGCGGCAGTCAAAACGCGGCGGCAAAACGCCTTCGACGACTACATCGCCGCGGCGCGCTGGCTCGCCTCGGCGGGCTACACGACGCCGTCCAAGCTCGTCTCACGCGGCAACAGCAACGGCGGTCTGCTGGTCGCTGTCACCGCGATGCAAGCACCCGAGGCCTTCAGAGCCGTCTTTTCCCGCGTGCCTAACCTCGACATGCTGCGCTTTACGTCATGGCCGAACACCAGCGGGGCGACGGTCGAATACGGCTCGCCCGACGATCCCGTCGAGGGGGCGTATCTCGCCGGCTATTCGCCTTATCACAACGTCCGAGCCGGTCGCCGCTATCCCGTGATGATGTTCGTGCCGGCGTTGAACGACCGGGTCACCCCGCCGCACGATCCGCTCAAGATGGTCGCCAGACTCCAGGCCGAAGCCACGCAGGGCGGTCCTTATCTTCTGCTGCCGCTCCGGAATTCCGGACACGGCGGCGCCGCGACGCTGACGGCGCTTATCGAACAAGACGTCGACGAGCTGAGTTTCTACTGCTGGGCGCTT
>JBKOYJ010000026.1:0-67784 GCA_046725345.1 Actinomycetota bacterium | reverse complement strand
CCGCTCGAGCAGACCGAGAACGGGCTTCTCCCCACCGGCGAGGGCTGGTTCGTCCTCAACGCGCGCGAGGCCGAGTGGCGGCGCTGGGAGGGGATGGGGAAGTGGCCTCGCCTCGAAGGCGCGAGACCGATGTTCACGCAGCTCGGGGTCGGGATCACCGTGCTCGAGCCGGGAGAGCCGATGACGATGTACCACTGGGAGGCCGACCAGGAGGGCTTCCTGCTCCTCTCCGGCGAGGCGCTCGCGATCGTCGAGGGCGAGGAGCGCCCGCTGCGGCAGTGGGACTTCCTCCACTGCCCCGCCGGGACGAACCACGCGATCGTCGGCGCGGGAGACGGCCCTTGCGTCGTCTTCGCCGTCGGCTCACGCCAGAACCACACCTACCGCACCCCGGAGGGAGAGATCGAGGGGCGGGACGACTGGGGCGCATACACGGTGGACGAGGCTGCGCTGCGGCACGGCACAGGAGTCGAGGAGGAGACGAAGGACGCGGACGTGGCGTACGGCCGCTTCGGAGAGCCCGTGTCGACGCGCTATCACGACGGCTGGCTCCCCTGGTAGCTCGGACCTCGCGGGCGTGAAACGGAGATTGACGAGTCGCGGCGCCGAGAAGCTCGGCGAGCGCGAGCGCCGGGTCGGGCTCGAACCCGACGACGAGGCGGCGCGCTGGCTCGCCGAGCATGACCCGCCACCGCAGCCGGACACGCCGAAGTCGGTCCGCAAGTCGAAGCTCCTGCACCAGTGGCGCGAGCGTCAGCGCCGCGCCGACGACCGCGATTAGCTCGACACCGCGGGGGTACCCTCTCTTCCGTGGTCTGGAGATCGGCGATCGTCGCCGCCTATGTCGCGCTCGCCGTGGTCGTCGGCGTGACGTACGGGCTCCGCGGGTTCGCGACGTTGTGCTTCTTCTACTTCTGCGCCGCGGCGTGGACGGCGTTCCTGCTCAATTGGGGCTCGCTCGCACGCGCCGCGGGTCGATGGAACGTTCGCAGGCTCGAGACGCCGCCACCAGAGCTCAAGCCGGACGGGTCGAAGCCGCCCTCCGACGGTGATCTCCAGCCCGCGCCGGAGGCCGTTTTCGTGCCGCCCGAGACGCTGCTGGCTCGCACCAGGCGGCGGCGGCCGGTGCACGCCGTCTAGCACGGGCTGTTCCGCCGATGGAGATCGGGACGTTCACGTTCGCCCCGGTCTCGCTGACCCAGGGCGAGGGCGCAGTCACGCCGCAGGAGCGCCTTCGCGACCTGCTCGAGGAGGTCGCGCTCGCGGACGAGGTCGGGCTCGACGTCTACGGCGTCGGCGAGCATCATCGGCCCGACTTCGCCGTCTCCGCGCCCGGCGTCGTGCTCGCGGCAGCGGCGGCGCGCACGAAGCGGATCAGGCTGACGAGCGCGGTCAGCGTCATCAGCTCCGACGATCCCGTCCGCGTCTTCGAGGAGTTCGCGACGCTCGACCTGCTCTCCGGCGGACGGGCCGAGATCATGGCCGGGCGCGGCTCGTTCGTCGAGTCGTTTCCGCTCTTCGGCTACGACATGGCCGACTACGACGAGCTCTTCGCCGAGAAGCTCGAGCTGCTCCTGCGGCTACGCGACGAGGAGCACGTCACCTGGTCGGGCAAGCATCGCGCCCCGCTGTCCGGCCAGGGCGTCTACCCGCGCCCCGTCCAGGACCGGCTGCCGGTCTGGGTCGCGGTCGGCGGCAATCCCGAGTCGGCGATCCGCGCGGGCACGCTCGGGCTGCCGATGGCGCTCGCCATCATCGGCGGGCTCCCCGAGCGGTTCGCGCCCTTCGCCGAGCTCCACCGCGAGGCCGCGCGCCGCGCCGGCCACGACCCGCCGCCCGCGCTCAGCATCAACTCGCACGGCTACATCGCCGACGACGGGAGGCAGGCGATCGAGGAGTCGTTCCCGTACGTCGCCGAGACGATGAACAGGATCGGCCGCGAGCGGGGCTGGCCGCCGCTGACGCGTGAGCAGTACGAGGCGAGCGCAACCCTTCGCGGCGCAAACTTCGTCGGCACGCCGGAGCAGGTCGTCGAGAAGATCCTGTACCAGCACGAGATCTTCGGTCACGAGCGCTTCCTGATCCAGTTCAGCGTCGGCCCGATGCCCCACGACAAGGTCATGCGTTCGATCGAGCTGCTCGGCACGGAGGTAGCGCCGGCAGTCCGGAAGGAGCTCGCCGGGCGACTCGCCGCGACGTGAGCCTGGGTCGCTACTCGCCGATCGCCTTCAGCAGCACGCGCTTGCGCCGCCGACCGTCGAACTCGGCGTAGAAGACCTGCTCCCAGGGCCCGAGGTCGAGCGCTCCGTCGGTGATCGCGAGCACGACCTGGTGCGCCATCAGCTGGCGCTTCAGGTGGGCGTCGGCGTTGTCTTCGCCGTTGTTGTGACGGTACTGCGCGACCGGCTCGTGCGGCGCGAGCTTTTCGAGCCAGTCGTCGAAGTCGTGGATCAAGCCGCGGTCGTCGTCGTTCACGTAGACGGCGGCGGTGATGTGCATGGGGTTCACGAGGCACAGCCCGTTCGCGATGCCGCTCTCGTGCACGAACGCCTCGACCTGCGGCGTGATATTGAGGTACGCGCGCCGCTCGGCGACCTCGAACCACAGCTCCTTCCGCGCGTGCCTCATCGCGCGAGCATCCCATGCGCCGGAAGAATCTGCTGGAACGACGTCGATCACGATCGAAGGGGGTCGCAGCAAATGGAACTGGTGGAGCTCGCCGAGCTCACGCTCGTCTACACCGCGCTCGAGTCGCTCGACTACGGAGCGGGCGGGCAGCTGTACGGGACGATGGAAGGAGGCATTGAGGGCGATCGCCTCCGGGGGAACCTACGCCTGACGAACCTCGCGGCGCGACGTCCCGACAACGTGAACCTGCCCACTCTGCGCGGCCTTCTGACGACGAACGACGGCGCAAGCATCTGGGTCGAGCTCGACGGCATCGCCATGTTGCGCGAGTCGGACGACGCACGCGTCTTCGTCACGGCTGTCCGTTTCCGCACCGGCGACGAGCCCTACGGCTGGCTCAACACGACGTTCGCCGTTCTCGAGGGCGTCCTCGGCACCGTCGCGGTCGGCGGCGAGGCGCGCGGGCGTCTGTTCGAGTGTCGCGCGACCGTCTCATGACCTGAACCGCCACACCGCTGCTCTCTACGTGCGCGCGATCTCGCGCCAGCGCTCGGCGATCGCCTCCGGCGTCGCAGGCTCGCGCCCGAAGTCGACGACCGTGCCCCGGTCATACCCGGCCGCTGCGAACCGGCCGCCCTCGGCGCGCAGGACAACGCCGGACACGTCGCACGCCGGCGACGCGAGGAAGACGACGCCCGGCGCAGCCTGCTCGGGCGTGAGCTCGTCCGGCTCGACGCTGCGCGAGTAGATGCGGGTCGCCGCTACCGGTGCAACCGTGTTCACGAGGACGCCGTCCGCAGCCGCCCAGGCGACGCCGTTCACGAGTCCGTACTGCGCGGCCTTGGCGCTGCAGTAGGCCACGAGGTCGGCGAAGTCGTCGGACGGGCCGAGGCCGTAGCCCGACGTCGTGAGCACGACGCGGCCGTACCGCCGCTCCAGCATTCCGGGGAGGACGGCCTGCAGGAGCCAGAAGGCCGCGTCGACGTTCACGGCCTGCGACCGCCGCCAGCGCTCCTCGTCGATCTCCTCGATCGGCGCCCGGATGACGAGCCCCGCGCTGTGGACGAGCGCGTCGAGCCTGCCGAATCGAGCGAGCGTGCCGTCGACGAGGGCGCGACAACCGGCGCGATCGCCCAGATCCTCGTACGCGGCGTCCGCGGTACCTCCCGCGGCACGGATCTCGCCGGCGACCGTATCGGCCACCGATCGATCCCCACCTGAGCCGTCGACGCCGACCCCGGCGTCGTGCACCACGACCGTCGCCCCGCGCTCGGCGAGGAGGCGCGCGTACGCGCGCCCGAGCCCTCGACCGGCGCCGGTCACGAGCGTGACCTGGCCGGTGAAGTCGATCACGGCGGCGACGCTAGCCCAAGCGCCGACGCTTGCGTCAGGGCAACGTGGATAGCGCCGCCAGAACGTCGCGGGCGGCGGCGAAGCCCTCGAGCCGCAGCGAGTACCAGTAGCCGCGCGCGTTCCCTCGGATCGTGATCAGTCCCGCCGCACGCAGCTGGCCGAGATGGTGGTGTGCCGTCGACTTCGCGAGCCCGATCGCCTCGGCGAGCTCAGCCAGACTTGCCTCGCCCGCGGCGAGCCGGCGGACGATCTGCACGCGACGCTCGTCGGCGAGCGCCGTGCCCAGGCGCACGGCGCGCGCGGCGACGTCCTCGTCCGCCGTCCTGCTCTCGTCGCCGGCGGGGTAGCAGATGATTCGCGCGTCCCGGTGCTGGCAGAGCAGCAGCCACGGGCTCGCCGACAGGTGCGGCGCAAGGACGACGCGGCCGAGCTCCGGCTCTGGCTCGTAGACGAATCCGTTCGTCGCGGCCGCGATCAGCGCTTCTCTCGAAAGCGACCGTTGCAGCGCGCTCTTTCGACCTGCGTCGCTCTCGAGCAGGGCAGTGACCGCTGCCTCCTGCCCGGCGAAGACCTCGTCCAGGAAGCGCCTGAGCACCGCGAGCAGCGCCCGCTTCGTCTGCGCAGGGGTCATCGGGAGCACGCGCTCGAGCGACTCGCGCGCACGGCCCGCGTAGTAGCGCTCGTTTGCGAGCAGCTCGCCGGCGGCGTCCGAGCTGCCGCGCGCAGCGCTCTCGAGCGTCTCGACGCCGGCGACCGTCCGCCATGCCGGCACGTGAACGCCGACGACGTGCCGACGAAGCTCGAGCGGTTCGACCTCGGTCAGGCGCTCGACGAAGTCATGCGCTGTCGCCGGATGCAGCTCGAGCGCGAGCCCCAAGAGGTGCAGCCAAAGCTCTCCGGCAGCTTCGCCCACGCGGTCGAGGTCGCGATGAAGCGCCGCCGAGCACTCGGAGACGCTCGCCGGCAGCCAGGCCGGCGCGTTCGGCGGTCGCTCGCCGCCGAGCGCGAACAGTGCGACGAGAAGCTCGAACGCCGAGCTTGCGCGCAGCTCGACGCGGTCGCGAGGCGACGGCATGACGTCTCGCACATGTGGTTCGATTACCGTAGAATTCATTCGAGTTTTATCGAATACTACCGGAGGAGCCGGACATGCGCTACCGACTGCTGGGCAAGAGCGGGTTACGGGTCTCGGAGCTCGCGCTCGGGACGATGACCTTCGGCGAGGCGTGGGGCTGGGGCGCCTCGCGCGTGGAGAGCAGGAAGATCTTCGATCGCTTCGCCGACGCCGGCGGCAACTTCGTCGACACGGCCAACAACTACACCGACGGAGAGAGCGAGACGTTCGTCGGCGAGCTCATCGGCGACGAACGCGACCGCTGGGTCGTGGCGACGAAGTACACGCTCACGACGAGCCGCGACGACCCGAACGCCGGTGGGAACCACCGCAAGAACCTGGTCCGCTCGCTCGACGGCAGCCTGAGACGGCTCGGCACCGACTACGTCGATCTGCTGTGGCTGCACATGCGCGACTCGACGACTCCGATCGAGGAAGCGGTACGGGCGCTCGACGACCAGGTCAGCGCGGGCAAGGTGCTCTACGTCGGCATCTCCGACTCGCCGGCGTGGGTCGCGGCGCAGGCGAACACGCTCGCCGAGCTGCGCGGCTGGACGCCGTTCGTCGGCCTGCAGCTTCCGTACAGCCTGCTCGACCGCGACGCCGAGCGCGACCTGTTCCCGATGGCAGCGGCCTTCGGACTCACGGTGACGGCCTGGGGCACGCTCGAGCAGGGGATCCTGTCGGGACGGCCGCCCGAGGAGCGGCTTCGCGAGAAGGGGCAACCGTCCGAACGCGCCGAGCGCGCGGTCGAGGCGCTGCGCGAGATCGCCGAGGCGCACGATTGCTCCCCGGCGCAGGTTGCGATCGCATGGGTGCGGTCGCGGCCCGGCCCGCCCGAGGTCATCCCGATCCTCGGTGCGAGGACCGAGGTGCAGATCGAGGACAACCTCGGCGCGCTCGCCGTCGAGCTGAGCGACGCAGACGTCGAGCGCCTCGACGCCGTCGCCCCGCCGCGGCTGGGCTTCCCGCGCGACTTCCTCGAGTCGGCGCACGTGCGCGGGCTGATCTACGGCAACACGTACGAACGTCTGGCGCTCGCGTCGCGCTGAAGCTGCGGAGGTCCGGTCGGTCTAGACTCGCCGACGTGGGCGATCCTCTCCAGGTCGAGCGCGTCGATTTCGTGTCGTTCCTGACGCAGGACATCCAGCGCGCGAAGACGTTCTACGCGGAGACGCTCGGGCTCGAGATCGAGACCGAAGGCGCTGACGACATGGAGTTCAAAGCCGGTCAGGTCACGCTCGACATCTTCAACCCGGCGAGCCAGGGCCAGCCGTTCGCGCCCACGCTCGGCGGCCTGGCGCTGCGCGTGCCCGACGTGGCGGCGGCTCGCGCCGCCCTCGAGGCGAAGGGCGTCGAGTTCGACGGCGAGACGATCGACACCGGCGTCTGCCACATGGCGTTCTTCCACGATCCCGACGGCAACGCGCTGATGCTGCACCGCCGCTACGCGCCGCGGTGAGCCGTCTGATGGCGTCGCGTTCCGTGGAGCTTCGGCGGCTCGGCGACAGCGACGTGCTCGTCTCGAAGGTCGGGCTGGGCTGCAACAACTTCGGGCGGAGGCTCGATCTCGACGCGACTCGCGCGGTGGTGAAGGCGGCGCTCGATGCCGGCATCAACCACCTCGACACGGCCGAGGCCTACGGCAACGGCGACAGCGAGCGCTTCCTCGGCGAGATCCTGCACGGCAGGCGCGAGCAGGTCGTGATCGCAACGAAGTTCGGCGGCGGCCCGGGCGCTGTCGACGGCGTGACCGCGCTGGGCGGGCGCGGCTACATCCGGAACGCGATCGCAGGCTCGCTCGAGCGCCTTCGCACCGACTACGTCGACCTCTACTACTACCACGCTCCCGACCGGGTGACGCCGATCGCGGAGACGCTCGACGCGCTGGACGAGCTGGTTCGGGAAGGGACGGTGCGCGCGATCGGCGCCTCCAACTTCAGCGCGGAGCAGCTGCGCGAGGCGGACGAGGTGGCGCGCTCTCGCGGCACCAGCCCCTTCGTCGCGCTGCAAAACCAGTACAGCCTGCTCGAGCGCGACGCGGACGCCGACGTGCTTCCGCTCTGCCGCGAGCTGAACGTCGGCTTCGTCCCCTACTTCCCGCTCGCCAGCGGCCTCTTGACGGGGAAGTACCGGCGCGGCGAGCCCGCACCGGCCGGCACACGGCTCGTGGCACGCCAGGACATGCTCGACGACGAGATGTTCGACGAGGTCGAGCGGCTTGCCGCGTTCGCGGATGAGCGCGGGCACACGCTGCACGAGCTCGCGATCTCGGCGCTCGCGTCGACGCCCGGCGTCGCGTCGGTGATCGTGGGCGCGACGTCTCCGGAGCAGGCGCGGCAGAA
Source organism: Actinomycetota bacterium (assembly GCA_046725345.1). GTDB lineage: Bacteria > Actinomycetota > Thermoleophilia > Gaiellales > Gaiellaceae > JBKOYJ01. The sequence continues at coordinate 60,344 of JBKOYJ010000026.1, read as the reverse complement.
CCTCGCCGCCGCCGAGTGGCAGCTCACCCCGGACGAGCTCGACGCGATTCCGAGGATCGAAGGGCGCGGGGTGCACGCCCGCAGGTCGACCACACGCTAGGGCGAGAGCGCGAGGAGCCCTGCGCTCGTCGGCGTGAATCCGCAGGCGTCGAGGTAGAACCGCCGCAGGTGGTCGTCGAAGTCGGCGTGGAGCCACTCGCAGCCCCCGTCGCGCGCGCCTTCGACGGCGAGAGCGACGAGCTGCGTCCCGATCCCGCGCCTGCCGGCGCGCGCAGCCACCATCGTGTCGAGGACGAAGGCGTGGACGCCGCCATCCCACGCGACGTTGACGAAGCCGACGAGCTCGCCGTCCTCCCGCGCGCACACCCAGCCGAGGCTGTGCTCCTCCACCTGCCGCGTCCAGTCGTCCGCCCCGAGCTCGTGCTCGAACGCCTCGGCGTGGAGCGCGTTCACCTCGGCGTCGTCGAACGCGCCTCGCCACTCGTAAATCACCGCCATTGCGGCAGCGTAGGCGCGCGTACGTTCTACTGCGCTTGCGCTCGCCCCATGATCTCGCGCACGACCTCCGTCTTGGCGTCGGCGTACTGCTGCATGTACTTCCATTCTCGCGCGGCGAGATCGCGCTTCGCGGTCGCATAGCGCTCCCGATCGGCCGCGTTCGCTCGGAGCCAGTCACGGAACCGCAGCATCCGGTCGACCTGGGCGCAGCCCGCGGTGAACGTGTGCAGATTGACGTTCGTGTCGGGGCCCTTGAACATGCGATGCCCGAACCAGTCCGGCTCGCGCACTTGCAGCACGTACGCCGCTGCTTCCATCTCCGGCACGTACGCGGGCTCGTCGGCCGAGTCGGGCACCTCGAGCGCGATGTCGATGATCGGCTTGGCCGGAAGACCGGGCACGGAGGTCGACCCCACGTGCTCGATCCGGATCACGCGATCGCCGAGGATCGCGCGTATGCGTGTTTCCTCCCGCTCGTACAGCCGCGGCCACTCGGGGTCGTAGTCGCGAATCTCGATCGGCTTCGCCAAAGGCTGCGCTCCGCCGACCGTGGTCTTCGCGAGCAGTTCGTCGTAGGCGGCGACGTCGGTCGGGTCCGGCAGGCCCATCGCGGCCACCCTACCCAGCGGTCGAGCGGCCTACCGCCTCGTGCTCGCCGACCTGCTCGAGGCGCTCGAGCCACGGGGTCGCCTCGAGCCGCTCGAACGTCGCGCGGGCCTCGTCGAGGAGGTCGCCGGCCTCGAAGCCGCGACCTTCCGCCGTGAGCCACTCGGCGTGCTCCAGCAGCGTCACGGCGACCCAGAACGGCATCTCGAGCTCGCGGAAGAACGCCGCGGCGCTCTCGAAGCGGGAGGCGGCGCTTTCGTCACGGCCGGCGAGGCGCCCACGGAACCGGCGCGCCTGCGCTTCGAGGTATGGGGGCCGCTGGCCGCGCGGGAGCGACTCGACGCGGACGAGCAGCTCCTCGACGCGCGCGAGCTCGCCGAGAACGAATTCAGCTTCGACCGCTTCCACGAATCCCTGCTTCACCGCTTGGCTGCCGAAGCCGAGCACCTTCTCGCTGTCGACGGCCCGTACGCCCTCGTCGACGGCGTCTGCGAACCGCCCCTCGCCCCGTGCAAGTGCGGCCTTCGCTCCGGCAAGGCAGGCCTGCTCCTGGACGATCGCCGACCCTTCGAGTCGCGCGTAGAGCGACAGCAGCTCCCGAGCGTCGTCGAGTCGCCCGCGATGGATCGCGATCTCCAGCACGGACGTCAGCGGGCTGATGATCGTGCCGGCTTCGGGGATCTGCTCGCGGGGGACCTCCCCGAACGTCTCGAGCGACTCGCTCCACTGGCCGAGCATGTAGAGCGGATACGTCAGCTCGCCGAGGAGCTCCCACTCGCGCAGCCGCTCGCCGACTCTCCGTGCCTGTTCGAGCGCGCTCTTCAGGTACTCGAGGGATTCGCGGTAGCGATCACGGCGGAACGAGAGGTCGGAGAGATTGAAGTACGCGAGGATGGCGCGGAGGGCCAGGTCGTGGTCGAGAGCGAGCCTGAGCGAGTGGTTGAGGAGCGCGAGCGCCTCTTCGTAGTGCCCGCGCGAGATGGCGATCGTCGCCTTCGTGAACATCGCGTGGGAGAGGAAGTCGGGGAGCCACAGCGATTCGGACAGGTCCAGCGCGAGGGCGCACATCTCCTCGGCACGTTCGAGCTCGCCCTTGAAGAAGTACGCGCTCGCCAGCCTGGCGGCGAGTCCCGCCACGTCCTCGTCCGGCTCGTTGCGGATGACGGCGAGCGCGCGCTCCATTCGCTCGATCGCCTCCTCGAGGTGGCCCGAGCTCTGCTCGACCTCGGCCAAGCGGCGCGCCGCGCGCGCGGCGGCGTGCGTGTCGCCCTCGGCCTCGTACGTCGCGATCGACGCCTCGAAGTGCGCCGTCGCGAGATCGACAGCGCCCCGCTTCCACGCCATCTGCCCTGCCCGATCCAGCAGGTCTGCCTTCACGAGCGGCTCGTCGGTCAGCTCGGCCGCCTGCTCGAGGTACCGCCGCGCCTCGTCGTTCGCGGCGAGCGATCCTGCGCGATCGCCCGCGCGTACGAGCATTTGACGTGCCTTCGCGCGTATCTCCTCCGCTTCACCGGGCTCGGAGGAGAGCTTGAACGCCTCGAGGTAGTGCGACGCGAGGACCTCCACCACCTCGTCCTCGTCGGAGAACGCCGACTCGATATACGCTGCGGCCTTCAGGTGTCGCGCCAAGCGTTCGCGCCTCGAGAGCGTCTCGTAGGCGACGTGGCGCACAAGGTCCTGCAGGAAGCCGTACTGCCCGTGCTCGGGTGAGCGCGGATCCGCCTGGACGCCGAGTACCTCCTTGCGCACGAGCGAGGTGAGCGCACCGTCGACGTCCCCGTCCGCGAGACCCGAAAGCGAGGCGATGGCAGCCCGCGTGAACGTCTTCCCCAGGACCGCGGCGTCCTGGAGGAGCCTCCGCTCGTCCGTGGTCAATCCGTCGAGGCGAGCCGCGATCAGCGCATGCAGGGTCTCGGGGATCTCGAGCGACTCCAAGGGGCCCGTGAGGCGGTACACCGGCCCGTCCTCGACGAGCAGGCTCCGATCGAGCAGCATCCGAGTCGTCTCGACGGCGTAGAGCGGGACGCCCTCCGCACGATCGAGGATCTGGTCCCGGAGCGCTTCCGGCAGACCGGGAACCATCCCGTCCAGGAGCTTCCGCATCGCGTCCTGCGACAGCGGTTCCAGGTACAGCGACGTGAAATTGCGACGACCGGCCCCCCACGTCGGCCGGCGCTCCGCCAGCTCGGGGCGTCCGAGCGTGACGACGTAGAGCGGGAAGTTCCGCGACCACTCGAGCAGGTACTCGACGAAGTCGAGCAGGCTCTGGTCGGCCCACTGGACGTCCTCGAAGACCATCACCGTCGGGTACGTCTCGGCGAGGCGCTCGAAGAAGAGGCGCCAGGCGCCGAACAGCTCCTGCCGTTCCGCGGTCGAGTGCTGCTCGAGGCCGATCAGCTGCGCGAGCTTCGGCTCGACGAAGCGACGCTCGTCGGCGTCGAGGATGTGCTCGTCGAGCGTCGCGTGCAGCTTGGCGAGGGCGGACTCGGGCTCCTCGTCCTCGGAGATCCGCGCGCGCATTCGGACCATGTCGGCGAGCGCCCAGTACGTCACGCCCTCGCCGTATGCGAGACATCGTCCGCGGTGCCAGTACGTGGTCTGGGGCAGGCCGTCGAAGTACTTGAAGAACTCCCAGACGAGCCTCGATTTGCCGATTCCGGCGATGCCGGTGACAGAGACGAGATGGGCCCGGCCCTCGTCCGCCGAGTTGTGGAAGAGGTCCTTGATCAGACGAAGCTCGCGGTCGCGACCGACGAACGGCGGCTCGAGGCGCTCGGTCTTCAGCGACCCTCGCGCGCCGGCAACGATCCGGACCGCGCGCCAGAGGGGCGTCAGGCCGGTCTTGCCCTCGAGCTCGTGCGCTCCCGCGTCCTCGAAGACCACCGTCTCCTCGGTCGCGCGGCGCGTTGCGGCACCGACGTAGACGGCGCCCGGCGCGGCGAGCGCCTGGACGCGCGAGGCCGTGTTGACGAGGTCGCCGGCGACCATCCCCTGCCCCTCGGCGCCGATGGTGACGGCGGCTTCTCCGGTCATAACGCCCGCCCGCGCCGCGAGCTCGGCCGCTCCGACCTCCTCGCCGAGCGCGGCGACCGCGGTCGTGAGGTCGAGGGCCGCGCGAACCGCCCGCTCGGCGTCATCCTCGGTGGCGACCGGCGTGCCCCAAACCGCCATGACAGCGTCGCCGATGAATTTCTCAACGGTTCCGCCGTAGAGCGAGATCAGGCGTTTGCAGGTGTCGAAGTAGCGCGACAGCAGCTCTCGGGTCTCCTCGGCGTCCCGCTGCTCGGACGCGGCGGTGAAGCCGACGAGGTCCGCGAAGAGGACCGAGACGAGGCGACGCTCCGCCGCCGGCTCTGGCGCCGGCTGTGGTGCCAGCGTCGCGGCCTCTCTAAGCTGCGCTGCAAGCGCAGCGCCGCACTCGCCGCAGAACTTCTCGCCGCCGGAGAGCGCGGCGCCGCACGACGGGCAGGCGCGCCCGAGCGGCGTACCACACTCGAAGCAGAACTTCTTGCCCTCTTCGTTCTCGGTCCCGCACGCGGAGCAGACCGTCACGCGGCGCCCTTCGATCGGTGCGCGACTAGCTCGGCGCGCACGTTTTCGATCCGCTCAAGCCACGGCTGCGCTCGCAGTCGCTCGAAGATCTCGTGCGCCTCGTCGAGCAGCGCTTCGCTCTCGTCGACGCGGCCTTCCCCGACCAGCCACTCGCCGTGCTGGACAAGCGTCACGGCAAGCCAGAACCGCGTGCCGAGCTCGCGGAAGCTCGCGCCCGCGGCAAGGAAGCGCGGCTCGACGCGATCGCTCTCGCCCCCTTCGGCGGCGAGTCGTGCCTTGATCCGAGCCTCGTGCGCCTCGAGCGACTGCGTGCGCCGGACGGGCTTCAGCGCCGCCCACGCCGTCAGAAGTTCGTCGACGCGTTCGAGCTCGCCGAGCGCGAGCGCGGCCTCGGCCAGCTCGGCTCCGGCCTCGGGCACGTACTGGATCGTGAACGCCTCGACACAGCGGAGGGCGTCCTCGGCCGCCTCGATCGCTTCGGCGTGGCGTCCCTCGAAGCGCGCGAGCGTCGCGGCGGCGAGCTGGGTGAAGCCGCGCGCCTGGAGATCGGCCGACGTCTTGCGGTCGGCGATGCTCGACATGTACGCCGACGCTTCTTCGCGCTCGCCGCGCTCGGCGTGCAGGCGCACGAGGGCCTCGGCGGGGAAGTATGTGAAGCCGAGCGGGCGAGCCTCGTCCGGAAGCTCGGCGGCGCGCGCCAACGCCTCGTCCCACTCCCCCATGACGAAGAGGCACTCGGAGAGGTTCGCGAGTGCAAGCCATTCCCCATTCCGGTCGCCTCGCCGCCGTGCGAGCGCGAGAGCGTCCTGCGTCGAACGGAGGTACTCGTCGAAGAGGTCTTGCTGTTGGGCGAGGACGCCGAAGTTGTTGTACGCACGCAGTGCGGCGGCCGTGAGGTCGTGCTCGATCGCAACCTGGAGCGCCTCGTGCATCAGCGCACGAGCCTCACGCGGGCGAAGCTGCTCGTGAATGAGCGCTTTCGTGTTCAGGGACTGAGAGAGAACCTCGGGAAGCCGCAGCGACTCCGCGACCTCGAGCGCGAGCTCCACCCGTTCCATCGCGCGATCGGGGTCTCCGCGAAAGAGGTATACGCGCGCGAGCTCGTGCGCGAGGGCCGCGAGGTCGCCGTCGGGCTCGTCGGCCGCGAGCACGGCGAGCGCCTCCTCCATCCGCGCCACGGCCTCGTCGATCTGGCCGAGTCCGCTGTGCAGGACGCGCCCGAGACGCGCGGAGACGCGAGCGGCCGGATGCGTCTCGCCGATTCCCTCGAACAGCTCCGCCGCGTGTTCGAGGTGGCCCTTCGCGGCCGTCATCCGGCCGGCCGCGAAGGCACCTTCGCCGGCGCGCTCGAGCAGCACCGCCCGCTCCACCGTCTCGTCGGCGAGGTACGCCGCTTGCTCAAAGTACCGCGCCGCCTCCTCGCTGGCGCCCAGCGACGCCGCTCGCTCACCGGCGCGCGCGAGCATCTCCCGGGCGCGAGCCTTGATGTCGCCCGCGTCGTCGGCGTCGGGCGCGGCCTCGAAGGCCGAGACGTAGTGGGAGGCGATCACCTCGACGATCTCCTGCTCGGCCGAGCCGAAGGCCGATTCGAGGTGCGACGCCGCCGCGAGATGACGCGCCTTCCGCTCACGGAGTGCGAGTGTCTCGTACGCAACGCGCTTGAGCAGGTCCTGGACGAAGCCGTACTGTCCGCGCTCGGGAGAGCGCGGGTCGGCTTGCACGAACAGAACCTCCTTGCGCAGCAGCGCTTGTAAGACGCGCTCCAACTCGTCCTCGACGATCCCGCTCAGGGCGGCCAGCGCCGGGCGCGTGAAGGTCTTGCCGAGCACCGAGCCGTCCTGGACGACCCGGCGCTCGTCGGCGCTCAGGCCGTCGAGCCGCGCCGCGAGCAGGGCATGGAGCGTCTCGGGGACCTCGAGTGCCTCGATCGCGCCTTTCGGGCGGTATTCGTCGCCCGCGCGTTCGAGCAGCCCCCGATCGAGCAGCATCCGCACGGTCTCGACGGCGTACAGCGGCACGCCTTCCGCGCGCGTGAGGATCTGACCGCGGAGATCCGAAGGGAGGCCCGGGACGAGTCCGGAGAGCAGCGCGTCCATCGCGGAATCCGTCAGCGGCTCGAGCGCGAGCGTCGTCGCGTTCCGCCTTCCCGCGCCGTATCCGGGGTGACGCTCGATCAGATCCGGTCGAGCCAGTGCGAGCACGAAGATCGGGTAGTTGCGCGACCACTCGAGCAGGTAGTCGACGAAGTCGAGCAGTGAGACATCCGCCCACTGCATGTCCTCGAACACGAGCACAGCGGGCCGCTGTTCGGACAGGCGCTCGAAGTACAGGCGCCAGGCCGCGAAGACGTCTTCACGCTCATGGCTCGCCTGCTGCTCGAGACCCAGGAGCTGGGCGAGCCGCGGCTCGATCCAGGCACGTTCCTCGGCGTCGGCGATCCAGGGCACGAGCGCCTCTGCGAGCTTCGACCGCGCCGACTCCACCTCTTCGCCTTCGACGATGTCCGCGCGGCGACGAACCATCTCGGCCAGCGCCCAGTAGGTGACTCCCTCGCCGTAGGCGAGACAGCGGCCGCGCCAGAACCAGATCTGGTCGGCGAGGCCGTCGATGTACTTCTCGAACTCCCAGACGAGCCGCGATTTGCCAATTCCCGCCATGCCGACGATCGAGACGAGTTGGGCTTTCTTCTCGTCTCCGGAAGCGTGGAACAGGTCCTTGACGAGGCGAAGGTCGCGGTCGCGGCCGGCGAAGGGCGGTTCGAGCGCCTCCGCCTTCAGTGCGCCGCCTCGCGCAGCCGTCACGCGCAGTGCGCCCCAGAGCGGCACTGGTTCTGCCTTGCCCTTGAGCTCATGCGAGCCAGCGTCCTCGTACGAGATCGCGGCCTCGCTCGCGCGCTTGGTCGACTCGCCGACGAGGACAGCACCTGGCTCGGCAGAGGACTGAATGCGGGAGGCCGTGTTGACGAGGTCGCCGGCGACCATGCCCTGCCCTTCGGCTCCCAGTGTCACCGCCGCCTCGCCGGTGAGGACGCCGGCGCGCGCTTGCAGCGCCGGGTCGAGCTCCGCGACGGTCGCGACGAGGTCGAGCGCCGCGCGGACGGCGCGCTCGGCATCGTCTTCGCGCGCGAGGGGCGCGCCCCAGACCGCCATGACGGCATCGCCGATGAACTTCTCAACTGTGCCGCCGTAGCGCTCGATCAGCGTCCGAGCGGTGTCGAAGTAGCGCGACAGCAGCTCCCGCGTCTCCTCGGCGTCCCGCTGCTCGGAGGCAGCCGTGAACCCGACGAGATCGGCGAAGAGGACCGAGACGAGGCGGCGTTCGGCGGCGGGTGCACGGGTCGGCGGGGCGGCCGGAAGCGGCGTGGGGGCCGTCTGCGCTACAGCCGAAGGCATGCCGCCGCCCGTCGCGAGCGAGGTTCCACACTCGCTGCAGAACTTCGCGCCAGCGGCGTTGGTCGAGCTACAGGAGGGGCATACGCGGGCGAGCGGCGAACCGCACTCGCTGCAGAACTTCGCCGTCGCAAGATTCTCGAAGCCGCAGGACGGACAGCTCACGCCTACGTGAACCTCCTCTCGTCCCAGAAGCGTACGACGGTGGAGCGTGGCTGTACAAGAGCAGCGAACGGGCGAGACCCGGACTAACGCGATGAATCCGGTCGCTCTCTGCGCGGACACGACAGCCGACTGGCACGCCGCCTGGCTCGGCGCGCTCGATCTGCGGTCAGAGCGGCGAGACGGCGTCTGGCGCGCACTCGACCGGCCGCCCGTCATCTACTGGACGGCCATCACCCTCACGCCCGACCCGTCTGTGTCGGCCGTCGTCGATGTGTATGGAACCTTGTGTGACTCGTGGAGCTCGCTCGACCTCGAGCCGGTCGGATTCGACAAGGGCACGCAGGAGCCGTGGTTCGTGCGCCCCGTGCACGAGCTCTCGGACGAGAAGGCGCCCTCCGAGCTCGAGATCGTCCGCGTCTCCACCCCTGCGGAGGTCGCCGAGTTCGAGGACGTCAGCCTGCGAGGCTTCGGCGTGGACGCCGCCTCCGTCGAGCCTGGCACGATCCATCCACCGTCGATCCTCGCCGACACGCGGATGACGATGCTGACCGGTCGTGTCGGCGGCAGCGCGGTCGCGGCCGCGATGAGCTACCGGCGTGCCGCGGCCCTTGGAATCTACGGCGTCGCGACGGTCGCCTCGGCGCGTGGACGTGGGTACGCGACCGCCTTGACACGCGCGCTGATCGACGCCGCCGTCCCCACAGTGCTGAGCCCGAGCGCAGAAGCGGAAAGCCTGTACCGCCGGCTGGGCTTCGAGCAGGTCGGTCGACTGTGCCAGTGGCATCGTGCTCCGTCGAAGCAGCTCCACCGCCGGCAGCGGCGTCACCCCCGCTAGCCGCCTGCGGCGTCTCCCCCCCGCTCCAGGCGTTCAGCCATCGTTTGCTCCATGACCGCGGCCGCCTCCGGCCAGTCGCGGGCGAAGACTCGGAAATCGGACTGGGTCATCACCATCAGGCGGACGGGTGACGTCGTGGTGACCGTCGCCGTGCGCTCTCCTTCGCCGAGGAGCGCGATCTCGCCGAAGAAATCGCCCGGCCCGAGCTCGGCGAGCTGCTCGTCGCCGCTCGTCACGGACACGGCTCCTTCCTGGACGACGAAGAACGAGTAGCCCGGCGTCCCCGCGCCGATCAGCCGGCGTCCGGCCTCGACGCGCACGACCTTTGCGAGGCTCGCCACGGCCTTGAGCTGCTCCTCAGAGAGCGACTCGAACAACGGCATGCGGGCGAGCTCGTGCGGGTCGGGGCGGATCTTCGGATCTGGGTCCATGGCTCCCCTCCTTCGACGCTGGTGAGGGGAACGTACTCGTAGAACTCGGCCTTTGCCGGTACGGTTGACGGGAGAGCGCCTCGAGGACGGGGCGGACGGCGACGAAAGGAACGGCGGATGAGCTCGAGCTCCAAGCGACAGACCACGTTCGCGAAGATGCAACGCGAGCAGCGCGTCAAGGAGAAGCGCGCGCTCAAGCTAGAGAAGAAGCAGGCCGCGCGCGCGGCGAAGGCGGCGGGCGAGACGCCCCCAGCCGAAGTCGAGGAGGACGAAGCAGAAACCGCCTGACGGGCCGGCAGCCTTTTTCGCGCCGTGTACGTCCCGGCCGACGACCGCTATGAGCGCATGCTCTACCGCCGATGCGGGCGGAGCGGTCTCGTGCTTCCGGCGATCGCCTTCGGCCTCTGGTGGAACTTCGGCGGCGACCGGCCGCTCGAGACGAGCCGGGCGATCGTCCGGCGTGCCTTCGATCTCGGCATCACTCACTTCGACCTCGCGAACAACTACGGCCCTCCGTACGGGTCGGCGGAAGAGACCTTCGGCCGGCTGATCGACCACGACCTGCGGCCGTACCGCGACGAGCTCGTCATCTCCACCAAGGCCGGCTACGACATGTGGCCCGGGCCGTACGGCGACAGAGGCTCGCGCAAGTACCTCCTGGCGAGCCTCGACCAGAGCTTGCGCCGGATGGGACTCGAGTACGTGGACATCTTCTACTCGCACCGCTTCGACCCCGAGACGCCGCTGGAGGAGACGATGGGGGCGCTCGACACCGCCGTGCGGCAGGGCAAGGCGCTCTACGTCGGCATCTCCTCCTACACGGCCGAGAAGACGCGCGAGGCGGCTGACATCCTCAGGCAGCTTGGGACGCCGCTGCTGATCAACCAGCCGTCGTACTCGATGCTGAACCGCTGGATCGAGAACGACGGGCTCCTCGACACGCTCGCCGACCTCGGCGTCGGCTGCATCGCCTTCTCCCCGCTCGCGCAGGGGATGCTCACCGACCGCTACCTGGAGGGCATTCCGGAGGGATCGCGCGCAAGCCGTCCCACCTCGCTCTCGCCCGACTTCCTCACCGCCGAGGCGCTCGACAAGATCCGCGCCCTCAACGAGATCGCCGCGCAGCGGGGACAGAGTCTCGCCCAGATGGCGATCGCCTGGACCTTGCGCGACGAGCGGATGACGTCTGCGCTCATCGGCGCGAGCAGCGTCGAGCAGCTCGAGGAGAACGTCAGCGCGCTCGAACGCCTCGACTTCTCCGACGACGAGCTCGCCGACATCGACCGCTTCGCGACCGAGAGCGGCATCAACATCTGGTAGCTCGATGCTTCTCTCAGTTCCGGCACGTTCCTTGCGGGAGTCGGCCGCCGTTCAGGACGACCACGCCGGACACGTCGAAGTCGCCGCGCGCCGCGCCGAGCTCCGAGATCGGCCTCTGAGCGGTCGAGCGATGCGGTGCGCGTTTAGGGTTCGCTCGTCGGTCCCAGGAACGCTGTGAGCATGTCGTACTTCCTGATCCCGCTCGTCGTTCTCCTAGTCCTCGTCGTCCTTCTCGGGCTGTTCGTCCTGCTCGGGCGGTTCCGCGGCGGGCGCTACCTGCGGCCGCTCCTTCGCGTACCCGTGCTCGGCGGGGCCTTGAAGCGCGCTTCGCAGGCCGCGCTCGAGCGCTCGAACCCCGAGCTCGCGTCCGCGATCCGCAAGCTCGAGCGAGCGAATGCCGACCGCGACCCGCAACGCGCCCAACAGGCGCTCAGCCGGCTGACGCCGGCCGAGCGGCGCGCGTACATGGCGGCGGCCGAGCAGGAGGACGCGCTGCCGGAGCCCATCAACCGCTCACAGCGGCGCCGGATGGCGAAGGGCCGCCGCACGCGGTAGCGAGCTCTAGCTTTCGAACCCGCAAGGTTCGATAATCGAGGGGCGCGAAGGAGGTCGTCCGGTCTCGAGACGTCCGAGAGCGGGGTCGTCGTGGCTGCCGCTGGCGCTTGCGGCCGGGGCCCTCCTGACGGCCTGTGGCGGCGAATCGGTCGACGATCCCGAGTCCGCACGGTGCAATTCGCCGAAGGTGACGTTCGCCAAGAAAGTCGCGTTCGCCGATCACGCTGCGGTCGACGTCCACTTCCGCTGCGAGGGCACGCTGATCGCCGGGACGCTAACGCTCCCGACGGCCGGAGGACGACATCCCGCGCTCGTGTGGGTTCACGGAAGCGGCGAGCAGGCGCGCCTCACGTGGCGCGCACCCGTGGTGAAGGCGACCATCGGCTCGGGAATGGCGTTCCTCTCGTACGACAAGCGCGGCGTCGGCGAGTCCGAGGGCGTGTGTTGCCCGGGCGACGAGGGCCACCACTACAACCTCCTGGCCGCCGACGCGGACGGCGCCGTGGCCGCATTGCGCTCGCGCCCCGAGATCGACACGAACGAGATCGGGTTCCTCGGCGCGAGCGAAGCAGGGTGGGTCGTTCCCCTCGCGGTGTCCCGGTCGAACGGCTCGGTCGCGTTCACGGCGCTCGTCGACGGTCCCGCGGTGACCACCGACGAAGAGGAGCAGTGGAGCGATCTCGCCGGCGAGGAATCCGACAACCCTCCGGCCCTGACGCCGGAGAAGAAGGCCGAGCTAGAGGAGAAGCTCGATCCGGGTGGCTTCGATCCGGTGCCATTGATTCAGCGGATGACGATCCCGGGAATCTGGCTCTACGGCCGCCAAGACCGGTCGATCCCGTCCGACAAGAGCGCCGCCACGATCCGGCGGCTGGCGAAGGCCAACGGCCGGGACTTCACCGTGGTGGTCTTCCCGAAGGCCGGCCACGGTCTGCTGGACGTCCCGCCCACGGACCCGCGCGCGCTGCCGACCTTGCTCGCGTGGATCCGGACACACGTGCGTCCGCGCTAGCCGAGAGCGGCGAAGAGGTCGACCTGGTTTCCGTCCGGGTCGAAGACCCATGCGTAGCGCTGCCCCCACGGAGCATCCCATGGCTCGCGTCCGCCGCGGAAGCCGCCCTCGCGAATGCGGCCGTAGACCTCGTCGACCTCGGCGGGCCCGCCGCACTCGAACGCGAACGCGGTTCTGTGCCCGGTCGGCTCGACCCACAGCTCGTGGAGCTGCTTGATCAGCTCGATGTCGTCCCACATTAGGCGCAGGCCGTTGTCGAGGGTGACGTCCAGGTGCTGACCCTCGGGATCGGGAACGTCGATCCCTAGCAGGCGGTAGAAGCGCACCGACTCCGCCATGTCGCGGGTCACGATCCCGATCGCGGCGAGCTTGGCGGCCACGGCGGGACGCTACCGCAGACCACCCACGGCCGTTTGGCAAACCGGCGGGCCGGTCATCGGCGTCCGGCGAGCGCCTCGACGAGCTGCTCCTGCAGCCAGCTCAGATATGCGAACACCGCGAGCTCCCGGTCGCGCGGGTCGTTCTCGTCCAGGCTCATCGCATACGTGTCCTCGGTGACGTCGAGAAGCGTCCCGAGCACCAGGCGGACGTCGTTGAGCGCTCCCAGCCACGCTTCGGCCTCCTCCTCGCTCAGACGGTCGCGATCGAGCGTCTCCTCGACGAGACGGAGCGCCCGGCGACGGCCGTCGAGCAGCTCCTCATGCATGAGCCTGCGGTACTCGCCCTCGGCCTCCGCGTCGTCTGCATAGGCGGGCGGGAACAGCCGCCGCAGCGCGTCGTCGTCGGGGTCGGCGTCGAGCCGCGATCGAACGCCGTCGACGACAGCGCGCACGAGTGCTCGCTCTTCGCGCGCCAGGCGAAGCCGGATCTCACCCGAACGCGCCCGCTCGATCCTGCGCGGCGGGAACATCAATCCTGTCGCATCGAGGCCCAGAGGCCGTGGCCGTGGAGTCGTGCGACGTCGTACTCCGCCTTCTCGCGCGTGCCGCTCGAGACGACTGCCTTCCCTTCGTGGTGCACTTGCAGCATCAGCCGCGTGGCCTCGGCCTCGCTGTAGCCGAAAAGCTTGCGGAAGACGAGCGTCACGTAGGACATCAGGTTGATCGGGTCGTTCCAGACGATCACGATCCAGGGCCGATCGCGTTCGACGTCCTCGTCCTCGGCGGGACGCTCGACCTCGACCTCGGCGGGCGCCAGCGTCGTGCTCACGCCAGCATTGTGCCGCCGCCGCGGCGCCTACCTGCTACAGCGAAGGAGCGCTTCGACGCAGGCGCCGGGCCTCGCGCCGTTCGAGAAGGGCCGCGACACTCCATCCCCACCTTCGAGGGGCGCGCACCCTCGGCCGGCGGGCGGAGCCCGTGAGCCGAGCTCCGGCTTCGGACGCGAGCCGAGCTCGTGCTGCCTCGCGCTCGAACTCAGCCTCGCGCTCCCGGCCGAGCATCCTGTAGGTCTCGTCCATTCGTCTCTCCTCCTTAGAGGTCGAGTCGATAAGCGAGCGCGGCGACGCGCTGCTCGCCGGCCATGGACTCGACGAGCTCGGCCGCGTCGCGATCGAACTCCGGAACGCGACGGAAGCCCAGGCGCTCGTACATCACCATCGCCGCGTCCATGAAGTCGCCCGTGTGCAGGCACACTGCCGGCGCGCCGAGGGACCGCGAACGGTCGATGCACTCCTGCGCGAGCTGGCGACCGATCCCGAGCCCACGCGAACCCGGCTCGACCGCGACGGCGCGGATGCCCGTCCAGTGCGGGGGCCAGCCCCAGCCCTCCCGCGAGGCGTCGGGGTAGAGCGCGATGGTGCCCACCATCCGGCTCCCATGTTCGGCCACGATCAGCTGCGAGTACTCCAAGCGGCTTCGTACGTCGAGCACGTTCGCGAGGTACGCCCGGAAGAAGCGCTGCGGCAGCGCGCGCTCGAACTCCGCGTTCGCGGCGCGGAGGACGGAGACCACGCGATCGAGATCGCGTCGCTCCGCCCCGCGAATGACCGTCTCCGAAGGGGTGATCACCGACATCGCCTCACCTTCCGCTATACTCCTGATAGGAGGAAAATACTCCTGTTCGGAGGATATGTCAAGCACCGACGGCAGACAGCTGACGACGACGAGCTACGCGATTCTCGGCCTGCTCGCAATCCGACCTTGGTCGACGTACGCGCTCGCAAAACAGATGCGGCGGAGCCTCCATCACATCTGGCCACGTGCGGAGAGCAACGTCTACGCGGAGCCGAAGCGACTCGTCGAAGCGGGCCTGGCGACCGCCGCAAGCGAGAACGTCGGAAAGCGCGCGCGTACGCTCTACACGATCACCCCCGAAGGCCGGAGCGCGCTCACGCGCTGGCTTCGGGCCGAGAGCGCCCCGTCGCGCTTCGAGTCCGAGACGCTCGTCAAGGTCCTCCTCGGAAACTACGGGACGAAGGAGGAGCTGCTCGCGAATCTCCACCGCTTCGCCGCGGAGGCGGCGGCGGTCAAGCAGCTGATGAAAGACGTCGCGGACGAGTACGTGCGAGGCGCGTCCCCGTTCCTGGAGCGCGCGCACGTCAACTCGCTCGTCGTGCGCTTCATCTGGGAGCAGGCGGAGACGCACGAGCGCTGGGCCGACTGGGCGATCGACCAGGTCGAGGCTTGGCCCGACACCGCGACCCCCGCGGACGTGGATTCGGCGCTCGAGCCGTTCCGCGCCACTCTGCAGTCGACGTAGCGGGCGGCGAGGTCGTCACGGCGCCGTACCCGGAGGGAGACCTGTTGGTGGCGACGTTCCGCGATCCGCCCGGGAACGTCGTCGGCGTGTGGCAGAGAGTCGCGCCCGACTAACCCGGGCCGAGCACCTTGCCGGGGTTGAGGATCCCGTTGGGGTCGAAGAGCTGCTTGAGACCCCGGTACAGCGGCAGGAGGTCTCCGTGCTCGCGCTCGAGGTAGCCGATCTTGCCGCTGCCGCAGCCGTGCTCCCCGGTCGAGGTGCCGCCGACGGCCAGCGCATGCTCGACGAGGGTGTCGTTCAGGCGGTCGGCGGCTGCCAGCTCGTTCGGATCGTCGGGATCTAGCATGAAGAGAACGTGGTAGTTCCCGTCGCCGGCATGGGCGATGATCGAGGCGGCGAGGCCGAGCTCGTCGACGAGCGCGCGTGCCTCGCGCACCGCGCGCGGTAGCTCCGAGACCGGCACGCAGACATCGGTCGACTTGTGCAGCTTTCCGGGTGAGCCGTGGACGAGCGCGAAGAGGACGTGGTGGCGCGCCTCCCACAGCCGCGCCCGCGCGGTCGGGTCGCGCTCCGACTCCCAGTCCGTCACCCCTTCCGCCTCGCAGAGCTCGCGGGCGCTCTCGAGGTCGCCGGCGACCCCGGCCTCGCTGCCTCCGAGCTCGACGAAGAGGCTCGGCGCCTCCGGGAACGTCGTTCCCTTGTACGCGTTGACCGCGCGCAGCGTGGGCGCGTCGAGGAGCTCGGTGCGGAGGACGGACAACCCGGAGCCGACGAGCGCCACCGCCGTGCGGCAGGCCGCCTCGAGATTTGGGAAGGCGGCGCGTACCGCGACGGCGGCCTCGGGAATCCCGTGCAGGCGGAGCGTGAGCTCTGTGATCACGCCCAGCGTCCCCTCCGAGCCGATGAAGAGCGAGCGGACGTCGTAGCCAGCGGACGTCTTCGCCGCGCGGCTGCCGGCCCGAATCACGCTCCCGTCCGCGAGCACGGCCTCGAGGGCGAGCACGTTAGTGCGCATACCCCCGTACCGCATCGTGGTCGTCCCGCTCGCGTTCGTCGCCGCCATGCCGCCAAGCGTGGCGTCGGCTCCGGGGTCGACGGGGAACCAGAGTCCGTGCTCGCCGACAGCCGCGTTGAGCGCGTTCCGAAGCACGCCCGGCTCGACGACGGCGAGCAGGTCCTCCGGGCGAACCTCGAGCACCCGGTCCATGCGTGTCAGGTCGAGCGAGATCCCCCCGCGAGCAGGGATCACGTGGCCCTCGAGACTCGTGCCGGCGCCGAACGGCACGACGGGCACGCGCTGGTCGTTCGCCCAGCGCAGGACCGCCGCGACCTCGCCGCGCGACTCCGCGTACACGACCGCGTCGGGACGCCGGTGCTCGTGGTAGCTCAAGTCCTGCCCGTGCTGGTCGAGCACCGACTCGCTCACGGTGACCCGCCGCTCGTCGCCGACAAGCCGGAAAAGCTGCTCGCGAAGCTCCATCTCTCCCACCGAGGCTAGCGCGACGACGGTTCCGATTTGACGCCGTCCGAGCGCGTACCTAATGTCCACCATCCCTGTGAACAAGGACGACAGATTTGGATCGCGAATGAGAGGAATAAGTATGACTTGGAAGCTGGCCCTGATCATGCTCGCGGTCGCCGCTGCGACGGCCGTGCTCGGCACCGCCGGCCTCCGCTCGGCGGACGCGCGAGGCACGGCGACGACGCTTACCCTCGTCGCCTACTCGACGCCGCGGGAGGCCTACGCGAAGCTGATCCCCGCGTTCCAGGAGACCAGGGCGGGCAGCGGGGTCGGCTTCCAGCAGTCGTACGGCGCCTCGGGCGAGCAGGCGCGGGCGGTGCTCGAGGGACTGAAGGCGGACATCGTCGCGCTCTCCCTCGAGCCGGACGTCACCACGCTCGTGAAGGGCAAGGCCGTCGCGCCGACGTGGAACAAGGACAAGTGGCACGGCATCGTGACGCGGTCTGTCGTCGTCCTCGCCGTCCGCAAGGGCAATCCGAAGCACATCAAGGACTGGAGCGACCTCGTGAAGCCCGGCGTCGAGGTGGTGACGCCGAACCCGTTCACGTCTGGCGGGGCGCGCTGGAACGTGATGGCGGCCTACGGCGCGCAGCTGCGCAAGGGGAAGACGCACCGCCAGGCGGTCGCGTATCTCCGAACGCTCTTCAAGCACGTCGTCTCGCTCGACACGAGCGCGCGCGAATCGCTTCAGACCTTCGTGGCCGGCCGCGGTGACGTCCTACTCGCGTACGAGAACGAGGCGATCTTCGCGCGTCAGAAGGGCCAGCCGCTCGACTTCGTGATCCCGAATGCGACGATCCGGATCGAGAACCCGATCGCCGTCACGAAGACGAGCAAGAACAAGGCGGCAGCGCGCGCGTTCCTGACCTTCCTGCGCACGCCGCGCGCGCAGCGGATCTTCGGAGAGAACGGCTACCGGCCGCTCCTCCCGAGCGTGTTGAAGGGGTTCTCGTTCCCCGTGCGGCCGCAGCTGTTCACGATCAAGTACGTCGGCGGCTGGGCGAAGGTCGAGAAGCGCTTCTTCGACCCGCGCAAGGGGATCATGGTGCCGATCGTCGGGCGGCACTGAGTTGGCCGTTCGCGTCGAGACCGCGGCGCGCCCGGCGAGCGTGGCTCGTCCGGGCGCGGCCCTGGCCCAGGGCTTCGCGACCGCGTACCTGAGCCTGATCGTGCTGCTGCCGCTCGCCGCGGTGGTCTGGCACGCGGGAGCCGACGGACGGGGACGCTTCTGGGACGCCGTCTCGAGCTCCCAGGCGGTCGCCGCGCTCGAGCTGACGCTCGGCGTCTCGGTCGTGGTCGCGCTCGTCAACGCCGTGATGGGGACGGCGATCGCATGGATGCTCGTCCGCGACCGCTTCCGCGGACAGGCGCTCGTGAACGCGGTCATCGATCTCCCCTTCGCGCTGCCCACGATCGTCGCCGGCCTCACGCTGCTCGCGCTCTACGGGCCGAACGGCCCGCTCGGCGTCGACGTCGCCTACACGCGCGCGGCGATCGTGCTCGCGCTCCTGTTCGTGACGCTGCCGTTCGTGATCCGCACGGTGCAGCCCGTGCTGCTCGAGCTCGACCGCGAGATGGAGGAGGCCGCCGCCTCGCTCGGCGCCCGCTCCACGGCGATCTTCCGGCGCATCGTGTTGCCCAACCTGCTCCCGGCGATCCTCTCGGGCGTGGCGCTCGCCTTCGCGCGCGCGATTGGCGAGTTCGGCGCCGTCGTTCTCATCTCCGGCAACCTGCCCTTCAAGACGGAGGTCGCGTCCGTCTACGTCTTCGGCCGCATCGAGAGCGGCGACCCGCAGGCGGCGGCCGCGATCTCGACCGTCCTGCTCGTGCTCTCGCTCGCCGCGCTGCTCGGCATAGGCGGGCTGCGACGCTGGGCGACGAGGCACGAGCGTGTCTAAGTACGTCGTGCGCGTCGCCGGCTTGACGTACCTCGTGGGCCTGCTGCTGGCCCCGCTCTCGCTCGTCTTCTGGCGCACGTTCGAGCACGGGGTCGGACCGGCGTGGGACGCCGTCTCGAGCCCGGCCGCTCGTCATGCGCTCCTCGTCACGCTGATCATCGCGGCGATCGCCGTTCCTGCGAACACCGTCTTCGGCGTCGTCTGCGCCCTCGCGATCGTGCGGCACCGCTTCCGCGGCAAGGGCGTCGTGAACGCGCTGGTCGACCTCCCGCTCGCGCTCTCGCCCGTCGTCGTGGGCCTTGCGTTCCTGCTGCTGTACGGACAGAGCGGCTGGTTCGGGAGCTGGCTCACAGACCACGGCGTCCAGGTCGTGTTCGCGCTGCCCGGGATGGTGCTCGCGACGATCTTCGTGTCGCTGCCGTTCGTCGTGCGTGAGGTCGTGCCGGTGCTACGCGAGATCGGGACCGAGCAGGAGCAGGCCGCGGCCACGCTCGGCGCGTCGCCCCTCCAGATCTTCCGCCGCATCACGCTGCCGGCTCTGCGGTGGGCGATCACGTACGGCGTCGTCCTCACGACTGCCCGCGCCCTCGGGGAGTTCGGCGCCGTCAGCGTCGTCTCGGGCCGAATCGCCGGCAAGACCGAGACGATGACGCTCC
Organism: Actinomycetota bacterium; assembly: GCA_046725345.1. Taxonomy (GTDB): domain Bacteria; phylum Actinomycetota; class Thermoleophilia; order Gaiellales; family Gaiellaceae; genus JBKOYJ01. The sequence continues at coordinate 41,205 of JBKOYJ010000026.1, read as the reverse complement.
ATGTCCAGGATCGCTTCCAGGCGTTCGACTACGTCGGCGCGTACGCGTCCGCCGTCGTCCTCGCGCTCTTGGCGCTCACCACCCTCGTCGTCCTGAACGTCATCCGAAGGGAGGAGCCGCGTGGCGATCGCGCTCAACCAGGTCACGAAGCGGTTCGGTAGCTTCGTCGCCGTCGACAATGTCTCGCTCGCGGTCGCGGGCGGATCGCTGACCGCCCTGCTCGGCCCGAGCGGCAGCGGCAAGTCGACGCTCCTGCGGATCATCGCCGGGCTCGAGCAGCCCGACAGCGGCGACGTGGCCATCCTGGGCCACGACGCGACGCGGGTACCGCCGCAGCAGCGCGGCGTCGGTTTCGTCTTCCAGCACTACGCGGCGTTCAAGCACATGACGGTGTTCGAGAACGTCGCCTTCGGCCTGACGGTGCGAAAGGCGCCGAAGGCCCAGATCCGCGAGCGTGTGGGGCAGCTGCTAGAGCTAGTCCAACTCACGGGACTCGCGGAGCGCTATCCGGCCCAGCTCTCCGGCGGCCAGCGGCAGCGCATGGCGCTGGCGCGCGCGCTCGCCCCCGAGCCACGCGTCCTCCTCCTCGACGAGCCGTTCGGCGCGCTCGACGCCCGCGTGCGCAAGGGGCTGCGCGCCTGGCTTCGCCGGCTGCACGAGGAGATCCCCGTCACGACCGTCCTCGTCACGCACGACCAGGAGGAGGCGATGGAGGTCGCCGACCGGATCGCGCTCATGAACGAGGGCCGGATCGAGCAGACGGGGAAGCCGCGCGACCTCTACGAGCATCCCGCCAGCGAGTTCGTGATGACCTTCATCGGGCCGGTCACCCGGCTCGAGGAGGCGTACGTCCGCCCGCACGACCTCGAGCTCCACACCGAGCCGAACGGGACGACGCGCGAGGCGATGATCACGCGGATCGTCCACCTCGGCTTCGAGGTGCGGGTGGAGCTCGTGCTCGAGGACGGCGAGCAGGCATCCGCCCAGGTCACGCGGGACGAGGCCGAGGCGCTCGACCTCGAAGAGGGTCAGATCGTGTTCGTGCGCGCCAGCCGCAGCAGAGTCTTCGGGGCCGCTTCGAAATCGCCCTAGCGGCCCGACCGGTCGTTTCAGACGGACGCGGGGGCGAAGCCCCCACGTCCTGATGGTCGGCGCCGCCAAGTCGGCGCCTTAGTGCGGCTGCCACGCCTCCGGATCAGCCGTGAGCTCGGCTACCTCGGCCGGCAGCTCCCCGCGCGCGACGTCGGCGAGCGTGGCACTCTCGAGCACCGCGCGCAGGTTCGCACGGACGGCGATCCAGACCTCTCGCAGCGGTTCGGCGGCCCCCTCGTAGTCGGTCGCCTCGGGCCGGATCCCGCGCACGTTCGCGAGCGGGCCCTCTACCGCGCGGATCACCTCCGCGAGCGTGATCTCGTCCGCCGGACGGGCGAGCCAGTACCCGCCCTCGACGCCGCGCTGGCTGTGGACGATCCCGTGGTGGCGCAGCTCGAGCAGGATGTTCTCGAGGAACTTGAGCGGGATCGACTGCGCCTGCGCGATCTGCTCGCCCTTCGTAGGGCGCGCGCCCTCGGCGGCCGCGAGCTCGACGGCGGCCCGGAGTGCGTAGTCGACCTTCGCGGAGACGCGCACGGCGCGTATTCTCGCGTGCCGCGGTGTATCCGGACGATCGGCTAGCCGAGTTCCTGCGCATCCCGAGCGTGAGCGCCGACCCGGCGTGCGCCGGCGACGTGCGGCGCGCGGGCGAGTGGGTGGCCGAGTACGTCGGCCGCCTGGGCGGGAAGGCGGGCGTCGTCGAGGGCGGGCGGCTCGTCGTCGGCGAGGTGCCGGCGTCGGCGTCGCGCGACGCGCCGACCGTGCTCGTGTACGGCCACTACGACGTGCAGCCGCCCGAGCCGCTCGAGCTCTGGGAGAGCGATCCCTTCGAGCCCGTTGCGCGCGACGGCTGGCTGTACGCGCGCGGCGTCGCCGACGACAAGGGGCAGCTCTGGATGCAGCTCCGGGCGGCGGAGGAGCTCGTGCGGGAGCACGCCTTGCCGGTGACGCTGCGCGTCGTCTGCGACGGCGAGGAGGAAAGCGCCGGCGACTCGATCGTCCGCTTCCTCGCACGCGACGAGCGCGGCGCCGACGCGGCGGTCGTGCTCGACGGCTGGATGAAGCACTGGGGCCAGCCCGAGATCTGCACCGCGACGCGCGGCGTGCTCGCGGCCGAGGTCGAGCTGCGGACGGGCGCCCGCGACCTCCACTCGGGCCACTACGGCGGCACGGCGCTGAACGCCATTCACGCCCTCGTGCAGGCGCTCGCGGCGGTCGTCGCGCGCGAGGACGGCCGCCTGCCGGAGCCGCTGCGCGAGGGTGTGGTCCCGCCGGACGCGGACGAGCTCGAGAGCTGGAGGCGACTCTCTTCCGGAGAGGACGAGCTCCGGCGGGTCGGCGCCCGGCCGCTCGATCCGCGCGCCGCGGAGGAGTTCTACATCCGAGCCTGGGCCGAGCCCTCGCTCGACGTCACAGGCGTCCTCGGCGGCAAGCCCGGTCGGCGAAACACGACCCTCGTCTCGCGCGCGGAGGCGCTCGTCACGGTTCGGCTCGTCGCAGGGCAGGACGGCGCGACGATCGGGGCCGCGCTGGAACGGCTGCTGCGCGAGGCGGCGCCTGCCGGAGCGGAGCTCGACGTGCGCTGGACGGCCACGCCCCCGGGCGTGCTCGCGAGCAAGGGACCGGTGCTCGAAGCGGCGGTGGGCGCGCTCGAGCGCGCGTTCGGACGTCCCCCGCTGCTGGTCCGCTCGGGCGGGACGCTGCCGATCGTGCCGGCGCTCGCAGACGCGGGAATCCCCTCGATCCTGGCCGGGATGGCCACGCCTGACTGCAACACCCACTCGCCCAACGAGCGGATGCCGCTGGAGGCGTTCGAGACCGGCGTGCGCGCCGCGCGCGAGCTCTACCTCGCCCTCGGCGAGCTGCGATGAGAGTTCGCGCCGCGAGCTGGGACGACGAGGCGGAGGCGATCGCACGAATCGACACGTCCTACTCCAGCGACCGCATCTATCGCGTGACGTCGGAGGACGACGGCTTCGTGCTGCAGGACGAGAGAGTCGACCCGCCCGTGACGCGAGGCCACGGGGTCTCGGAGCTCGCCGACGGTGAGGCTCTCTTCGTCTCCGAGATGGAGGGGAGCGTGGTCGCGGCTGGAGGCGCCGAGCTTTCGTCCTGGAACCGCCGCGCGACGGTCACGGGCCTGTACGTCTCGACCCCGTTCCGCGGCCGCGGCGTCGGAGCAGCGCTCGTGGACGCGCTCGCCGAGTGGGCCCGAGCGGCGAACGCCCACTGCCTCTGGCTCGAGACCCAGAACGTGAACTATCCGGCCGTCCAGTTCTACCGTCGGGTCGGCTTCCGGCTTTGCGGGCTCGACGACCGGCTGTACGACCCCGAGCGGAATCCTGGCGACGTGGCGCTCTTCTTCGCGCTCGACCTATGAAGTCTCGCTGCGAGTGGGCGGGCTCCGACCCGTTGATGGTCGCCTACCACGACGACGAGTGGGGCGTGCCGTCACGCGACGACCGGCACCTCTTCGAGCTGCTCGTGCTCGAGGGCGCACAGGCGGGACTGTCCTGGACGACGATCCTGCGCAAGCGCGAGGGCTACCGGCGCGCGTTCGCCGACTTCGACGCCGAGGCCGTGGCGCGGCTCGGCGAGCCCGACGTCGAGCGGCTGCTCGCCGATCCGGCCATCGTCCGCAACCGCGCCAAGATCGAGTCCACGATCGGGAACGCACGCGCCTTTCTCGCCGTTCGGGAAGAGCGCGGAAGCTTCGCCGACTACGCCTGGAGCTTCGTCGGCGGCGAGCCGCTCGTCGGCGGCTGGAAGGAGCTGCGGGAGATCCCGGCCGAGACGGCCGAGTCGCGCGCGCTCAGCAAGGATCTGAAGCGGCGCGGGTTCCGCTTCGTGGGGCCGACGATCTGCTACGCGTTCATGCAGACCGTCGGCCTCGTCAACGACCATGTGACGAGCTGTTTCCGCTATCCAACGCCTCGGGCGTGATCGCCCCAGCGGACGTCCAACCGGCAAGCCCCAGCGTCAGGTCGAAGTCGGCGACGAAGTTGCGGATCACCTGCCGCACGCCCTCCTCGCCGGCTTCCGTAGCGGGAAACACTGCGCGTTCCCGCTAGGTGGTTAGACCCTTCGGGTGAACGCGCGCGGAAAGCGCGGTTTCCGCGCGCTCCTTCCGACTACGCCTGCGCAAGCGCGTCCGAGGTGATCTCGCCAACCGACCGGCAGCCGGAGAGCCCCAGCGTCAGGTCGAAGTCGGCGACGAAGTTGCGGATCACCTGCCGCACGCCCTCCTCGCCGGCGACGGCGAGCCCGTAGACGTAGGGCCTTCCGATCAGCACCGCCCTCGCGCCGAGCGCAAGAGCCTTGAACGCGTCCGCACCGCCGCGAACCCCGCTGTCGAGCAGCACCGGGATGCGATGGCCGACGGCCTCGACCACACGGGGAAGCGCGTCCAGGGACCCGATCGCGCCGTCTACCTGGCGGCCGCCGTGGTTCGAGACGATCACTCCGTCCATCCCGCGCTCGACCGCCTCACGCGCGTCGTCGGGGTGGAGGATGCCCTTGAGCAGGATCGGCAGTCGCGTCCGCTCGCGCAGGAAGGAGAGGTCGTCCCAGGTGAGCGACGGCCGCGAGTAGATCTCGGTGAAGCGGCGGACGGCCGCGCGCGGGAGGGGCGAGCGGAGGTTGGCCCAGAACCGGCCGGGGTAGGCGCGCGTGATCTCGGCGAGCGCGCGCAGGGCGGCGACAGTCGGGCGTCCGGCGCCGTTCCCGGCCTCGACGTCGGCGAGCAGCTCGCGGAAGACGCGGTCGTGGGTGTACTGGGCGATCCCCTTGCCGCGCATGAACGGCAGGTACGCGAGATCGAGATCGCGGATCCGCCAGCCGAGCATCGTCGTGTCCAGCGTGAGGACGACTGCCTCGCAGCCGGCCGCCTCGGCGCGGCGAACGAAGCTCTCGACGAGCTCGTTCGACGTGCTCCAGTAGAGCTGGAACCAGCGCGCCGCGTCGCCCATCGAGGCTGCGCAGGCCTCCATCGGCCGGGAAGCCTGGCTGGAGAAGATCATCGGCACGCCTTCGGCGGCGGCGGCGCGTGCGACGGCGAGGTCTGCCTCGGCGTGTGCCATCTCGAGCACGCCGATCGGCGCGAGTAGGAACGGCGCCGGGATCCGACGCCCGAACAGGTCGACTGAGAGATCCCGCGACGACACGTCACGCAGCATCCGCGGGACGATTCGCCGACGCTCGAACGCCTCACGGTTCGCTGTCATCGTGCTCTCGAGACCCGCACCGCCCGCGACGTAGGCGAAGCCCTCCGCCGACATGCGCCGGCGCGCGGCCTCCTCGAGCTTGCCGGCGTCGAAGGGGACGACCGGCCGCTTCCCGCGCACGCCCGCGAGGTAGACGTCCCCCTGGCGGGTCCTACCCGGGCCGATCGACTGGAGGCTAGCCACGGCGCACGAGGCCGCGGAGGCTACGGAGCAGCGTGCTTGGAAGCCGCCGGCGCGACGACGCGAGGGCGTGCTCGAGCGCGGGTATCGCTTCCTCGCCGTGGATGCCCTCCCCGTGGCCGACGAGGATGTGCAGCGGGTCGTAGGCGGCGAGGATGCGCGGCGGCGTGGCGCGGAGCAGCGGGTGTACGCCTAGGCGGTCGCCGGGGGCGAGGAAGTAGGCCAGTGTCCCCAGCGCTTCGCCGCAGACGAGCACCCGCTGCTCGGGCCACCAGAGCGCGGTCTCCTGCCAGAGCCGGGTGTCCGCGATCGCGACGACCTCGAAGGGCGAGTAGGGGACGCCGAAGAACGGCACCCTGTAGTGGACGACGTCGAGCCGCTCGGCCACCGCCGCGCAGTCGCGGTTGTGCCGGTCGACGAGCTGAACAACCGCCCGCGGCTCGCCGAGCCGGCGCGCCCGCTCGATCGCCTCGGGGGCGTCGACCGGGTCGATCACCCAGACGCCGCCGTCGGCGAGGAGGGCGTGCGACGTGCGATGCAGCAGCTCGTCCTCCACCTCCCAGCCGAAGCCGAACTCGAGCTCGTCGCAGAACCGGTAGTCCATCAGTTCTTCGACGCAGTCTCGCGAACCTCGGGCGACAGCGGAAGCAGGAACCAGAAGAACGCGAAGAGCAGGGCCACTGCGGCAGAGACGATCGCCGCCGCATAGCTCTCGAACAGGAAGTCCGTCACGAAGAAGACCGCGGCGGTCATGCCGAGCGCGAGGCTCGCGATTCCGGCGATCGAGAGGCGGTTCGAGATCCGCAGCATGCGTTCCTTGTCGCCCCGGCGCCAGCGCAGGCGGTGGTACGCCGTCGGCGCCATCAGCAACGCCGTGCTCAGCAGCGTGAGCAGCAGCGCGACGAAGTAGACGTCCTTCTGGAGCTCCGAGACCTCCCGGAAGCGGTTGTTGAACGGGACGATGAGCAGGAACGCGAACAGGATCTGAACGCCTGGCAGCGCTACGCGTAGCTCGTTGAGGAGCTCGATCAGCTCGCGGTCGAGACGGGACTGCTCGTCTTCGCTCATGCGTGGCGGACACTAACGTCAAGATTCCCGCGTGAGCGATCCGCGGGCGCGGCCGCTGCTGGAGGACGACGTCCTCGCCGACCCGCTCCTGCAGTTCGCCGCGTGGCTCGAGGAGGCGCGTGCGGCGGGAATCCGTGCGCCCGAGGCGATGGCGCTGGCGACGGCGGCGGCGGACGGTGTGCCGTCTGCGCGTGTGGTCCTCCTCCGTGGATTCGACGAGCGCGGCTTCGTCTTCTACACGAGCTACGAGAGCCGGAAGGCGCGCGAGCTCGATGCGAACTCGCGCGCCGCGCTCCTGTTCTCGTGGGATGCACTGGGGCGGCAGGTGCGAATCGAAGGGCCGGTCGAGCGTGTCTCTCGCGACGAGTCGGCCGCCTATTTCGCGACCCGGCCACGCGGCCACCGGATCGCCGCCTGGGCCTCGCGCCAGAGCGCTCCGATCAACGGCCGTGGCCAGCTCGAGGGCGCCGTGCGCGAGCTCGAGGCACGCTTCGCCGGACAGGAGGTGCAGCTTCCGCCGACGTGGGGAGGCTTCCGGGTGGCTCCGGCGAGCTACGAGTTCTGGCAGCACCGCGAGGACCGGCTGCACGACCGCCTGCGGTATCTCGGCGACGGCACAGGCGGCTGGCGGCTCGAACGCCTGGCGCCGTGACCGCGGGCGGCGCGAACACCACGTCGCCGGAGGCAGTGCTCGCACGAGTGCCTTTCTTCCGGACCCTCCGCCGCGTGGAGCTCGCCCGCCTCGTCGGTGCGCTCGAGGAGGTCACCATCCCGGCCGGCAACCGAGTGTTCGACGAGGGTGACGAGGGTGACGCGCTCTACCTGCTCGACGAGGGCCGGGTCGAGATCTCGATTGCCGCCGGAGGGAGCGAGCGGACGGTGGCGACGATTGACGGGCCCGCCTACTTCGGCGAGCTCGGGCTGTTGCACGAGCGCCGGACCGCGTCCGCAACGGCGGCGAGCGACGTCCGGCTCTGGCGACTGCCCCGCGACCGCTTCGCGCGTGCGGTCGACGAGCAGCCGCAGCTCGCGCTGGCCGTCGCGGAGTCGCTCGCCGACCTCGTCGAGCGCCGCTCCCGCGAGCGTGTGGGCGCGGCGGAGCTTGCGGCCGAGATATCCCCACCGCCGGTCGTCCCCACGAGGACGGACGGACCGCGAACCGGACAGCGCGTCGCCGGCGCAGCGGTCGCGCTCGCCGTGCCGCTTGTGCTCTGGTGGGTTCCCCCGCCGTCCGACCTCGGCACCGCCGGCTGGCATGTAGTCGCGATCCTGCTCGGCGGTACGGTCGGGTGGCTGCTCGAGCCGGTGCCCGACTTCGTGGTCGCGATCGCGATCGCCGCCGGCTGGGGGCTCACCGACCTGGCGGAGCCGGAGACGGTGCTCTCGGGGTTCGCGAGCTCGTCCTGGATCGTCGCCCTCGGCGCCGTCGGAATCGCGTCCGCGACTGCCCGCTCAGGGCTTCTCTTCCGCACCGCCCTCCTGCTGCTCCGGATCTTCCCGGCGTCGCGAACGGGGAGCGTGCTCGCGCTGCTGCTCGGCGGGCTCGTGGTCACGCCACTCGTCCCGCTCGGGATCGCACGCGTCGCCACGGGAGCGCCGCTCGCAGCCGAGCTCCGGCTCGTGCTCGGCTACGCGCCGCGCGGGCGCTCGAGCGCGGCGCTCGGATTCGCCGCGCTGATCGGCTACGGGTCGTTCAGCGGCATCTTCCTGACCGGCTTGGCGATGAACTTCTTCGTCGTCCACCTGCTCGCGCCCTCCGACCGTGACCGCTTCGGCTGGTTCGGGTGGCTCGCGGCGGCCGCCCCGGCCGGCGCGGTGCTGGTCGCAGGCTCTGCGGCGCTCCTCCTCGTCTTCTCGCGCGGCGAGCCGGCTCCGAGCTTTCGCGTGGAATCGCTGGAGTGGCAGCGGCGTGCTCTCGGGGCGCTGACGCGACAGGAGCTCGCCGCGCTCGTGGGGGTTGCGGTCTTCCTCGTTGCGATCGTGCTCCAGCCGGTGCTCGACGTCGACGCCGCCTGGCCCGCGCTGCTCGCGCTCGGCCTCACCGTGGCGCTCGGCGCTCTCGATCGCGACAGCTTCCGCAGCTCGATCGACTGGCCGTTCGTCGTGCTCTTCGGCGTGCTGCTCGGGTCGTCAGCCGTGCTCGAGCGGACGGGCGTCGTCCGCTGGACGGGAGACGAGCTGGTGCGGGTGACGGGTGGGATCGACGACGCCGGCGTGCTCCTGCTGATCGTCGCCGTCGTCGTCGTCCTGGGCCGGCTCGTGCTGCCGTGGATCCCGGCGACGCTCCTGTTCAGCCTCGCACTCGTTCCCGCGGCGCCCCGCGTGGGCCTGGAGCCGTGGGTGGTCGGGTTCGTCGTCCTCGTCGCCGCCAACACCTGGCTGCTGCCGCGGCAGAGCGAGCTCTACCGGATTGCGCGCGAAGGGACGAAGGACGAGCTGTTCAGCGACCGGCAGGGGTTGGCGATCGGCGCCGCGATGACCGGCATCGTTCTTGTGGCGATCGCGGCGAGCGTGCCGTACTGGCGCGCCCTCGGAATTCTCACGCCCTGAGCTTCTAGGCAGAAGCGCGCTCCAGCAGCCGCTCGTCGGCTCGGCGGCGGCGCGCCCGCTCGCCGAGCCACGCGAGCAGCGCGAGCGCGAGGAACGGGCTCGCGACGATCAGGACGTAGAGCGTCCAGACGAGCACCTTTCCGACGACCGAGAGTGCGTCGCGGAGCGTGCGCTCGAAGTAGCCCGGCTTGTGGGGCGTGGCGGCCGCAGCTCCGCTCGTCGTCAGCGTGAGCTCGACCCGAGCCAGCCGTCCCTGCCGAAGGGTCGCATCGCGCGTTCGCAGCGCCTGTGCGAGGTCCTGGCGGGCGGCGAGCAGCTGCACGCGGAGCTGCGCCCGCTGCTCGGGCGTGAGGTCATGAGCGCCGAGACGCACCTCGAGCTCCGCGATCGTGCGCCTGAGCGCGACGATCCGACGCTCGAGCCGGCTGAAGCCGGCCTGCAGATCCCGGATGTGGATCCGCTGCGACACGATCGCGCCAAGCTCGGAGAAGCTGAAGATCGCCTGCTGGACGCGGCCCGCCGGGATGCGAACGACGAGCAAGCTCTCGCCGTTCCGACGCCCCGGCGCCCCGTAGTCGGCGACGACCACGTAGCCGCCGAGGCCGCGCGTCGTCCGCATCGCCTGCTGCGTCGCGTTGCCGAGCTCGTCGAGGCCGTCCACCCGGACCCGCAGCTCGGCTTGGTACGACTGCAGGCGGCGCGTGGAACCGGGAGCGAAGGGCACGCCCGACAGCCTCTCGCCGCTCCGGGTCGGACCCGCCTGCAGGGCGTCGTTGTTCGGCTCGAACGTCGACGCCTTGGGAACGGTGGCCGCCTCTTCCGGGGCGCGCTCCCCTCGCAGGCCGACCACGCCGAGGACGAGCACGACCCCCGCCACGGGGGCGAGGGCGAGCGCGAGCCGGCCGGCGCGGAGGTGTCGGGGGCGTTGAGGCGGCTCCGACGCGGCGAGCGCGAGCACGCGCTCGCGCAGCACGTCGCTCGGGCGCGGCGATGCGGTGCGGAGTTTCTCGGCCAGCTCCCAGTGGCGAACGTCGAGCGCGGGCTCACGCGGCGCGGACATCTCTCATCCTCTCCTCGAGTCGTTGCAATGCGCGGTTGAGGCGGGTGGAGCAGGCGGTCGGGCTGATCCCGAGCACGCGAGCGGCTACGGGACCGTCGAGCTCGAGCACGACGCGCAGCGCGAGGACCTCGCGGTCGGCCGCGCTGAGGCTGCGCAGGGCGCGCTCGAGCGCGGGCGACAGGCCGTCCACGAGCGGCGGCCGCTCGGCGCCGGGCTCGCGGGCCGCGTAGGCGGTCTCGCGCCGGCGGCGCCGTTCCTCGGCCCGGAAGTGGTCGAGCGCGACGCTGCGGGCGAGTTGGCAGAGCCAAGTGCGCGCCGAGCCGCGACGCGGATCGAAGCGTCGCCAGCGCGCCAGTGCCTTCTCGAACGTCACCGCTGTCAGCTCTTCGGCCAAGTCGCGTTCCCCCACGAGATAGGTCAGGTAGGCGTGGACGTCGTCGAGGTGCGCTTCGGCGGCCTCGGAAAAGGCGGGCCGGTCGGGGACGCGCCTGCGCGTCAGCACCTCCATGCCCTCCTATACGCCACCGGTCGCTCCATCGTCACATCAGTGGCAGCGGGCGCTGCCGGCGTCGTGGAACGCGCTCCCCGGAACCGTGACGAAACGCCACGTGTATCGGCGCGGGAGGAGGCGGAGGACGAGGACGCCGTACGTCCGGTCGGTGTGCGCGCGACTTCCGGGGAGCGGCGACAGGATCGGATAGAGCGTCTTGCCGCCGGTGCCGACGACGAACTCGCGGATGCCTCGGCGGCGATCGAGGCGCCCGCTCGAATCGAGCGGCGCGAAGCGCTCGTAGTCGTGGTCGTGCCCGGCGAGGACGACGTCGGCGCGACTGGCGTACAGGAGCCGCCAGAGCGGCGCGACGGTGCGGTCGGCGCCGTGCGGCCCCGAGCTGAAGCGGGGGTGGTGGCCGTACGCAAGCGTGCAGCGGGCGTGGTGGCGCGCGAGGTCTCGGCTCAGCCACCGGTACTGCTCGGAACCCGGGCCGCAGCCGACGATCGAGCAGTTGGTGTTGACGACGATGACGTGCCACGTCCCAAGGCGATACGCGTACCAGCCCTTGCCTGGCGGCCCAGCGGCGCGGCCGAAGTAGCGGAAGTAGCCGGCCGCGCCCGGCGTCCCGTACTCGTGGTTGCCGACTGCGGGACGGGTGCGCGAGCGCTCGCGTCCCCACGTGGGCGCATAGCAGCGCTGGAACTCCTCGTCGGTTCCGCGCTCGTATGCGGCGTCGCCGAGGACGGCCACGTTGCCCCGGAGGCCGCGCAGGAGACGCGCCGTCTGCTCGTCGCCGTTCGACTGGCACGAGGCCACGTCTCCCGCGGCGATCAGCGTGGCGGCTGGCGGCGCGGCGACGCGACCTGAGGGGGCTATCGTCAGCGTCAGTGCGGCTGCGAGGAGAGCGCGGATCGGCATCGAAGCGAGCGTACGTGCGCATTTCGGCCGCGTCTATGCTGCTCCTCGCGGCAATCGCGCTCGCGGGTTGCGGCTCCGAGGAGGTCGCTGAGCCGCCGGAGAGCGAGACGTCCGTCACGCTGCCCGCGCGCACCGAGCCGGCGGCCACGACGGCCGAGGAGGAGCCGGCGACCCGCGGGGTCCTGGTCTACCTCCTGCGCGGAGACCGCGTGCAGCCCGTCGCCCGGACCGCCGCGAGCCCGGCCGTGGCGCGCGGTGCGCTCGAGTCGCTCTTCGACGGCCCGACGGCACGAGAGCGTCAGGTCGGGCTCGACAGCGCCGTCCCAGCCGCGACGACGATCGAGCGCCTCGGCATCGCGAACGGGGTCGCGACCGTGGATCTCCGGCCCTGCCCGCCGCTGGCACAGGTCGTGTTCACGCTGACGCAGTTCTCGACCGTCGAGGCGGTGAACGGCAGCTGCACACACGGCCGGCGGCTGACACGGGCCGACTTCGAGGACGCCAGCCCGCCGATCCTCGTCGAGTCGCCCCTGCCCGACGACGACGTCGCGAGCCCCGCCCGGATCCGCGGCAGTGCGAACACGTACGAGGCGACGTTCCAGGCGGAGATCGTCGACTGGGATGGCCGGGTCGTGGCGCACAAGACGGTGACCGCCACCTCCGGGTCGGGCACGCGCGGTACGTTCGACGTCTCGATTCCGTTCAGCGTCACGCGCGCGGGCGGCGAGCTCGTCGTCTACGAGGACTCGGCCGAGGACGGCTCGCGCATCCACATCGTCGAGATCCCGCTGCGACTCACCCCGTAGCAGTCGGCACAAGGTCTCGCGGGGCCACATCAGATGCTCGGCAGGTGAGGTGGCACAACCGACACTGGGGCTGCCAGTAACGGCCATGTTGGGGGTCTGACCCCCAACATGGCTGAAGGGGACAACAGACCCGTGACGATTTCGCGCCATCGTTCCCCAAGCCCTCGCTCCGCGTCGCGAAGTGAGCGCACTTGCAGGGGAATCGCGGAGGCCGCGGCCGCGCCGGTCATCTCCATGCCGGCCACGGCCGGGGTCTGACCCCTGACATGGCGCCGACGGACATGTCAGGTGCCTGGCACCTGACACGGGCGAAAGGTCATGGTCTCAGCGGAAGAGGTCGCGCTCCGGCGGCATCACGAGGTCGCGCGCTCGGCCCTCGCCCGCGAGGTGCGCGAGACCGCGGACGACAGCGGCCGGAACGCCTTCGGTCTTGCCCATCACGAGCTCCGCTGCGCCGGCGATCTGGTCGGCGACCGCGATCGTCGTCCCCCGCAGCTCGTAGCCGACGGGGTCGCGCTGGCCCTTGAGATCGAGCAGCACCTGCAGCCCGGCCGCGCCGACGGCGACGTCCGTCGTGCCGTGGCGCCAGGCGCGGCCGAACGAGTCGGTGACGAGGACGGCGACCGCTCTGCCCGTGAGCTCCGCCAGCCGGGCTCGCAGACGCTCGGCGGAGGCGTCCGGATCCTCGGGCAGCAGGACGAGAGCCCCCGGTTCGGGCGCATTCGACGCGTCCACGCCCGCCGAGGCGCACACGAACCCGTGCCGCGTCTGCGCGATCACGAACCCCGCCCGCGCGCGAACGAGGCGCGCGGCCTCGCGCAGCACGGCCTCGAGGTGACGGGGATCGTCGTCTCCTGCGAGGGCCAGCGCCGCCGCCGACGGCTCGAGGTCGGCGAGCTCGACGACACGGCCCTCTGCCTTCGACACGAGCTTGTGCGCGACGACGACGACGTCGCCTTCGGCGAGCTCGGCACTCCCCGCGATCAGGGCGGCGACGTCGTCGCCCTCGCGGACCTCCGGAATCCCGAGCACCGGGATCACGCGGAGCTCTGCCACGACGGCAGCTGGGGCAGCTTCGCGGGACTTGGCGCACGGACCGTCGAGAGGTTGTCCGGCCAACCCAGACGCGTAGCGTTTCACGGCAGGCCGGTGAGGCGAAGGCCGGCGTTCGTCCGGTAGCGGCGGTTGACGTTGAGGATGATCGCCGTCAGGCCCTCGAGCGCGCGCGCGTTCGCCAGCGGCCCCGCGTCGATCGCGCGACCCGCGACGAGCTTGCCGGCGAGCTCGAGCGAGACGCGCTTCGCGTCGGCGTCGTCGCCGCACACGAGCGCGTCCTCGTCGGGCGGCTCCTGCTGCTCCAGGTGCGCGGCCGCGAGCGACTGCAGGCCGGCGGTCACCGGGCCGTGCACGACGTCGGCGATCTCCTCGGCGAGCGCCCGCCCGAGCCGCCCCGGGAGGACAGTCGGCCCGTCGAAGCGGAGATCGCTGCCCACCGACAACACCGGCGTTGTTCCGATCGCGTTAGCAAGCGAGCGGGCGGTCTCGAGCGCGGCGTTCGAGCGCACCGAGAGCACGACGACGTCGACACCGCGAACAGCGTCCTCGTTCGCGGCGCCCTCGACGCCGTATGAAAGCGCGAGCTCGTGCGCGCGCCCGGCGTCGCGAGAACCGATCACGACGGCGTCGCCCGCGGCACGCAGACGGTGGAGGAGCGCCCGCCCGAACGCACCCGTCCCGCCGACGATGGCGACCCTCATACGGGTACGGCTCCGAGCGCGGCCTCCGCCAGCCGCCGTCGCGCGTCCGCGTCCGCCATCAGCGTCCTCGCGACGATGGGCCGGACGCCCGTTGCGACGAGAGCGCCGGCGCCGGCGGCGTCCGCCTCGTCGATCACGAGCGCGTCGATGAGACCGTGGTAGCAGGAGGCGACGTGCACGGGCTCGGTCCCGCCGGCGAGGCGCGCGAGCATGCGATCGGCCGGGCCCTTCACCGATCGGCCGCCGATCAGCGGGCTGACCGCGACCGCGGGCACCCGGCGGCGCTCCAGCGCCTCGCGGATCGCGCGGACGGCGAGAATCGGGCCGATGCTGACGTAGGGGTTGCTCGGCGCGACCAGGAGCAGCTCCGCGGCCTCGAGCGCTTCGGAAACGCCCGGAGCCGGCAGCGCACGCTCTTCGCCCTCGTAGCGTACGCCAACGACGTCGTCGCGATGGCCGCGGGCAACGAACCATTCCTGGAAGGCGAACGCCCCCGCCTCGGTATCGATCCACGTCCGCAGCGGGTCGTCGGTGGCGGGAAGCAGCCGCACCCGCACGCCGAGCCGCTTCCCGAGGCGCGCCGTCACCCGCGACAGCGGCTCGCCGGCGCGAAGCGCCTGCGTGCGGACGAGGTGCAGTCCGATGTCGCGGTCGCCGAGCCGGAACCAGCCCTCGCCGCCGAGCAGCACCGCGGACTCGAGCGCGTTCCACGTCTCGTCGGCTCGGCCCCAGCCGCGTTCCTCGTCGGCCAGGCCCGCGAGCGCGTACAGGATCGAGTCGAGGTCCGGAGAGACGTGGACGCCGAGCACCTCCAGGTCGTCCCCCACGTTCCCGACCACCGTCACGTCCTCGCGTTCGACGACCTCGACGAGCCCACGCAGGAAGCGGGCGCCACCGACGCCGCCGGAGAGGACGACGATGTTCATGCCGGCGTCCGCAGGCCCATTCGCTCGAGGTCGGCGACGGTGTCGACGTCCTCGGCGAGGTTCGGCAGGTCGAGCCGGCGGAAGCCCAGCGCCAGAAAACGCGACGCGCTTCCCGGTCCGTAGAGGGGCCGGAAGGCGCCAGGATCGGTCAATGCAAGCGCGTTCGTCGTGCCGTCGGCGGCCGCGACCAGCGCCGGAGCGGCCGCCGCGAGTGCGCGCAGGTCGTCGGACGTCGCGCGAGGCAGATCGGCATTGACCACGAGCGCGGGCAGCGACTCGACGCGTCGGAGGCCGGCTGCGACGGCCGCGCCCTGACCCGCGCCCGGGTCAGGCACGAACTCGACGCCGAACCGGGCAGCGAACGCAGCGTCATCGGTAACGAGCAGCGTCCGCCCGACCACGACGGCAGCGCCGAGCACCGCCTGCAACATCTCCAGCGCGAGCGCCAACCGCTCGCGCCCGGGCAGCACGAGCCGGGTCTTCCCGGCGCGAAACGGGACGACGACGGTCGCCATCCCGAGTCAGCCTAACGAGCGGGTCGAGACGGGGAGGTCAGCCGTGCGCGGCGGCGCGCCCGGGCCCGCGCGTGATCCACTCGCGAACCTCGAACCAGTGGCTGTCGCCCAGCGCGCGGGCGACGTGCGGCTCGGTGTGGGCGGGGTTGAAGACGTTGTGCTCGAGGTCGCAGCAGATCGCCACGTCGTCCAGCGAGACGGGAAGGTTCACGAGCGCGTCAGCGGGCAGGCGCGCCTCCGCGACCGTGTAGTGCTTGAACTGGAGGTCGGGCGCCACCTCCATCAGCGCCGGCCAGTCGGGACACATGCGCGAGCTCACGAGCGAGGAAGTTCGGCGGCGGCGGCGATTTCCTCCCTCCGCCACCGTCCGTCGAAGCGAAGCGGCCCGCGCTCGTCGCCCGCGGGGTAGACGAGAAAGGACGCGGCCTCGTCGAGCTGGTGGTAGAGGCGCCGCGTCGCCGCGTCGACGAGGCCGAGCCTGAGCCGGAAGCGACCGTCGGCGAGCGGAAGCTGGTCGACCTCGAACCGCAGCGGCAGCTCCCCGCGGCCGTCCCAGCCGAGCTCGCCGGTGTCCTGGACGCCGGCGGCGAGCAGCAGCCCGCCCTCACCGCGCAGCTCGTACGTCAGCCTCGGCGGCGCGAGCGGCGCGGCGGCGGCGACGTGTACACGGACCACGAGCGGCTCGCCGGAGAGGTACTGCGTGCGCTTCTCTCCCTCGGCGCCGAGCAGCGAGACCGACTCGATGCGCGCTTCGCCGCTCCCCCACTCGCGCAGCCCTGCCGCAAGCTCGGCCGGGTCGGTCTCCTCGGCGAGCATGCGGTGGTAGCGCACGATCGCCTGGTGGGTCGGCCCGTCGAACTCGACACGGCCCGCCCGTAACAGCACGGCACGGTCGCAGAGGCGCTCGACGGCGGCCGCGTCGTGCGAGACGAAGACGATGGTGCCTCCCTGGCGCTTGAACTCGAAGATGCGGCCGAAGCACTTGCGCTGGAACGCCTCGTCGCCGACTGCGAACACCTCGTCGAGGAGCATCACGTCCGCCTCGAGATGTGCCGCGATCGCGAAGCCGAGCCGCATCGCCATTCCCGACGAGTAGGTGCGGACGGGCACGTCGATGAAGCGTTCGAGCTCGGCGAAGGCGACGATCTCGTCGAGGTGCTGACGGACTGCCCGACGCGACAACCCGAGCATCGAGCCGTTGAGGTAGACGTTCTCGCGTCCGGTGAAGTCGAAGTGGAAGCCCGCCCCGAGCTCGAGGAGCGAGCCGACGCGACCGGCGACGGCGATACGTCCCGTCGTCGGCTTGATGATCCCGGCGATCAGCTTCAGCAGCGTCGTCTTGCCCGAGCCGTTGCGCCCGACCAAGCCGACGGCCTCCGCCGGCTCGACGGTGAAGGACACGTCCCTCAGCGCCCAAAGGTCGCGGCCGCGCGTGCGGCCCCGCGCGACGACGAGGTCCTTCAGCGTCCGCGTCTGCTGCGGTCGGATGGTGAAGCGCCGCGACGCGTGCTCGACCCGAATCTCACCTGGTCTCATGTGCAAGCCTCACGGCGGCTCAGGTGGAGCCTCTGTTCGCGGACCGACGTGCATCTCCGGTCAACCCAGACCCGTAGGGTGTCACGGTACGAAGGTACTCCTCAGGCGCGGGCCGCGGCGCCCGCGAGCGCGCGCTCGACGATGCGAGCGAGCACGGCGACGAAGCGCGGATCGTCGTTCGGCATCTCGATCCGCTCGAGCCGCATGCCGAGCTCGCCTGCCTTCGTCCTCGCCTCGGTGTCGATGTCCCAGCGAATCTCGAGGTGGTCCGAGACGAAGCCGACCGGACAGACGAGCACGTCGCGGACGCCCCTGGCGTGGAGCTCCTCGAGATGATCGACGACGTCCGGGCCGAGCCAGGGCTCGCCCGTCGGCGACGCGCTCTGGTAGGCGAACGACCACTCCCCGACGCCCGCTTCCTCGGCGACCAACCGGGCCGACTCGAGCAGCTCGTCGTGGTACGGGTCGCCTTCCTCGAGGATGCGCGCCGGAAGGCTGTGCGCGGTGAAGACGACGTGGGCCGCCGCCCCGCGCACGCGTCCGGCCACGAACTCGACGAAGCTGGGGTCTGTTCCCCACCGCTCGACGAAGACGAGCTCCACGCGGCCCGCGAGCGCGTCCTCGAGGGCGCGGCGGTAGGCGCCGATCGACAGCCGCGAGAAGTGCGGCGCGAGCACGAGGCCGACGACGGTCTCCGCTCCGCCGGCGACGGCGCGCTCGGCCGCCTCGGCGATCCGAGGCTGCCAGTGACGCATGCCGGTGTGGACAGGAAGGCCTAGCTCGCGCTCGAGTGCAGCTCGCGTGCGCTCGGTGATCTCGTTGAGCGGGTTCGAGCGCTCGATCCCGAGCCTCCGGTAACGCTCGACCAGGTCGGCCAGATGCTCGGGGGCGATCGGCCGCCCACCGCGGATGTCGGCGTAGTAAGCGGGAACGTCCTCGAGCCGGTCGGGACTCCCGTACGCCATCAGGATCACGGCCGTATGCGTAGGCAAACCTTGGGGCAGCGAATGCGGAGCCTGCGATGGGACCCCGGCATGGTCGTCCGGCGAACCCAGACCCGTAGGGTTCATACGCGCGCCTCCACGCTCGCCTCGCGGACGAGCTCGGCCAACCGCGACAGAGCCGCAGGGTCGGTGTCGGGAAGCACCCCGTGGCCGAGGTTGAACACGTGGCCGCGCCGTCCATCGGCGCGTGCGAGGACGTCGCGGGCAGCCGCCTCGGTGCGCTCCCAGGGGCCGAGCAGGACGGCCGGGTCGAGGTTGCCCTGCACGCCGCGGTCCTCGCCCACCGCATCCCAGCCGCGGTCGAGGTCGATCCGCCAGTCGAGACCGATCACGTCGCCGCCCGCCGCCGCGAGGGCAGGCAGGAGGCCGGCCGCGCCCGTCGCGAAGTGGATCGTCGGCGCGTCGACGGCGCCGAGGATCCTGGCGGAATACGGCGCGACGAACTCCTCGTAGTCGGCGGGCGTGAGGACGCCGGCCCACGAGTCGAAGACCTGGATCACGTCCGCACCCGCATCCACCTTGGCCGCGACGTAGCGGGCGAACGTCTCCGCGAGCTTCTCCATCAGCCCGTGCCAGACGTCCGGCTCGCGGTACATCAGCGCCTTCACTCTCAGGAACTCGCGACTCGGCTGCCCTTCCACGAGGTAGCCGGCGACGGTGAACGGGCCTCCGCAGAAGCCGACGACAGCCTGCTCGGGCGCCAGCTCGGCACGAACGAGGCGGACGGCCTCGAGCACGAACGGAACAGCCTCCTCGGGCTCCGGCACGGCGAGCCCGTCCACGTCCGCGGCGGACGTGACCGGATCGGCCACCACGGGACCGACGTTCTCGACGAGGTCGACGTCCACGCCCATCCCGAGGACCGGGAGCATGATGTCGGCGAACATCACGGCCGCGTCGACCCCGTGTCGCCGGACGGGCTGGAGCGTCACCTCCGCGCACAGCTCGGGCTGCCGGCAGACCTCGAACAGCCCGTAGCGCTCGCGAATCGCGCGGTATTCGGGCAGCGAGCGCCCCGCCTGCCGCATGAACCACACGGGCGTCCGCTCGACCGGCTCCCGGCGCGCGGCGCGTACGAGGAGGGGCTCGACCACGTCGGCCTAGACTAGTCGCGCTCCGTGGACCAGCCGATCCCCAGAGGCCCGCTCGTCGTGCGCTGGCTCGGCTGCCGTGTGGATGCGGCCCGGGCGGGCGCGCTCGGTTCGGCCGTTGTCGAGCTCGAGAACGCCGGCTCGGCCGTCTGGCGTGCTGGCTCCGAGACGGGCGTCCACCTCGCATACCACTGGCTGGACGAGCGCGGCAACCCGATCGTTTGGGACGGCGAGCGCACACGGCTCGAGCGTTCCGTCGCGCCGGGGAACCGGCTGCGCGCGAGGATGCGGGTGCGCGCTCCGATCCCGCCCGGCGCCTACCGGCTCGCGCTGGACCTCGTGGACGAGGGCCGCACCTGGTTCGGACAGGCGGGGAGCCCTGTGCTCGTGCTCGAGCAGGAGGTTGCCCCGCGTATCGGCCGCGCGCTCGCCGCACGAGGAGGCGACGCCGCCGCACTCGCCGCACAGGAAGAAGCGCTCGTCGCAGAGGACGAGGCCGAAGCGGTGGCGTTTCTCGCCGACGGCTGCGCTCCGCGTCCCGACTGGTCGCGCCGCGTTCTCGACGCGCATCAGGAGGGCTACGCCGTCGTGGCGGGCTCCATCGAGCCGCCTCGGCGCTTCCACACCGCGCGTAGACGGGCTCTCGCGCCATGGGCCCCCGGCCCGGGGCGGGTCCCCGGCTTCGGGCACCCGCTGCTGTGCCCCTCGGTCGTGCGCGGGGTCGACGTCGAGTGGGTCGAGCCGGTCGCCGATCTCCCCGCCGCGCGAGCCGTCGAGCGCGAGCCGTGGCTCTACGACGGCCGCATCACGCTGCAACTCCGCAAGTACTGACCTCCGACGCGGACCTCCAGGCCCGAGGGGTCGGTCGCCGAGCATCAGCCAGCGGGCGGAGGCGAGATCGCACTCTCGCCGGAGCCCAAACGGTGCCGAACGCCGCACGCTGCGAAGGAGGGGGCAAACGGGGAACCATGTTCCCCCGCTAGATCTCGACCGCGATGCGGTCGTCGAGACGGGTGAAGACGAAGGCGCCGAGGGCGAGCGCGACGAGGGAGGCGACCACGAGGTAGAGGGTGTCCGCGAGCTGCGGAAGCTCGCCCGCCCAGAGCGGGGCGCGAAGCGCCTCGATGCCGGGCGTGATCGGGTTCCCGTAGTGGAGCAGTTCGACGAGCGCGTGATGCCGCTCGAAGCCGGGCAGTTGCTCGAAGCTGTAGAGCACCGGCGTGAGGAAGAACCACGGCAAGAGGAGCGCGGCCACCAGATGCTCGACGTCGCGCAGGATGATGTTCAGCACGGCGACGACGATGGAAAGGCCGGCGACGAGCCCGACGAAGAGCGCGGCGAGCGGGATCGCGAGCGGCCACGTCGTCCGGGACTCGGGGATCGCAGCGACGCAGAGCGCCGTCACGACCGCGAGCATGATCGCGAAGGTCACGACCTGCGTCGCCACGACCGACAGCGGCACCAGTTGACGCGGGAAGCGCGTCTTGCGGATCAGGTTCCCGTGCTCGAGCAGGCTTCGCGACGCGCCGGTCAGCGTCGTCGAGAAGAACACCCACGCCGCGAGCCCGACGATCAGGTAGAGCGGGTAGTGCGGGATCGGGCCTGTGACGCGCCAGAGCACCGAGAAGACGAGCAGGTAGACGGCGAGCAGGAGGAGCGGGTTCGCGAGCGACCACACGACGCCGAGGACCGAGCCCTTGTAACGGGCGTGGAACTCGCGGCGGAAGAGGCTGCCGAAGAGGTCCCGGTAACGGAGAACGTCGGCGTAGACGGACACGCCCCCGCAAGTGTAGGTGTGGCCGTCGCCTCGTCAGGCAAGAATGCCTGCATGCCGGCATGGACGCTTACATGCGGTTAACAGCGATCGGTTTACGCTGCTGGACGTGAGCGCGGTCGCGGCGATCTTCGCCTTGCCGGTCGCGGCGGGGGTCATCAGCATCTCGCTACGGACGCCGCTCGGTCGCCGGCTCGTCGCCCTCCCGAGCGACGAGCGCTGGCACGAGGCGCCGACCCCGCTCACCGGCGGCTTCGGCATCATCGCCGGCCTGGCCGCCGGGGCGGCGGCGGCGGTCGCGACGGGTGCGATCGAGCCGAGCTCCGAGCTCTACGGGATCCTCGGCGGCTGCATGATCCTTTTCGTAGCGGGCCTCGCCGACGACGCCTTCTCGCTTCGCCCGATCGTGAAGATCGCCGCGCAGGTCGCAGCCGTGGCCGTCGTGCTTGCCAGCGGGATGCGCGTCGAGATCGTGGACAACGACGCCCTCGGGCTGGCGATCGCGCTCGTGTGGTTCGTCGGAATGACGAACGCCTTCAACCTGCTCGACAACATGGACGCCCTCGCGGCCACGCTTGCCGTGGTCGCCGCCACGTTCTTCGCGATCGACGCCCTCGCCGTCCACGAGAACCCGACGGTGGCGGCGCTCTCGCTCAGCCTGCTGTTCGCCTGCCTCGGCTTCCTCCCGTTCAACGTCGGCCGGCGCGGGCCCTCGGCGGTCTTCATGGGGGACTCCGGGAGCCAGGTCGTGGGCTTCGCGCTCGCCGCCTTCGGAATCGCGTCGACCTGGGCCGTCGCCGGGTCGACGTTCGCCAGCATCCTCGTGCCGATCGTCGTGCTCGGCGTGCCGATCCTGGACACCGGCCTCGTCGCGGTGATGCGCCTGTGGGAGGGACGGCCGATCTTGCGAGGCGGCCGCGACCATACCTCGCACCGGCTCGTCTACCGCGGCCTTTCCGAGTCGACCGCGGTGGCGGTGCTCACGGCGATCGCCGTCGCCCTCGGCGCGACGAGCCTCGCCTACGGGCTCCTCGACAATTCCGGGCTGGCCCTGGTCGGCGTCCTGGTGACGTTCGTCCTGCTCGTGCAGTTCGTCAGCTACCTGGCGGAGGTCGAACGGAGCCCGTACGCGGCCGAGGCGATCGCCGAACGTCCCCTGCTCCTCCGGATCGTGGTCAGCCCGCGCCGGCTGGTGGAGGTGCTGCTCGACTTCGCGCTCGTTTGCGCGGCGTTCGTAGGGGCGTACCTGCTCCAGGTCGGCCCGAACGGGACGTCGTTCGAGCGCGACCTGCTCGTGCTCTCGCTGCCGGCCGTCGTGGCCGCCCGCTATCTCGGCTTCATCCTCTTCGGCCTGTACCGGCGGGTCTGGCGCTACGCCGGCGCCCGGGACGGCGCCGCAATCGTGGGCGCCGTCGGCGCCTCGGAGATCGCTGCGATGGCGCCGGTGCTCGCGCTCAATGAGCTCGGCCACTTCCCGCTCAGCGTCTTCCTCGTCGACTTCCTGCTCTGCTCGCTGCTCGTGGGCGGGGCGCGGTTCGCGGAGCACGCCTTCGGCGGTCTCCTCCCATCGCTGATCGAGCGCTCCCACGTCCACCGCACCCTGATCGTCGGCGCCGGACGCGGCGGCCGTAGCCTGCTGCGCGAGCTGCGCGAGACGCCCGGGCAGCAGGTCGTCGGCTTCGTCGACGACGACCCGGCGCTGCGCGGCCGGCGGCTGCAGGGCTCTCCGGTGATCGGCGGCTGCGCCGCGATCGAGCGGGTGCTCGCTCGCACGCGGCCCGACGCCGTCCTCGTCACGATCCCCGATGCGCCGCTCGACCGTCTCGATGCGATCGTTCGCGCATGCAAGGACGCCGGCGTCATCTGTCGCTTCGTGCGGCGGCAGCTCGACCTCGAGCCGGGGGCGGTGCTCGGAGCGGTCGTGGAGTGACCGCGGCTCCGGCCGCGACTCCTCGAGAAGCCACTCGCTCGCCCCGGGCCGCCCACCTCGTGGCGGCGGTGCCGCTCCTGACTGTGTTCGCCTGGCTCGCGCTCGTGTACGCGTGGCAGGCGTGGCTCGTCACGACCCCGGTGATCTTCACGGACGAGCTCCTCTACACGGAGCTCGCGCGCTCGCTGGCGGACACCGGCCACGCCACCTTGCGCGGGGAGCCTCACTCGATCGGGTCGCTCGCGGTGGCAGCGCGCGCTCCCGCCTGGCTGCTCGGCAACCTCGACGACGCATATCTGGCCGCGAAGCTGATCGGCGTGGTCGCAATGACGACCGCGGCGTTTCCGGCCTACGCGCTCACACGCCTGCTGGCCGGGCGGCGCGCGGCGCTGTTCGCAGCCGTGGGGACCGTCACCGTGCCGGCGCTCTCGTACTCCGCGCTCCTGCTCGAGGAACCGATCGCCTACCCCGTCGCGACGGCGGCGTTCTTCCTCGGCGTGCTCGCGCTCGCGCGCCCGACGCGGGCGACGATCGGCGGCGCGGTCGCCGTCGCGCTGCTGGCCCCGCTGGTTCGCCGCGAGCTTGTGCTCGTGCCCCTCACGCTCGCGCTCGCCGCGCTCGCCGTCGCCTGGACGAGCGCACGTGCCAGGCGCATTCGCGGGCGATGGCGCCCATGGGACGCCGTCGCGCTCGTCGTCGTCGCGGCCGGCGTGGCCGTGCTCGCGTACGAGGTGCTGCACAGCCGGTCGGTGGAGTGGCGGATCGCCACCGACCGCCCGCGCGAGATGCTCGACGAGGCGGTCGCGGCGGCGGGAGCGCTCGCGATCGGCGTGGGGATCCTCCCCGTCGTCGCCGCGCTCGCCGTCCTCGTACGTCCCGCGGGCGCGCCTCGAAGCTCCGAGCGGCGCGCGTTCGTGGCCGTCTTCGCCGCCGCCACGCCCGCGTTCCTGCTCTACGCAGGCGCGAAGGGTGCGTGGCTGGCGACGGTCCTGGACCCGCGCGTCCTCGAGCGGAACCTGATCTACCTGGCGCCGCTCATCTTCGCGGCGACGGCGATGTGGCTGGAGCGGCCTCGCGCACGCCCGCTCGCGGCGGTCGCCGCGGCCGCGGCGGTGCTCGTGCTGCTCGTCTCGCCCCGACTCGATTTCGGGCACCCGTACTTCGAGGCACCGGGGTACGCGATCACGTCGCTCGCCAACCGCGAGCTCTTCCTTTCCGACACGACGATCGAGCGGCTGCTTTTGATCGTCGCGGTCGGGTCAGCCGCGACCGTCCTCCTGGCGCGTCGCTACCCCCAGGTCGTGCTTGCCGCCGCGGCGATCGTGCTGGCCTGGAACGCGACCGGCGAGGTTTACGCATCTCTCGGCCTGCGCGACTTCTCCGAACGGATCGAGACGTACGTGCGGCAACCGGTCGGCTGGGTCGACCGTGCGACGGGCGGCGAGCCCGCTCTCTTCCTCGGCCTCGGCCTCGACGACCCCAACCGCCTATACACACTGGAGTTCTGGAACCGGTCCATCTCCGCCGTCTGGACGCTCGACCGGAGCGTTCTCGCTCCGGGACCGACGGGCTTCCCGAACGTCGACGCCACGACCGGCCGGATCCTCCCCGATCCCGGCACGCGCTACGTCGTCGCCGACTCGAGGGTCGCTCTCGCGGGGAGGCGAATCGCGGGCGCCGGTCGGTTCGTGCTCTACCGGGTCGCGCAGCCGTTGCGCCTTCGCGACGCCGTCGCGGGCGTCTACGCGGACGGCTGGATGGGGACGTACAGCACCTACGACCGTTACTGGACGCGGAGCGAGGGCGACGTCGAGGTCACGGTCGGCCGGCTCGGGTGGCGCGGCACGGACGTGCCCGCGCCGGCCGTCGTCCGCGTCGGGCGGCTGACGACGAATTCCGCCGGCCTGCCGTCGCTCGCCGAAGCGACCGCGGAGCGGAGGTGGATCGTGCACAGCGGCCAACAACGCGTCTTCCGCCTGAGGGCGCCGAAGCCGCCGTTTCGCGTCGAGGTCGGGGTCGCGCGCACCTTCGTCCCGGCCGAGCTCGATCCACGCGCGACGGACCAGCGCAGCCTCGGCGCGCAGGTTCGCTTCCGGTTCGTGCCTAGCGGAGCGCCCTGAGCCGTTCCGGGTGCTTGCGGACGAAGCGGGCGATCCCGCGCCAGTGCCAGACGGTCCGGCGGTCGAGGAAGCGGCGGTCGCTCGCCCGGTCCCATGCGTGGACGACGACCGCCGTAGGAACGTACCAGCACTCCCAGCCCGCCTTGGCGGCGCGGTAGCAGAGGTCGACGTCCTCTCCGTAGAGGCGGAAACCTGGATCGAAGCCGCCCAGCTCCGCCAGCATCGAGCGGCGCAGCAACAGGAACGCGCCGAGCAGCCAGTCCGCCTGCGCCGGCTCCACCGGCCGCTCGTCCAGCAGATAGTGGCCCCGCTGGCGCTCGAGCGGCGGGAAGAGGCGCCTGAGCGGCGTCCGCCGCACGACCGTGCCGCCGACGGTCGGGAAGCGCCGTCGGGAGGGCTGCCACGTCCCGCCGGGATACACGAGCTTCGGCCCGGCGATCCCGCAACGCGGCCGCGACTCGGCGAACGCGCGCAGGGCCGCGACCGCGTCCGGCTCGGGACGTGTATCCGGGTTCGCGAGGACGACGAGCTCGCCACGCGTCTCCGCGATCCCGCGGTTCGCGTTCGCGGCGAATCCGCGCGGTCGCTCGTTCTCGAGCACGCGGACGGAGTCGGGAACGGGGCCGACGCTGCCGGGCACGTTCGCGACCACGACGACCTCGTCGACCTGCGGCGCCAACGCGGGCAACAGCTCCTCGAGCTCCGCGGCGTGCCCGTGCGAGACGAGGACAGCCGAGACGATCACAGTCCGATCACCTCGCGGTAGACGGCCGCTGTCCGCCGCGCCGTCTCGTCCCACGTGAACGCCCCCGCGCGCTCGATGCCGGCCGCCACCAGCCGCTCACGGTCCGCGAGCGCCCGCCGGACGCCTTCCGCAAGCCGTCCCGGCTCGGCGAACACCGCCGCGTTGCCCGCGACCTCGCGCAACGCGGGATCGGGAGCCGCCACCACCGGCGTGCCGCTCGCCATCGCTTCGAGCACGGGGATGCCGAACCCTTCGTACCGTGAGGGAAGCAGCACGCAGGCCGCCTCGCGGTAGAGCTGCGCCAGCTCCTCCTTCGCCACGTAGCCGAGCACGCGAGCGCCCCGCTCCCGCAGGCGGCGCGCTAGCACGGCGTCACGCTCGGGGCCCGCGACGACGAGCCGCCGCCCCAGCTCCGCGGCGGCCTCCGCGGCAGCGAACGGATCCTTGCGAGCCTCGACCGTCCCCACGAAGAGCAGGAACGAGTTGGGCTCCCCACCGGGGTGGAACGCCGGGTCGACGGCGTTCGGCGTCACGACGATGCGGTCCTCCGGAACGCTGTAAAGCTCGACGAGGTCGTTCCGCGTTCGCTCCGACACCGCCAGGACGCGCGCAGCGCGGCGGACGGCGCGCGGGACGACCAGGCGGAAGACCGCTCGGTCCTTCCGTCCCATCGCGCTCGCCTCGTGCTCGAACGAGAGGTCGTGGACCGTCACCACGGCCGGGCAGGGGCAGCCGAGCGGGAGCGCGTGCTGGAAGTGCGCGAGCGCGGGTCGTCGACGACGGAGCAGGCGTGAGAGCGACCAGGCCATCCGCAGCTCCTGAACCCGCGCCGGGAGCTCGATCGCCTCGACGCCCTCCGGCACGAGCTCGGGGTGCCGCGTCACCGCCCCCAGCCGCAGGTCGGGCGCGGCGGCCGGCAGCGTGCGCAGGAGATTCGAGACGTGCGTCTCGTCGCCGGTGCGACGGCGCCCGAGCACGTCCGCATCTACGACGACGAGCGGTCGCGTCATAGCCCAACCTCGCGGTAGACCGCGACGGTCGCGTCCGCCGCCGCCGCCCAAGTGTAGCGGCGTGCCCGCTCGAGGCCGCGGGCGCGGAGCTCGTCTCGGCGCAGGATCGCCCGCTCGATCCCCTCCGCGATCGAAACAGGATCATGCGGATCGACGAGCTCGGCCGCGCTATCGGCGACCTCCTCCATCGCGCTGCCCGCGCTGGTGACCACCGGCGTCCCGCAGCGCATCGCCTCAAGGACGGGGAAACCGAAGCCCTCGTAGAGCGACGGGTAGGCCAGGCACAGTGCGCCGCGGTAGAGACGGGCTAGCTCCTCGTCGCCAACCTCGCCGAGCCAGTGGACGCCGTCACCGCCGACTTCCACGCCGCCCCACCCGCGTGCGCCGACGACGCGCAGCTCGACCGACGCCCGGCGCGCCGCTTCCGCGAGCCCGGACAGGTTCTTGCGCGGCTCCAGCGTCCCCACAGCGAGCACGTAGTCGCCGTTGGCGGCGGGGCCGTCCGGGGAAAAAGGCGCGCCGACCGCGTTGGGCACGACGCGCACGCGCTCCTCCGGCACCCGGGCGAGCTTGACAACCTCTCGCGCCGTGAACTCGGAGACGGCGATCACCCGCGCCGCGGCCCGCAACACGCGCGGGACGACGGCGCGACCGTAGGTGCGCGACCACCGCGGGAAGTAGCGCGGCTCGCGCAGGACGGCGACGTCATGGACCGTGACGACGATCGGCACGCGGGAGCGAAGCGGCGCTCGAAACGTCGGGCAGTGCAGGACACGCGCGCCGGCGCGGCCGGCGCGGCGTGGGAGCAGGCCGAGGTACCAGAGCGTGTCCCGGGCGGCCGCCGCGGCTCGACCCGATCCGCCGAAGGCCAAGGGCACGAGCGCGATGTCCTTGCGCCGCTCGAGCTCGCCGAGCAGCCCGCGCAGGTACCGCGCCGTTCCAGCTCGTGTCTGAGCGAGGGGCGAGACATCGATCGCGACGCGCACGGGGAGAGTTTGACCAACGCCGGCTGCGCGGCGGATGGCCGGCTCTCTCGGCATGGACCCGCCGGAGCTGAATCCCTCGAACGAGTGATCCCGCGCTACGTTCTCGCGTCCTCGTACCCGCGCAGGAAGACCTCCCCCGCCTGCCGCCACGTGAAGCGACGCACGTGCGCGAGGCCGCGCGTGACGAGCTCATCGCGGCGTGCGAGCGCGTCCTCGATCGCGGCCGCGAGCGCCTCTGCGCTGTCGGGGTCGGCGCGGACTGCGGCGTCGCCGCAGGCCTCGTCCATCGACGGGTGCGACGAGGCGACGAGGGGCGTCCCGCACGCGAGCGCCTCGATCAGCGGGATTCCGAAGCCCTCGAAGCGGGACGGGTAGACGAACGCGGCGGCGCCGCGGTAGAGGTCCGGCAGCTGCTCGTCCGCGACGTAGCCGAGGTGAACGACACCGGGCGCGTCGAGCGGCCCACGCGACCCCCAGCCCTCGCCGCCCACGACCGCGAGCATGAACCGGTCGGCCAGCAGCCGGTGGGCCGAGACGAGCGTCTCGAGGTTCTTGCGCGGCTCGAGCGTGGCCACGGTGAGCAGGTAGGGACGGCCGAGGTCTGCGGCCGGCCCGTCCGGGCGGAACTGCTCGGCCA
Organism: Actinomycetota bacterium; assembly: GCA_046725345.1. Taxonomy (GTDB): domain Bacteria; phylum Actinomycetota; class Thermoleophilia; order Gaiellales; family Gaiellaceae; genus JBKOYJ01. The sequence goes on along the minus strand of JBKOYJ010000026.1, from coordinate 12,784 downwards.
CGCCGGGGTACGCGACGCGGATACGCGCCCGCGGGATCCGGAGCGTCTCGGCGACGTCGTCGGCCGTGTAGCGCGAGTTCGCGAAGACGACGTCGCACGTCGCCGCGGCGTGCGCGTACTTGGCGACGTGCAGGCGGCGGGTCGGCGCAGGCACCCATTCGGGAAAGTGGAGCGGAACGAGGTCGTGGATCGTCGTCGCGCGCACGCCTCCGCGCTGCGGCGGGAACCACCAGTCGCTGAAGTGGAGCACGTCGAAGCCGCCGAGCAGTCGCTCGAGCGACGGCCGCGCCAGCCGGCTCCATGCGCGTCGCCACGTCCGCGCCGGCGGGAGGAACAACAGCTTCCGGCGCACGGCGAGGCCGTCGAGCGCCCGCGGTATCGCCCGCAGGCCACGCGGGCCGACGAGCGCGAAGGCGACGATCTCGTGGCGGGTGCCTGCTGCCTCCGCCAGGCCCGCCAGCGTCCCGCGCACGTACCGCCCGATCCCGGCCGGGGGCAGCGAGAGCGGGCTCACGTCGAAGACGATCCTCACGGACGGTACGAGAAGCGCCTGTAGTGCGTCCCGAGCCGGCGCGTGTCGTCGGGCCGCTTCGGCACGGCGCTCGGCGAGACCGTGAAGCGCGCGACGCAATGCCCTGCGGCGCTCTGCTGCAGCGGGACGCGGAGCCGCGCGTTGCCGACCCGCGGGATGATGCCGCGTGCGACGACGCGTCCCTCGACGCGCGCGACCACGCGCTGGTCGGTGCGGAAGAGGCTCGGGTCGCTGTCCATCGCGACGGCGAGCGTTCCGCCGCGGCAGCGGTAGCGCGTGTACGTCAGCTCCGGCGCCGCCCAACCGTCCGCGTAGACGCCGATGACGGCGTACGTCAGGCGGAGCGAGCCGGGGACCCGCACGACGCGTGCGTGCTTGGCGACGTCGCGCGCGACGGTGCGCCCCGCGAGCGGGACTCCGTCGTCGATAAGTGCGTAGCGCGCGGTCGCGGGCTGGCCGTCCGGCAGGTCGAGGGCGCCGTCGCCGGCGTCGAACACGAGCGGCGTTTGCGGCAGCTCGCCGGGGAGCGGCTCGCCGAGGTAGTAGACGGGTCCGACGCTGCGGCTGAAGAACTCGTTCTCGTGCACGAACAGCCGATCGACCGGCGGCCCCGACCAGATCGCCGCCACGCTCGCGTCCCGCCCGACGGCGCGGTCGACCCAATCGTGGTGGGATGCTGTCATCCCCTGGAAGACGGCGCCGGCCGAGGCACGCCGGATGCCGTGCGTTCCGCTCTCGATCGGGACCAGCGACACGACGAAGACGCTCATCACGACCGCCGGCACGACGAGCGCGTAGCGCGCGGGCACGATCAGAAGCAGGGCGGCGATCGCGAACGTGAACGCCCACACCACGAGCAGCAGCCGCCCGACCGGTCCGCCGATGGCGTCCCAGACGTCCCACCACACGAGGAGCGCGAGCGTGTCGGACTGCGCGCTGACGTTGACGAAGCGATCGAACGGGATCGCGAGCGGGAGCGCTGCCGCGGCTCCGGCGGCGGCGAACGCCGCGATCCGCGGGCGCGGCGCGCCGCGCTCGACCCAGAGCAAGAGCGCCGTGAGGAAGATCGGCGCCAGATAGAAGAGGTTGCGCTCTTCGATCCGAAGGGCATGGCGCGAGGCGAAGGTCGCGACCTCGAGCACCAGCCATCCGGACAGCGAGACGCCCGCGGCCAGGAGTGCCTGGTCTCGCGGCGGCAGCGTCCGGACCACAGCGAGCAGGAGGAGGAACGCCGCGACCGGCGCGACGGCCAGGTAGAGATCGAGCTCGGCGACGTGGTAGAGCAGCCAGCGCGCGACCTCACGAGCGTCGTAGTGCACCTCGGCGGCGGTCCGGTAGGCGCCGAGCAGCGCTTCCAGCTCCTTGCCCCGTGCGAGCTGGACCGAGACGACGAGCACGACCGCGGCGCCGAGGGAGGCGTACAGAGTGCGGAACGCAGCGAGAGCGCCCAGGCCGGCCCTGCGAAGGGCGACGAGCAGAAGCGGCGCCGTGGCGACCGCCGGGACGAGCGCGACCGCCTGCGCTCTCGTCCCGTACGCGGCCGCGACGGCCGCGAGCAGCGCGAGCGAGCGACCGAGCGTCGGGACGTCGAGGGCGCGGACGAGCAGGTACGCCACCAGGACGAAGAGCGGATAGAAGGCGCTCTCCGTCATCACCATTCCGGCGTACAGCATCGAAGGAACCGCGACGGCGAGCGCGGCGGCCGCCAGCGCGAGGCTCGTCCGTAGGACCGTGCGCGCGAGCAGGTACGCGGGGACCACGGTGAGCGAGATCACGACCGAGTTGATCGCCTTCACCGCCGCGTATGCCTGCGGAACGGAGTCGAACAGCAGATACGCGGGGCTGATCAGCACCGGGTACACGACGCCGAACGCGCCCGCCGCGGGCTGCTCTCTGATCAGGAAGTGACCGCTCGAGGCAAAGCTCTTCGCGAGCTCCGAGTAGACGATCTCATCCACCACGATCCACGGTCCCTCGATCCGGCGCGCGAACGCGTAGCGGACGAGCGCCGACGCAGTCACGAGGCCCGCGAGCCAGGCCCACGTCGGGACGGCGTGGACGAGGGACAGCGGGGCGGCGCGCGCCCGCGCCGCGACGCTACTCACCGATGCGGGCCTCGCGGAGCCGCGCGCCGAGCTCGGCAGCCTCCGCGGAGGCCGGCTCGATCCCGCTGTCGGCCGCCGCGACGGCGACCTCGGCGAGTACGGCGTCGCGCACCGCCGCGCCGCCGGCCGCCTCCTCGAGCGCCGCCGCGAACAGATCGGCGACCCGCTCGACGGCGTGCTCGTGTGTCACGTACTCGCGTCCGGCGGTGCCGAGCGCCTCCTGGACGTCGGGGCGCGACAGGAGGAGCTCGAGCGCCGCCGCGAGGCGCGGCACCTCGCGCTCGTCGACCGGGACCTTCAGCGCCGTGCCGTCGGGAAGCTCCGAGAACCAGCCGAGATCGCTGACGACCAGCGGCTTGCCGAGCGACAGGGCGCGGATCGCACTGCCCGACGTCTCGCCCATCGTCGGCGCCCGCAGGCTCACGCAGACGTCGCAGGCGGACATCAGCGACCAGAAGCGCTGCTCGTCGACGTACGGCACGCGGACCACGGCGTCCGCCAGGCCGAGGGCGCGGACTCGCGCGTCGAGGTCGAAGCGGGGCGCAACGGAGCCGACGAGCAGGAGTCGCGCGCCGGGATGCGCGTCGCGCACGCGGGTGAACGCCTCCAGGAGCTGCGGAACCCGCTTGCTCGCGTTCAGGTGCCCGAGGCAGCCGACGAGCGGGCCCGCGAGCCGCGCCGGTTCGACCGCGGGGGGCGCCCAGGCGGGATGGGGGATCGTCCACACGCGGCCGTCGTACCCCGCCTCCTGGACACGCCTCGCCGCATAGCGGGAGTGCACGACGACTCCTCGCCCTTTCGTGGCGTCGAGCACGAAGCCTGCGAGCGGGAAGTCCTCCGGCCGGCTCTCCCACAGCGGCGGCACGCAGCCGTCGACGATTCCGAGCGCCAGGAGCCGGCCGACGACGCCGGCTTCGCGCTCCATCGCCGCCAGGTACGTCGCCACGTCGCGGCGCCCGAGCGTCAAGCCCGAGACGAGGTGGTGGAGGACGAACTCGTGAAGGACGACGACGCCGGGCCAGCGTCGCAGCGCTTCCACGATCCAGCCGTGCGCGTCGGGGTCGTTGCCGATGTGGTAGAGGCAGACGTCCGTTCCGCGCGGGGGCCGCCGCCGGCCGCGCGGCATCACGTGGACGTCCAGCCGGCGACGAAGCTGGGGCAGGAGCAAGGCGCTGTAGTCGGCGACCCCGCTCGGCTCCGGCGGCAGCGGCGAGTAGTAGGCGACCTTCATCCCGGCGCTCCGGCCTCGAGCAGCCGGTCGACGGCGTGGGTCCAGGAGATGCGCTCGGCGACGGCCTTTCCAGCCAGGCCGTACGTCCGCGCGTCGTCGCGGTGCTCCAGCAGCCAGCCGCACGCCGCCGCGATCGCCCGCGCGTCGGGAGCGCAGACGAGGCCGTTTCGCCGGTCTGCCACGACCTCGAGGGGCCCGCCCGCGTCCGCGGTCGTGACGACGGGCTTCTCCGCCAGGAACGCCTCGTAGGGCACCATCCCGAAGTCCTCATCGACGGGGGCGTAGTAGACCGCGAGGCAACGCGCGTAGAGATCGACCAGGTCGTCGCCGTCGACGCGACCGGCGAAGGTGACGCGCCCGTCGAGGTCGAGCCGGCGCGCGTGCGCCTCGAGCCGCTCGCGGTCCGGGCCGTCGCCCGCGACCACGCAGCGAAGACGATCGTCGGCGGCGAGCGCGTCGAGCAGGAGCTCGATGCGCTTCGCGCGGTCGAGGCGGTTCACGGACAGGAGGAAGTCGCCGTAGTCGTCGCAGCGGAAGTCGAGCTCCTGCGGCGGGTGCGGCAGGACCTCGGCAGGGATGCCGAGCGCACGCTCCAGGCGCCCCGCGACGTTACGGGAGGTCGCGAAGACCGCCCGGGCCTCGCCCAGCGCCACGCCGTCCAGCCGGTGGACGGCACGCCGCGTCGCCCGGTCGGCGGCGGACTCGCCGAACTGCCCGAGGTCGGTGCGGTCGAGCTCGTACGCCTGCCGGAATTGGTGCAGGAGCCACACGACCTTGTTCGGATGACGGACGGCGTAGGCGGGAAACTTCGTCGCGATCACGAGCTTGATCGGCCGTCCGTCGGACTCCTCGAGGTCGAGCAGCCGCCAGAGGAATGCCTGGGTCAGCACGCGTGTCCCCGGATACCACTTGAACGGGATCGTCACGAGGTCGGCCTCGTGGCCGCGCGCCCCCAGCTCGGCCACGAGCCGATCGGCGACGATCTCGGCGCCGCCACGCGTGAACGGCACCTGGGGCGCGCAGACCGCGACTCTCACGACTGCGGGGTCGCGCGCGCCTCGCGGAGCTCGGCCTCGAGCCGGTCGATCTGCTCGTAGAGGTCGTCGATCAGCTTCAGGAGCGCGTCGTTGAACGCGCGCTGGTCGGCGAACACGGGTTCCACGTACCAGCGTGCGAGCTTGCGGATGACGACCTTGACGGGCTTCTGCAGCGCGCCGACGGCGCCGCCTCGTCCGCCGAGCGGCCGGTCGGCGCTAACGCGCGCCAGCCGGTCGGCGGCCGCGCGCGCGTTTACGCGCACGGACGACGGTTGCGCCCCGGCGAGGTGGCGCGGCCCGGCGCGGCGCACCTCCTCCTCGAGCTGGGCGATCAGCGCCGCGATGTCGACGCGCGCCTCACGCGAAATCCCTGCTGAGAGGCCATTTTCGGCGTCCGACTCGCGCATCGCCGCATTTTAGCCCCGTCGCGGTTAGGGCTCTGTTAGCTGACGCGGCGACGCCGGCGTCGCGGCCGAGGCCAACGAACTTCTAGCCCGAGATGGTGATAGGAGGCCGTCCCGCGTATCGTTCGGCACGGGGCTCGCGTTCGCGACCGCCACGACGCGCATGGCCGACCTTCGATCGTCGATCGACGCGGGCGCCGGCGACGGCCGGCCGATGGATTCGGATGCCGCTCGCCTGCGCGAGCTCGGCTACGAGCAGGAGCTGAAGCGCGCCCTCCACGTCTTCGACAACGTCGCGATCGGCTTCGCGACGATCTCGCCGGTTGTCGGCCTCTACGCCGTCCTCCTCGTAGGGACGGGGCTCGCGGGGCCTGCCTGGATCTGGGTGCTGCCGGTGGCGCTCGCCGGCCAGTGTCTGCTGCTGACGGTGTACTCGGAGCTCGCGTCGGAGTTCCCGATCTCGAACGGCGCCTACCAGTGGAGCCGACGGCTGCTCGGGCCGGCGTACGGCTGGTTCAACGGCTGGGTCGCACTATGTGCGTACGCGGTCGCCAACACGACCATCGCCTACCTCGCCGCTCCATGGGCGCTAACCGTGCTCGAGGTCGAGCCGACCGCGGAGGCGATCGTCTTCACCGGAATGGCCTCGTGGCGTTCTGTTCGGTCGTCAACGCCCTCGGTATCGACCGCCTCAAGCAAGCGGTCCGCGTCGGGATCGCCGCCGAGGCCGCGGCCGTCGTGGGCATCGGTCTCGCGCTGCTGCTCGTCGTCAGCGACCACGACGTGTCGATCCTCACGAAGACGCTCGGCGCCGAGGCGCTCTCGGGAGGGTCGGTCGGCGCCGCGTTCCTCGCCGCGCTCGCAGTCGGAGGATGGGTCTTCATCGGGTTCGACGCCTGCGTCGTCGCCGCCGAGGAGACGAAGGAGGCGGCTCGGCACGTGCCGCGTGCGATCTGGATCGCGCTCCTCAGCGTCGGCGCGCTCGTGATGCTGAACGCCTTCGCCGTCGGCCTCGCGCACCCCGAGCCGGAAAAGATCGTGGCCGGAAACGACCCCGACCCGGTGACGACCGCCGTGGTGACCTCGTTCGGATCGTGGTCGACGAAGCCATTCGCGATGATCGTCCTCGTGGCCTTCGTCGCGTGCGGGATGGCCGCTCAGGGGATGACCGCCCGCGGCCTCTACTCCGTCGCCCGCGACGGCGTCCTCCCGGGTTCGTCGTTCCTGCGTCGAGTCGACCGCCGCCAGGTCCCGCTGGGCGCGATCGCCGTCGTGACCGTGATCGGCTGCCTCGGCCTGCTGCTCGGTCTTCGGTCGGCCGCGATCGGAAGCCTGATCGCGTTCGGCACGGCCGCCATCTACGTGACCTTCCTGCTCGTCGCGCTCGCCGCGCTCGTCGCCCGCTTCCGCGGCACATGGACCCCGGCCGGACACATCCGGCTTGGCCGGATCGGGCTCGTCGTCAACGTCCTCGCCGTCGTGTGGCTCATGTTCGAGACAACGAACATCGCCTGGCCGCGCGCGTCGCTCGCGCCGCCGGGCGCGCCGTGGTACCAGGCGTGGGCAGCGCCGCTCGTCCTCGCAGCGATCGGCCTCGTCGGCGCGCTGTACCTGCGGCGACGCACGCAACTCCGGGCAGACGACCACGAGGGTGACGCTGTTCGCCAAGTAGGCGACCGCGCGGGCCGGCCGGGCAAGCGTCGCCCGGCCGGTCCGCGTCGTGGACCGGCTGAGCAGCGGGGTACGCTTCGGCCCGCGTGTCGAACGACCACCAGACGACGACCTGGAGCGAGGAGGAGCTCGCAGGGCTGACGCGCGATTTCGCAAACGTCTACGCCGGCCGGACGGTGCTCATCACAGGCGCCGACGGCTTCCTTGGCTCCCATCTGACGGATGCGCTCGTCCATCTCGGCGCGAAGGTGCACGCGCTCGTGCGAGCGACGTCCAGCGGCGCGGTCAACAACATCGGCCACCTGCGGAGCGCTTTGACTCTGCACTGGGGCGACCTCGGCGACAGGCACTCGGTCGACCGCCTCGTCCGCGCGCTCGACGGGGCGCCCGATCCGCCCTACGTCTTCCACCTGGCGGCGCAGGCGCACGTCGGGGAGTCGTGGCAGCGGCCCTACGAGACGGTCACCGCGAACGTCGTCGGGACGCTGAACCTGCTCCAGTCGGTCGTCGACCACGGCGTCGGTCTCGAACGGTTCGCCACGGCGGGCACCTCCGAGGAGTACGGCAACGTGCGCGAGGCGGTCGCGCATCAGCACGAGTTCGACCTCGACGGCGCGGTCGTATTCCACGAGCGCTCGCCCATCAATCCCAAGTCGATCTATGCGACCGCGAAGGTCGCCGCCGACTTCCTGACGATGAACTACCACGACGCCTACGGGGTACCGGGCGTCGTGACGCGGATGTTCAACAACTACGGCCCCCGCCAGAACCCGCGCTACGTCACGGGGACGGTCGTGACACAGGCGCTCGAGCGTGAGGTCGTCGAGCTCGGCCAGCTCGAGCCGATGCGCGACTTCTGCTTCTGCACCGACGGCGTCCGCGGGCATCTGGCCGTCGCCGCGCGTGGGATTCCGGGAGACGTCTACGTCTACGGACAGGGGCGGAACATCTCGATGCGGGACTGGGCGCAGCTGATCCTGCGGATCGGCGAGGAGCAGGGGCACTGGCCGAGCCGCGAGCTCGTCTCGGTGCCCGAGCGGTTCCGCCCGGGTGCGAGCGAGGTGCTCGCGCTGAAGGTCGGCTACGACAAGCTCCACCGCGAGACGGGCTGGCAGCCCGAGGTGTCGTGGGAAGAGGGAATCGCGCGCACGATCGCCTGGTACGCGTCGAACCGCCCGCGCTGGATCGGCCGCGTCGACTGGCTGGGACCCGTCCGCACTCCCGCGCCGTGAGGACGCTCGTCACCGGAGGCGGCGGATTCCTCGGGTCGCACGTGGTCGCGCGGCTCCGTGATCAGGGCGCGGACCCGTTCGTGGCGCGCCGCCGCGAGCACGACCTGATGGAGGCGGGCGACGCAGCACTCCTCTTCGCGGAGGCACGCCCCGAGCTCGTCGTCCACCTCGCTGCCGAGGTCGGCGGCATCGGCGCCAACCGCGTCAATCCGGGGCGCTACTGGTACGCGAACACGGTGATGGGCGCGCACGTGCTCGAGCAGAGCCGGCTGGCCGGCGTCCGCAAGCTCGTGCTGGTCGGGACGGTCTGCGCCTATCCGAAGCACACCCCGGTTCCGTTCCGCGAGGACGACCTCTGGAGCGGCTACCCGGAGGAGACGAACGCAGCCTACGGGGTCGCCAAGAAGGCGCTCCTCGCCGGCGCCCAGGCATACCGCCAGCAGTACGGGCTCGAGACCGTCTACCTGCTGCCGGCGAACCTGTACGGCCCGGGCGACGACTTCGACCTCGAGACCGGGCACGTAGTCGCGCATCTGATCCGGAAGATGCTCGAGACGCGCGACGAGGTCGTCCTCTGGGGCGACGGCTCGCCGACGCGCGAGTTCCTGTACGTCGAGGACTGCGCCGAGGCGATCGTGCTCGCCGCCGAGCGCTACGGCGGGCCGGACCCCGTGAACATCGGGACAGGCGAGGAGATCGCGATTCGCGATCTGGCTCAGCTGGTCGCGCAGATCACCGGCTTCGAGGGCGAAGTGCGCTGGGACACCTCGAAGCCGAACGGGCAACCACGGCGGAAGCTGGACACCTCGCGCGCCGAGCAGCTGTTCGGGTTCCGCGCCCGCACGCCGCTGCGCGACGGCCTCGAGCGAACGGTCGCCTGGTACCGCTCGCGGGTTGCCGCCCACGCCTAGCCAGCCCGTCCGCGTCGCCGTCGTCGGCGCCGGCAACATGGGTCGGCACCACGTCCGCAACTACGCCGTGCTAGCAGCCGCCGAGCTGGGCGCCGTCGTGGACCGCAACCGCGACCGGGCGGAGACGCTCGCCGCCACCCACGGCGCCGCGGCGTACGCGACGGTCGCCGAGCTGCTCGCGCAGGAGCCGGGCGTCGCCGCGGTCTCGCTCGCGACCCCGACGTCGACGCACGCCGACCTCGCAGGCGCGCTGCTCGAGGCCGGAAAACACGTCCTCGTCGAGAAGCCCATCGCGCCCACCGCGGCGGAGGGCCGGCGTCTGACGCGCCTTGCGCGCGAGCGCTCGCTCGTCCTCGCCGTGGGCCACGTCGAGCGCTTCAACCCCGCCGTCCGCGAGCTGAAGCGCCGAATAGGCAGCGGCGCTATGGGTGACCTCCTCTCGCTCGTAGCGCGCCGCGTGGGCGTGATGCCGCCGCAGGTCGCCGATGCCGACGTGATCGTCGACCTCGCCGTCCACGACATCGACATCTTCCGCTACCTGCTCGACGCCGACCGCCCGGACGACATCTACGCCAATGCCGGGCGTGCGATCGCGGACGACCGCTTCGACTTCGCGGACATCTTCCTCCGCTTCGGCGGCGTCGCGTGCTTCCTGCAGGTGAACTGGATCACGCCGGTGAAGATCCGCTCGCTCGCGGTCACGGGGACGGCGGGATACGCAGAGGTCGAGTACGTGACGCAGCAGCTCGCGTACTTCCCGGCCCGCCCGCTCGCGAGCGTCGAATCGTTCGCGGAGCTCGAGGCCTACAGCGAGCGCGAGCCGGAGCGCCCGCCGCTCGAGCGCCGAGAGCCGCTCGCCGCCGAGCTGGACGAGTTCCTGAAGGCGGCGCGCGGCGAGCCGGCCGAGATCGTGGGCGGCGAGGACGCAACCCGCTCGATCGAGATCGCGGCGGATGTCGCCGACCTCGCCGGACGGCGCGGCGGATGACCCGGCCGCTCGTCACGGTGATCGTCCTCTGCCACAACTACGGCCGCTACCTCGCGGAGGCGATCGAGAGCGCGCTCGCACAGACGTACGGTCCGCTGGAGGTGCTCGTGATGGACGACGGCTCGACCGACGACTCCCTCGACGTCGCGCGCCGGTTCGGCGACCGAATCCGGGTGATCAGCCAGCCCAACATGGGCCTCGAGCGCACGTGCAACCGCGCCGTCGGCGAGGCGCGCGGCGACTACTTCGCGTTCCTCTCTGCCGACGACGCGCTCGAGCCCGCCTACGTCGAGGAGCTTTGGCGTGCGCTCAGCCGCTCGCCGGACGCCGCCTACGCCTACTGCCGCCCGCTGATGTTCGGCGCGCGCGTGGGGCCGATGCGCTGCCTTCCGTTCAGCCCCTACTTCCTCGTCAAGCGCACCAACTTCGTCAACGCCAGCGCGCTCACGGCGAAGGCGGACTACCTCGCGGCCGGCGGCTACGGCGAGGATCTCGGCGAGTATGCGCTCGAGGACTGGGACTTCTGGCTGAAGCTGCTGGAGGAAGGGAAGCGTGGGACGTACGTGCGAAGGCCGCTGCTGCGCTGGCGGCGGCACGAGGAGGGAAGCCGAAACCCGGAGGCCGGCGCGCGCGAGGCGCACGCGCTCGCCTTCGTCCGCGCCCGCCACCGCGCGCTCGCCGAGCGGATGGACGACCCGCTCGGCCGCCTCTACTACGCAGTCGACCTCGGGCTCGCGGCCCTGGACCTCGCCGTTGGCTACTCGCGCTGGCCGCGAGCCGTCCAGGCGGTCGAGCGCTGGTCGTGGCGGCGGTACCGGCGACACCATGCTCCGGAGCCGGCGGCGTGAGCGAGCGGCGCTCGATTCTGCTGGTCTGCCGGACCACACGCGCCGAGGCCGGCAACGTCGCGGAGCACATCCGTGCGCTCGAGACCCTCTCGCGCCACGACGTGCGCACGTTCAACCCCGTCGACCGTCCCGACGCGGCCGCACTGCTCGATCTCGGCGAGTTCGACGTCGTCGTCGTCCACTACACGATCGTCGTCACGCTGGAGCGCTACCTGCCCGCCGTGCTGCGGGACAAGATCGCGCGCTTCGGCGGTCTCAAGGTCCAGTTCGTCCAGGACGAGTACCGCTGGATCGACGCGGTCACCGCGCGGATGCGCGAGCTCGGCATCGGCGTCGTCTTCACCTGCGTGCCCGAGCGCGAGATCGCAAAGGTCTACGGCGACCGGGTCCCCGGGGTGCGGACGGTGCCAACGCTGCCCGGATACGTGCCGAACGAGCTGCTCGGTCGCTCGGCGCCGGCACTCGCCGGGCGGCCCATCGACGTCGGCTACCGCGGCCGCACCGTCCCCTACTGGCTCGGGCGACTGGGCTGGGAGAAGGTCGAGATCGGCCGCGGCTTCCTCGCGCGCGCCGGCGAGTACGGCCTGCGCTGCGACATCTCCTCCGCGGAGGGCGACCGCATCTACGGCGACGCCTGGTACCGCTTCCTGGCCTCCTGCACGGCCACGCTCGGAACCGAGAGCGGCGCGTCGATCGCCGACTACGACGGCTCGATCGAGGCAGGCGTGAAGGAGTACCTCGCACGCCGCCCGAACGCCTCCTTCGAGGAGGTGGAACGCGAGTTGCTCGCCCCCCATGAGGGCAACGTCACGATCAACGTGATCTCGTCGCGGATGTTCGAGGCGGCTGCGCTCCGAACCGCGATGGTGCTCTTCCCGGGCGAGTACTCGGGGGCGATCGAGCCCTGGACGCACTACGTCCCGCTCGAGAAGGACTTCTCGAACATGGACGAGGTCGCCGCGCGACTTCGCGACGTCACCTTCCTGGAAGCGCTGACCGAGCGAGCGCATGCCGATCTCGTCGCCTCGGGGCGCTACTCGCTCGCGTCCTTCGTAGACGAGTTCGACGACGTCGTCGAGGCCGCTTCGGTGGCGCGCAGCCCCGCCGCCACGCCCGCCTACGCGCGGGCGATGAGACGGCGACGGATGCCGACGCTCGCCGCGGGATCGGCGCTTCGCCGCATGGCGGGAAAGGCGGGGCAGCCGGTCGTAATGGCGGGCCTGGTCGCGCACGACGCTCCCGTCCGCGCGCTGGCGAGCATCGACGGCGGAATCGGCTCCCTCGCCCGCGACCTCTGGCGGCTCGCCGCCCTTCGGCGGGCCGTCCGCACGGGCCTCGTTCATCCCGTCGCGACGCTGGAGGATCGCGGCAGGCGGCTCGTGCTTACCTCCCGGCCGGGCCGGGCGGCGGGTGGCGGAACGTCGATCGCCGCGGATGTACGCGCCGCGCTCGAGTCGGGTTCGCTCGCCGAGCTGATCTGGAACCACAGCCCGGTCGGAGAGGGCATCCCGCTCCTCGGCGCCGGCCTCGTACTCAGCCACGTCGGCGATCACGGCGTACCGGGGGCGTACGCGTTCGGGCCCCTCGTCGACCTCGCCCGACGACGTCCCGATGCCGCGCTCGCGGCCCTGGGGCCACTCCTCCGGTGTCCGCCGGAGGAGGCCGCGCCGTAGATGGCCGACGCGAAGTCGGCCGTCGAGGTCGAGTCACGCTCCCTCGCCGAGCTCGACGCGACGCCGACGCTTGCGCGGCAGACGCTCACCTACGCGGTCAGCGGCGTGCTCGGCCCGGCCGTATCCGCGATCCTGCTCCCGCTGTTCGCGCG
>JBKOYJ010000102.1:0-16444 GCA_046725345.1 Actinomycetota bacterium | reverse complement strand
CAGGACCTGATCCTCTTCTACGCCGCCTTCGAGGCGATGCTGATCCCGCTGTACGTGCTGATCGGCGTCTGGGGCGGCGCGCGGCGGACGGTGGCGACGCTGAAGTTCGTGATCTACACGATGGCGGGGTCGCTGCTGATGCTGGTGGCGATCGTGGTGTTCGGGCTCGCCCGGGGCACCTTCGACCTCGTCGAGGCAGGTACGAGCTCGAGCGACTGGATCTTCCTCGGCTTCCTAGTCGCGTTCGCGATCAAGGCGCCGCTGTTCCCGCTGCACGGGTGGCTGCCAGACGCATACCGCGAGTCGCCACCGGAGGTATCGGCTGTGCTCTCGGGAGTCGTCTCGAAGGCGGCGGTCTACGGCCTGATCCGGATCGTGATCGCAAAGTTCCCCGGCCCGACCGACGACTTCCGGACGCTGATCCTTATCTTGGCCGTAGCCGGTCTCGTCTACGGGTCGCTCGTCGCCTTTCGCGCGACCGATGTCCGCGGCGTCATCGCCTACTCCAGCCTCGCGCAGATGGGCCTCATCACGCTCGGAATCTTCGCCGGCAACGTCCAGGGGCTGAACGGGGCCGTCTTCCAGTCCGTCGTCCACGGCCTCACCTCGGCGACGATGTTCCTGCTCGCCGGCTCGCTCGAGCGACGGACGACGACCGGGGAGCTCAGGCTGCTCGGCGGGATGGCGAAGGGCCGCCCGGCGCTGGCGACGATGCTGATGACGACCGGGATCATCGCGCTCGCGGTGCCCGGCTCGTCGGCGTTCGCCGGCGAGTTCCTGATCCTCCTCGGGGTCTTCGACCAGGGCTGGGCCTGGGCAGTGATCGGCGCGACCGGGATCGTGCTCGCAGCCATGTACATGCTGCGCCTGATCTCCGCGGTGCTCCACCAAGCTCGGGGATCCGTCGTCACGGACGACGCGCTCGACCTCCGCCCCGCCGAGCTCGCTGTCCTCGTCCCGCTCGTCGCCTGCCTGCTGGCGCTGTCCGTATGGCCCGCGGGAATCACCGACCGCACGTTCCCCGGCGGCGCTGCGCAAAGCCTCGTGGAAGAGCTGCGATGATCGCCGCGATCCGCACACGCTACGCGTCTGGGTTCGCCGGCCAACGCCGTCGCTGCCTCAGCAGAGACGCCGCAAGAGCTGTGAGCTGGCTGTGATCCACACACGCTACGCGTCTGGGTTCGCCGGCCAACGCCGTCGCTGCCTCAGCAGAGACGCCGCAAGAGCTGTGAGCTGGCCGTGATTCACACACGCTACGCGTCTAGGTTCGCCGGCCAACGCCGTCGCTGCCTCAGCAGAGACGCCGCAAGAGCTGTGAGCTGGCCGTGATTCACACGACCCCCGTCGACTGGTACGCGCTCTCGCCGGTGCTGGCCGGGCTCGGCGGCGGCGGGGCGGCGCTCCTCGGCTCGGTGCTCGTCCGCCCCTGGTGGCGAAAGCCGCTCGCAGCGCTGGCTGCCTCGGCCGGATTCGTGACCGCGATCGTCTTCGCCGTCCTGCTGTTCCGAGACAGCGTCGACGGACACGGCGTCGTCGCCGACGCGATGCAGCGCGACAGGCTCGCCGCGCTCGCGCAGGTGATCGTCTTCGGCTCCGCGCTCGTCGTCGTGCTGGTGTCTTGGGGAGAACGGCTGGGGCGCGAGCACGTCGGCGAGTACTTCGCCCTGCTGGCGGCGGCGGCGTCGGGAATGGCGTTCTTCGTCGCGGCGGAGAACCTGATGACGCTCTTCCTCGGGCTCGAGTGGTTCTCGCTCTCGCTCTACGTGCTTTGCGCGATCGCGGGTGATCGCGTGCCGTCGCTGGAGGCCGGGCTGAAGTACCTGATCGTGGGCGGCTTCGGCTCGGCGATCCTCCTCTTCGGGTCGGCGCTCGTCTACGGGGCGACGGGCCGGCTCGAGCTAGGCGCGATCGCCGACGTCGTGCGCAGCCAGGGGCTCACCGACGACCCGCTGCTGCTGGCGGGACTGGCGATGCTGCTCACCGGCTTCGGCTTCAAGGCGTCCGCCGCGCCGTTCCACATGTGGACGCCCGACGTGTACCAGGGGGCGCCGAGCCCCGTGACGGCCTTCATGGCCGCGGGGACGAAGACCGCGGCGCTCGTGCTGATCCTGCGCGTGCTCGTCACCGCCTTCCCCGAGCACACGGACTTCTGGACGGTCGCCGTCGCGGTGCTGGTCTGCGCCTCGCTTGCCGTCGGCAACCTCGCCGCCCTCGTCCAGCGCAACGTGAAGCGGCTGCTCGCGTACTCCTCGGTCTCGCACGCAGGCTTCCTGCTGATCGGCGTCGCCGCGAACAACGTCCTCGGCGGCGAGGCGCTGCTCTACTACTTGATCCCGTACTCGGCGGCCTCCATCGGCGCGTTCGCCGTCGTCGCCGCCCGCGAGCGCGAGCTCGCGCGGGAGGTCGCGCTCGACGATCTCGCGGGGATGGGGTGGGAACGGCCGCTGCTCGGGGTCTCGCTCTGGGTGTTCATGCTCAGCTTCGCCGGCCTGCCCCTCACGGGCGGCTTCTTCGGCAAGTTCCTCGTCTTCTCCGCGGCGGTGAAAGCCGGCTGGACCTGGCTCGCGATCGTCGGCGTCGTCGCGACGGCGGTCAGCCTCTACTACTACCTGGGCGTCATCCGGGCGCTCTACATGCGGGCCGAGCTGCGCGTCGTCCCCGTGGGCGGCTCACCGCCGCGCGAGCTCGCGCTTCAGGGCGCGGTGGTCGTGTGCCTCGCGATCACGGTCGGGAGTTTCTTCGCAGTGCAGCCGCTAACGGACGTCGCTCGCGACGCCGCGGAGGCGCTCAGCTTCTAGCGTTCCGCTCAGCGGTAGCTCGCGGCGGCCGGTAGATCGCCGCGAACGCTTGCAGCCCGTACAGGGCGAGCGCGGCCACCAGGGCCGACACGGCGGGCGCGGGTGGGCCCACGGCGTCTCCCGCGTGGCCGCGAACCGCCGCCGAGACGAGCACGCACACGAGCCCGAGGCCCGCCACGAGCGTCTCGAGGCGCGCGAACAGCTCGCCCGGCGAGCGCGGCGGCAGCTCGACGAGCTCGCCGAAGAGCGAGAGCGCCGAGACGGCCGCGACGGCGACCGTCATCACGAGCAGGTAGAAGGCCGCGCCGTAGAGCCCGCGCGCGTCGGCCGCCACGGCCGACAGCACGAGCGCGAGGGGCATTAGCCGGGACGCCACTCCGACGCACTTTCGACCAACGGCCGGACGTTCCTGCCGTTACCCTCGACTCCCAAGCGACCGAAAGGAGGCGCGATGCCCGGCGTGCAGCTGACGTGGCTCGGCCACGCGGCCTTCCGAATCGACAGCCCCGGCGGGAAGCGTGTCTACCTCGATCCGTGGCTCACGAACCCGCGCTGCCCCCCGGGCGAGCGCGAACCGGAGCGGATCGACATCCTTGCCCTGACGCACGGACACTCCGACCACTTGGGGGAGACCATCGAGCTCGGCCGCCGTTACCTACCGCGCGTCGTCGCGATCTTCGAGCTCGCCTACTGGCTGGCCGCCAAGGGCGTCCGGGGTGCGGACGCGCTCGCGATGAACAAGGGCGGTACGGTCGACATCGACGGAATTCGCTTCTCGATGACGCACGCGATTCATTCCGGCGGCTTGGTCGAGGAGGGCGACCGCATCGTGTACCTCGGAGATGCCGCCGGGTACATCGTCGAGTTCGAGAACGACACGACGGTCTACTTCGCGGGCGACACCGCCGTCTTCGGCGACATGGAGATCCTCGGACGGGCGTTCGACCTCGACGCAGCCGTGCTGCCGATCGGCGACAACTTCACGATGGGACCGCGCCAGGCCGCGATCGCGCTCGAGCTGCTCGGCGTCAAGCGCTGCGTCCCAGCGCATTACGGGACGTTTCCTCTCCTCCGCGGAACGCCCGACGAGCTGCGACAGCACGCGCCCAGCGTCGAGGTGCTAGCGCCGGAGCCGGGCGAGACGATCGAGCTGTGAGGGAACGCTGGTTCGGCGGCACGGGGCGGCGCGTCCCGGAGATCGCCGCGGAGGGCGACGCGCGCGTTCCGCTCGAGGACGCCCTCGTCCTAGAGAACGTCGACGATGTCGCGCGGCTCGAGGGCGCGCACCGCGCAGGCATCCCGATCGTCGTCCGTGCGGCGACCGCCGACCAGGTCGTGCGCGCGCTCGCCCGTCCCGAGGTCGCGTGCGCCCTCGTTCCCGCCGACGCGCCCGAGCTGCTCGGGCTCGACCTCGCCGAGCTCACCTACGGTGGCTAGCCGCATCTCGACGTACTCGATCGCCTGCTGCGACCTCGATGCGCGCGAGTGGGGTGTCGGCGTGCAGTCGAGGTTCCTCGCCGCGGGCTCGCTCGTTCCCTGGGCCGAGCCCGAGGTCGGCGCGATCGCGACGCAGGCGTACGCCAACCCGCGCTACGGGCTCGACGGCCTCGCGCTCTTGCGCGAGGGCGTTGCACCGCAGGAGGTCGTCGAGCGGCTGACCGGCGACGACGAGGGTCGCGCCGAGCGGCAGCTCGGCGTGGTCGGACGCGACGGCCGGAGTGCGACGTACACGGGCGACGAATGCCTCGACTGGGCCGGTGGCAGAGCCGGGCACTGCTACGCGGCCCAGGGCAACATCCTCGTCTCGGAGGAGACGGTGGCCGGCTTGTCCGAGACCTTCGAGGCGACGGCCGGAAAGCCGCTCGCGGAGCGCATCCTCGACTGCCTCGACGCTGCGCAGGCGGCCGGCGGAGACAGCCGCGGGCAGCAGGCGGCGGGGCTCCTCGTCGTGCGCAAGGACGGGGGCTACGCGGGGCTGTCCGACGTCGTCGTCGATCTGCGCGTCGACGACCACGAGCTGCCGCTCGCCGAGCTCCGCCGCATCTACGGGCTCCACCTCGAGCTCTTCGGCACCACGCCGCGCGAGCGCTGGATTCCGGTCGACGCCGATCTGCGGGGCGAGCTCGACGAGCGGCTTGGCCGGCTTGGATACGAGAGTCTCGAGGCCTGGGCGGGGACGGCGAATCTCGAGGAGCGGGTCGACGGCGACGAGGCGATCGATCCCGTCGTGCTCGCCGCACTCCGGCGCGCGAGCGATTCACTGGCTTGAAGCTCGGCGGAGGCGCTCGAGCGTCGTGAACGTGTAGCCGCGCCGACGCACCGTGTCGATCACCGCCGGCAGCGCGCGGGCGTCGAGCGTCGAGCCGTCGCGGGCGGCGCCGATGTGGAGCAGCACGATCGCGCCGGGCTGGAGCCCGTCGGCGACCCGCCGGACGACGCCGCTCACGCTCTGGCGGCCCACGCCCATCCAGCCCCACGTGTCGACGCTCCAGCGGATCGACACGTAGCCGAGGCGGTTCGCGATCGCGATCGTGCGGGCGTCGCGGTCGCCGTACGGGAAGCGGAACAGCGGGCGCGGGTTGCGACCGGTCGTCTCCCGGATCGTCCGCGCGCCACGCCGGATCTCCGCCGCCACGGCCGGGGAGGAGAGCCGCGTCATGAGGACGTGCGACCACGTGTGGTTGCCGACCTCGTAGTCCCGCCCGATCGCACGCATCAGCCGTGGGTACCGGCGGGCGAGGCGGCCGCTGAGGAAGAACGTCGCCTGAACGTGCCGCGCGCGGAGCGTACGAAGGATCGAGGCGGCGCCGACGGCGTTGTCGCCGCCGTCGAAAGTGAGCACGATCTCGTGCTTGGTGGTAGCCAGCCGCTCCACCTCGCGCCCGCGGAGCGACGGAGGAAGGCCGAGGACGAACGCGACGGCGATCGCGAGGAGGAGCATCAGCGATCGCCGGGGAGGCGTACTCCGGCGAAGCGCTCGCGGACATCGCTCGGCCCGAACTCGTCGCGCGCGACAACGAGGAAGGCTCCGAAGCCTTCTCCGACCTGCGACTCGACGAGCAGTTGCAAGCCGAGGGCGAGCGCGAACGCCTTGTACGCGTGCCCGCCGCCGAAGGGAACGAGCTCCTCAGGCGCTGCGAGCCCGGCGAGAACGTCGCCGTATGTGACCATGCCCATCGAGACGTCGCAGACGATCGGCCGACCGTCGGCGGTCGGGATTCCGATGGCGAGCGGGTTCGTGCCGACGAGCGGCGGCCCGCCCTCGGGGTGCGGGAGTCGCGGCGGCGAGGTCGCGGTCAGCAGCGCGACGAGACCAGCGTCCGCCAGCAGGCGCACCCAGTAGCCCAGCATTCCGGTGGGAAAGCAGTTGCGCGCGGCGACGACGCGGGCCGGCGTCGGCGGCGCCGCTACGAGGTCGTCGCAGATCGCCGCGAGCGTCAGGTAGCCGAGCGCGCCGCGGCCGTCCCACACGTCGTGGCCGGGATCCGAGCGGATCTTCGCCGGAATCGCGGTCGGGTCGAGATCGGGAAGCGTGGCGAGCCAGTCGACCCGTGAGAGGCCGTGGCCCCGCTTTCCGCGCCGCTCGGCGTCGAGGAAGTGCGAAGCCAGCGTCCTGGCGGCCCCCGCGGAGAACCCGAGCGCGCGCAGGCGACGGTCGACGTCCTCGCTCGCGGTCGGCGAATCCACCGACCGGATGATGCGGGATCGCGCCCGCTACGGAGCGCCGACCAGGCGCTCGGCGGCTGCGTCCAGGTTGGCGCGCCCGCGTCCGTGCGTGGAGATGTATCCCGCCGCCGAAGCTGGGCGCCAGACCGGAACGCCGGTCTCGACGACGACCGCGTCCTGCGCCGCTCGGAGCAGCGAGTCGACCGCCTCGCGCTGCCAGGGATCGCGGTGAGCGTCTCGCACGACGACGACCACCTGCCGGTCGCCCGCGCGTGAGAGGAGCTCGCCGATACCGGCCGCGCGCTCCGGCGACGACGCGACCGCGGGGCGCTGACCGCGTCCCGCCAGCGAGTCGGCGAGACCGTGGCGCGCCGGGCCGGCGGCGATGGACGCCTCCGACGGCAGCTCGACCACCAGGGGCCGCCGCGAGAGCACGACGTCGCCGTCGGCTCGGAGCGCGCGCCGGGCTGCCTCCATTCCCACCTCGCGACCCTCCGGCGCACGGCGGCTGGCCTCGCGCGACCACGCCCCCGCCTTCGCGACACGCGCGGCGGCTTCGGCGAGCCGCTCCTCCGAGAGCTGCCCCGAGCGCACGCCTTCGGCGAGCGCCGCATGAACGCCGGCCACGATCTGCTCGCCGCCCTCGCTGCCGAGACAGAGCGCGTCGGCTCCGGCGGCGAGCGCGCCGAGCGCGCCGGCCTCGATGCCGACGGTCGCGCTGATCGCGCGCATCTCGAGTGCGTCCGTGACGACCATGCCCTCGAAGCCGAGCTCGCCGCGCAGCAGGTGGTCGATCACGGCCGGGCTGAGCGTTGCGGGCCCAGGCGCCAGGGCGGGAACGGTCACGTGCGCCGTCATCACGGCACGGACGCCGGCCTCGATCGCCGCGCGAAACGGCACCAGCTCGCGCTCCGCGAGCGTCGCCCGGTCCGCGGTGACCACCGGAGCGTCGAGGTGCGAGTCGAGGGCGGTGTCGCCGTGTCCGGGAAAGTGCTTCGCGCACGCCGCGACGCCGGCCCGCTGCAAGCCGTCCACGAACGCGGCGACATGGCGGGCGACGAGCGACGGATCGTCGCCGAACGCGCGCACGCCGATCACCGGGTTGTCGGGGTTGCTGTTGACGTCGGCGACGGGCGCCAGGTCGAAGTTGACGCCGGCGTCGGCGAGGTCGCTCCCCATCGCAGCGGCGACGCGGCGCGTCAGCTCGAGGTCGTCGACGGCGCCGAGCGCGTGGTTCCCGGGGTACGAGCTGCCCCCGGCGGCCTCGAGGCGCGTGACGTCGCCGCCCTCCTCGTCGAGCGCGACGACGAGCTCGGGCCGGTCGCGACGCAGCTCCGCGGTCAGCGCGGCGAGCTGGTCGCGATCGCTGATGTTGCGAGCGAAGAGGACGACGCCGCCGAGCCCCTCGTCGAGCCAGCGCCGCAGCCACTCCGGGACGTCGAGGCCGACGAAGCCGGGGAGGAGACACGCCGCCGCGTCGCGGCCGGCGGCGTCGCTCACCCGCGGACCGCGCCCGCCGTGAGACCGAAGGCGATCTTGCGGTGCACCAGCAGGAAGAAGACCACCACCGGCAGCGCCGTCAAGGTGGCTCCGGCCATCAGCGGGCCCCAGTCGGTTCCACGCTGAGTCGTGAACGACGCGAGCCACACCGTGAGCGTCTGCTTCTCGGGGCTCTGCAGGAGGACGTAGGCCATGATGAACTCGTTCCATGCCTGGATGAAGGCGAAGATCGAGGTCGCGACGAGCCCCGGCCCGATGAGCGGGAGCAGGATCCGCACGAAGGCGCCGAAGCGCGTGCTTCCGTCGACCATCGCGGCCTCCTCGAGCTCGCGCGGGACGCCGTGGATGAAGCCGCGCAGCGTCCAGACGGTGAACGGGAGCACGAAGGTGAGGTAGGTGACGACGACGCCGCTCAGCCGGTTCACCTGGCCGGAGCGGCTGAGCAGGATGTACAGCGGAATGATGAGCGCGTTCAGCGGCACCATCTGGACCCCGATGATCACGACGATGAAGGCGCGCCGGCCGTGGAAGCGGAACTTCGCGAGCGCCAGCGCGGCCAGGAAGCCGAGCACGAGCGAGAGGGCAACGACGGCGCCGACGATGACGAGGCTGTTCTTCACGTCCGTCCAGAAGTACGGGCGGTGGATCGCGTCCCCGAAGTTCGAGAGCGTCGCCGGGGCGGGGATCCACTTCGGCGTGAACGTGAGGATGTCTTGCCCCGGCTTGAACGCCGTCGAGACCATCCAGTAGGCGGGGAAGATCATCACGGTGAACACGAGCAGCGCGAGCGCGTTGACCCCAATCCGGCGGAGCAAGCGCCGCCTGCTGCGCCGGCGCCGAGGTGCTGGGCGCCGGGTCGTCGGCGCGACGGGCATCGGCGCGACCGGAACCGTCGAGCTCATTCGGCCTCTCCGAGCTTGACCATCTCCCGCACGTAGACGAGCGTCACGAGCAGCATCACGCCGACCATCACGAGGGCGATCGCCGAGCCGAAGCCGTAGTCGCTGCTTCGGAACGACTGGGCGAAGGCATAGACCGCCATCAGGTAGTAGTCCTCGCCGGGAGTCTGGTCGAGCATGATCCAGACCTGGTTGAAGACCTGGAAGTCCCAGATGATCGAGAGGCTCGTGAGGATCACGAGGATCGGCTTCAGGAGCGGCAACGTGATGTCGCGGAACACGCGCCAGGCGTTGGCGCCGTCGCTCGAGGCGGCCTCGAGCAACTCCCGCGGGACCTGCGCGAGCCCGGCGTAGACCGTGATCGCCACGAACGGGATCGCGCCCCAGACCACGACGGCCGTGATGACCGCGAAGCCGCTCCAGGGATTCGCGAACCAGTCGTGGTGAACGAAGTTGCCGAGGTGGAGCTCGGTCAGCGTCCAGTTCAGGAAGCCGAACTGGTAGTCGACCATCCAGCGCCAGATGTTCACAGCCACGACGACCGGCGTCGCCCACACGAACACGAGCCCGGTCGTCAGCAGGAGCCGCATGAAGCGGCCGAGCTGCGCGAGGAGCAGCGCGATCAGCGTGCCGAGCACGATCGTCAGCGAGACGTTGACCGCGGTGAAGGCGACCGTGCGGAGGAGGACGTCCCAGAACAGCGAGTCGTGAAGGACGCGGCTGTAGTTGTCGAGGCCAATCCACTCGCCGTGATGGCGGATCAGCTCGAACAGGCCGTAGCGCTGGAGCGACAGCTTGCCCAGCAGGTAGAGCGGGTACGCGAGCACTGCGCCGAGGACCGCGGCGGCGGGCAGTAGCAACGCGTAGGGAGCGAGCCCGCGCGCGGCGACCGCGGGCCGGGCGCGGCGGCGCCGAGGGCGCAAGCTCGTGGCGGCGGACGCCGCAGCCGGGGAGCGCCCGCTCACCTGCGGAAGGCGCTCCCCGGCTCGAGGCTCACGACTTGGCGTTGAGGATCTTCGTGATCTGGGCGCTCGCTCGGCGCGCGGCGGCCTTCACGCTCGAGCGATTCGTGAAGATCGCGACGGTCATGTTCTCGATCACGTTGCCGTTCTCCACGTTCACCCAGTTCGGCGAGGTCGGCACGCCCCAGCTGAACTTAGCCGCCTCGGCGAACGGTGCGAGCGTCGGGATGCTCTTGGTCGCGGGGAGCAGCGAGGTCGTGTTGGGGATGTTGCTCGCCTTCGCCAGCTGACGCATCGAGCTCGAGCTCGTGAAGGCGCTGATCCAGTCGGCGGCCAGCGCCTTGTTCTTGCTCGTCACCGGAATGGCGAGGTCCGAGCCGCCGAGCACGGTCGGCATGTACCTGCCCTTGATGTGGCTCGGCATCGGATACGCGCCCATGACGGAAGCGAGCTTCGGGTCCCCGACCTTCGGGTCGAGCGTGTACGGCCATTCCCAGCCGTTCCCGATGAACGACGCGACCTTCCCACGGGCCATCGGGATGCTCGGGTACGGATGCGCCTCGTCGACCGTCTTCGGCGCACGCGAGAGCGAGAAGACGACGCTCTTCAGGACAGTGAGACCGTGGATCGCCTGCGGCGAGTCGAGGGTCCCCTGCCAGCGGCCCTTCTTGAGGCGGGCGATCGCCCCGCCGTAGTCGTAGACGAACGCCATCGACGCATACCAGTTCCGGCCGGGGAAGTACATCGCCGAGAAGTCCCGGTCCTTGCCGTACTTCTTCATCAGCTTCTTGCCGCCCGCCACGAACGCGGCGAGCGAGCGCGGCGTCCCCTTGATGCCGGCCTTGCGGTAGTAGTCCTTGCGATAGATCACCGCGCGTGCGCCGGCGTAGTAGGGCACGCAGAAGAGCTTGCCCCCGAAGGTGCACGAGGTCTTGAGCGCGGCGAGCCACGTCTTCGAGTTCGGGTACTTCTTGGCGTTCAAGGGCGCGAGCGCCCGGGCGGCCATGTACTTGAACGTCTCGGTGTTCCCCATCTCGATGACGTCCGGAGCGTTGCCGCCCGCGAGCGAGGCGTCGAACTTGGTCAGGTGGTCGCCCCAGGTCTGGTACTGGACGTCGACCGAGACGCCGGGGTGCTTCTTCTGGAACGCGCGCGTGGCGGCGGCCACGACCTCCGGCCACCCCTTCTGCGCGTCGTTCTGCAGCCAAACGGTAATTCCGCCGGCGGCGGCACGGCTCGTGCTCGCCGTCCTCGCTGTTCCGCCGGCTGCGGTCGCGGCGGCCACCGCGACGGCCGTCGCGAGCGCGACGGCGACGATGGTGCGTGCCTTCATCGACAAACCTCCACGAGAGACGCGTTGCGGTCGGCCGCGGGACGGTTCATGCCCGCCGGGCCGTCTGGCTCGCCTGTCCCGCCGACCACTTTGGTACATACCAACGGCCCCACGGCGGGAGACTCGCATAGCGGTTCCTAAAAGTCAAGACCAATCTCGCGTGCGCGACGTTGCCGTGAGCTCGTCTCGCGGGACCTCGACGAGCCTCGGCGCGGCCTGCTGACCCAGATCGTCGCGGCTCAGCTCCGTGACGACGCGGTAGCGGTCGCCGCGATAGATCGAACGGACGAACTCGACCACGTCGCCGCTCTCCCCACGCGTCGTCCGCTCGAACAGGAACGCAGGCGAGTGGAGCGGCACCCCGAGCGCCACCGATTCCTCCTCGTTCGTGACCGTGGGCTCGATCGTCTGCACCCCGCTCACGAGCACGACGCCGTAGCGGTCGTGGAGCAAGTCGTAGAAGGAGTGCTCCTCGAGGTCGCGTGCGGACAGCTTCGGAACGAGCGCCTCCCGGACGTGCAGGGTCTCGATCGCCATCGTCTCGGAGTCAGCGAGGCGCAGCCGCTTGGCCACCAGGATCGGCTCCGACGGAGAGACGTGGAAGAGGCGTCCGAAGAGCGCCCCTGCCTGGGTCACGCGCAGCTCGAGCGTCCGGCTCGCCGCCGCCAGCCCGCGCCGGCGCATGTCCTCGGTGAAGGAGGTCATCGTCAGCTCCTGGGCGATCTTCGGCTCGCTGACGAACGTGCCGGCGCCGCGGCGGCGCACCAGGTATCCCTCGCGAACGAGCTCCTCTAGCGCGGCCCGCAGCGTCAGCCGGGAGACGCCGAGCTCAACGCTCAGCTGTCGCTCGGGTGGGATCGCGTCGCCGACGCTCAGCCGCCCGATCAGCTCGAGCACGTGCTCGCGGGTCTGGCGCTGCTTCGTCACGCCGACGGGGTCGCCGCGGGCTGCTCCGCCTCGGCGGCGTCCCACTCGCCGGGCGCGGGCGTCTCGAGCAGGTTCGCGCCCGTCTCGAGGTCGAAGAAGTGGAACCGCTCCGGGTCGACGGCGAGCGTCAGGGAGCCGCTTCTCTCCGCGCGCGTCCGGGCGTCGACCCTCGCGGTGAACAGCGTGCCGCCGCCCAGGATCGCGGTCTCGTCGTCGCGAGAGCCCTCGAGACTCTCAACGGAGACCCGCGGCGCGTCGACGCGGAAGAAGACCTGGGCGTCCGAGCCCAGCTCCTCGAGCACGTCGACGGTCACGTCGAGCCGTGGGGCGTCGGACGGAGCGAAGGCCGCGTCGTCGAAGCTCTCGGGGCGAATGCCTAGGACGACGCGCGACCCGTCGGCGAGCGGCGGCCGGCGGTCGGCGGCGAGCGGCACGCGGAACTGCCCGAAGACGACGTGGGGGCCGTCGACGGTCGCCTCGACGAGGTTCATCGACGGCGAGCCGATGAACGCAGCGCAGAAGACGTCTCGCGGTTGTCGATACAGGCGCTGCGGCGTGTCGACCTGCAGGATCCGCCCATCGCGGACGACAGCCACGCGCCGGCCGAGCGTCATCGCCTCCACCTGGTCGTGCGTGACGTAGAGCGTGGTGACGCCGAGCCGCTCGTGCAGCTGCGTCAGCGACGCGCGCATGCCGACGCGGAGCTTCGCGTCGAGGTTCGAGAGCGGCTCGTCCATCAGGAATGCCTTCGGTTCGCGGACGATCGCGCGCCCCATCGCCACGCGCTGTCGCTGCCCGCCCGACAGCTGCGCGGGGCGCCGATCGAGCAGGTCCTCGAGGCCGAGCATCGCCGCGACCTCCTCGACCCGCCGCCTCAGCTCGGCCTTCGACGTCCGCCGCACCCTGAGGCCGTAGCCGAGGTTCTGCCGCACGGACATGTGCGGATACAGCGCATACGTCTGGAAGACCATCGCGAGATCGCGCCGGCGCGGGGCGCTGTCGGTGACGTCCCGCCCGTCGATGAGGACGCGACCGTCGGTCGGCTCGTCGAGGCCCGCGACGATCCGAAGCAGCGTCGACTTCCCGCACCCGGACGGGCCGACGAGCACGAGGAACTCGCCGTCCTCGACCTGGAGGTCGACGTCGTCGACGGCCACGACGCCGCCGGAGAAGACCTTCGTCACTCCTTCGAGCTCGATCCGCGCCACGGTGTGCATAGCAATACCAACTTCCGAGGCCGGCGACAACTGGTATTGACCAACACCGTACCGCGACGTAAACTCCGCCCCATGGCGGCGGACAGCCTCGACCGGCTGGTGACCGAGGCGCGACGCGAGCAGGCGTCAAGCGAGGAGTCCACCTCGACACGCGCGCTCGTCGAGGCGATGAACCGCGAGGACGCGACCGTTCCACCGGTCGTCGGCTCCGCCGCGGATGCGATCGCGGAGGTCGTCGACGCCGTCGTCGGCCGGCTCTCGCGCGGCGGCCGGCTCGTCTACGTGGGGGCCGGGACGTCGGGCCGCCTCGCGGCGCTCGACGCCGAAGAGTGCGAATCGACCTTCTCGACCGAGCCTGGACAGGTCGTCGCGCTCGTCGCGGGCGATGCGCTCGCAGCGGCCGCCGAGCGGGACGCGGCAGAGGACGACGCCGAGGCAGGCGCGACTGCGATGCGCGGGCTCGGCGTAACGGATTCGGATGCGGTAATCGGGGTGAGCGCGAGCGGCCGGACGCCATACGTGCTGGGCGCTGTGCGCGAGGCCGCCGCTGCCGGCGCCGTCACGGCTTGCGTCGTCTCGGTCCCCGACGCCGAGCTCGCGCGCGTCAGCGCGCACGAGATTCGGGTCGTCGTCGGCCCGGAGTTCGTCGCCGGATCGACCCGGCTGAAGGCAGGCACGGCGCAGAAGCTGGTGCTGAACACGATCTCGACGCTCTCGATGATCCGGCTGGGGAAGACGTTCGCCGGGCTCATGGTCGACGTCGCCGGCACGAACGAGAAGCTGCGGGCGCGAGCTCGCCGCGCCGCTGTAGCGGCGACCGGCGCGAGCCCCGAGGCAGTCGAGCAGGCGCTCGCTGCGGCCGACGGGAACGCCAAGGTCGCGATCGTGTCCCTGCTCGCCGGCGTGGATGCCGGCACCGCGCGCTCGCGCCTCGCCGCTTCGGGCGGAGACGTGCGACGAGCGGTCGGCCCGTGAGACTCGGGGTCGAAGCGGCGCTCGTTGGGCGCCGGCTCGTTTCCGGCGACGTCGAGGTCGCCGACGGGGCCGTCGTCGAGTACGGACTCCCGTCGGCGAACGGCCGCGGCATCGCCGTCCCCGGCTTCATCGACCTCCAGGTCAACGGCTTCGGAGGCGTCGACTTCCTCGACGCAGACAGAGGCGGGTACCGGCTCGCCGGCGAGGCGCTGCTCGAGACGGGCGTGACGGCCTACCTGCCGACGCTTATCACGGCGGCTGAGGAGGACCTCGTCGCAGCCCTGGCAGAGGTGCCACGAGACGGCGATGGGCCCCGCGTGCCGGGCGTCCACCTCGAAGGGCCGTTCCTCGCGCCGGCACGCATGGGGACCCATCCTGCGGAGGCGCGTCGCGACCCCGACCGCGAGCTGCTCGAACGCCTGCTCGACGCCGGGCCCGTGCGCCTCGTAACCCTCGCTCCCGAGCTTCCCGGCGCTGACGATCTCATCGACCTGTTGCAGACGCGCGGCGTAGTGGTCTCCTGCGGCCACAGCGACGCGACCGCCGACGAGGCGAACGCCGCCTTCGATCGCGGCGTCCGCACGGTCACTCACCTGTTCAACGCGATGCGGCCGTTCCGTCACCGCGACCCCGGGATCATCGGGGCCGCGCTGGCACGCGACGACGTGGTCGTCCAGATCATCCTCGACGGCGTCCATCTCGCGCCGGAGACGGCCAAGGTCGTCTGGCGCGCCGCCGCACGTCGGATCGCGCTCGTCACCGACGCGATCGCCGGCGCCGGGATGATCGACGGCTCCTACAGCCTCGGCGGGTTCGACGTCGACGTTCGCGACGGCGTCGTGAGCGGGCCGGCGGGCGTTCTGGCCGGAAGCGCGCTGACGATGATCGAAGCGGTCCGCAACCTGCATGCGCTCGGCGTCTCGCTGGGGGAGGCCGTCGAGGCGGCGAGCGCGACGCCGGCCACGGTCCTCGGTGTTCGCTCGCTCGGCCGCGTCGGGCGCGGCCTCTCCGCGGACATTGTCGTGCTCGACGACAACCTCGAGATCGAGCGCGTCCTCGTCGGAGGCGAAGCGCGTGTCGTCGCCTGAGCCGGCGCGGCTGCAGGCGCCGGCCGCGCAAGCCGCGGCGGGTGCGCAGCTGCTCGGGGAGATCCGCGAGCAGCCCGAAGCGCTCGCGCGCCTGCTCGAGCGGGACGCCGAGTACGCTCGCGTCGCCGCCGCAGTGCGCGAGCGCCGCCCCGCGGTCGTCCGCATGGTCGGCCACGGGTCGTCCGACAACGCCGCCTCCTACGGCGTCTACGCTTTCGGGCTCCTCCCCCGCTGGACGGCGCTGCGGGACTCGATCACGCTCACCGTCCACTACGGGACCGCGGTCGACATGGCCGCTTCGGTCGTGATCGGGCTGTCGCAGTCCGGGCAGACGCCAGACGTGCTCGAGTACGTCGAGCGCGCACGCGCGGCCGGCGCGCTCACGATCGCACTCACCAACGAATCGGATTCGGAGCTCGCCGAGGCCGCGGAGCTCGTCCTGCCGCTGGCCGCGGGACAGGAGCACGCGATCGCCGCGACCAAGACGTACCTGAACCAGGTGGCGGGCCTTGCGCTCCTCGCCGGCCACGTGGCGGGACGAGGGCGACGGGTCGCGGCAGAGCTGCGTTCGGTCGCCGCGCGCCTCGAGGACATGATCCCTGCGCTGGAGGCACGCGTGGCCGCGATGGCGGTCCCCTTCACGTTCACCGGCCGGATGTTCGTCACCGGCCGGGGGGCGGAGTTCGCGACCGCACGCGAGATCTCGCTGAAGCTGCTCGAAACGTGCCGGATCGCGGCAGAGCCGATGACGGCCACCGATCTCGCGCACGGGCCTCTCGCTGCGCTCGACCCGCTGTTCCCCGTGTGGGCGATCGCGTCCGACGACGGCACGCTCTCCGCCGTGCTCGAGGCCGCCGCGCGGGTTCGAGAGACCGGCGCGACGCTGATCGTGAGCGGGACGGCGGCAGACGCGGTGCCCGGCGCCGACTACGTGCTCCGGGTCCCGAATCCCGGCTCGCCGCTGCTCGCCCCTCTGCTCTCCGTCGTTCCGGGCCAGCTGTTCGCGTGGGCCGTCGCCCGGGCGAAGGGGCTCGACCCAGATCGCCCCGCTCGCCTGACGAAGGTCACGCTCGCGCGCT
>JBKOYJ010000005.1:0-12373 GCA_046725345.1 Actinomycetota bacterium | reverse complement strand
TCGGCGCCCTCGGTGAGCATGCCGACGATCGCGTGACCCCCTTCGTGGTACGCGGTGCGGCGGCGGTCCTCCGGGGTCATCATCACCTGCCGCTCCGCGCCGAGCACGATCCGCTCGAGCGCGTCGGTGAAGTCGGATTCGCCCACGACGTCGTGGCTCCGCCGCGCCGCCAAGAGCGCCGCCTCGTTGACGAGATTCGCGAGGTCGGCCCCGACCATGCCGGGAGTCGTCGCCGCGATCCGGCCGAGGTCGACGTCGGGGCCGAGGGGGACCCCGCGCACGTGCACCTTCAGGATCGCCTCGCGGCCGGAGCGGTCGGGCGGCTGCACGGCGACCCGCCGGTCGAAGCGGCCGGGGCGAAGCAGGGCCTGGTCGAGCACGTCGGGCCGGTTGGTCGCGCCGATCACGATCACGTGGGTGGACGAATCGAACCCGTCCATCTCGGTCAGGATCTGGTTCAGTGTCTGCTCGCGCTCGTCGTTGCCGCCGCTGAAGCCGGCGACACCGGACGTGCGCGACCGGCCGATCGCGTCGAGCTCGTCGATGAACACGATCGCGGGCGCGGCCTCCTTCGCCTGTGTGAAGAGGTCGCGCACGCGCGAGGCGCCGACGCCGACGATCGCCTCGACGAACTCCGAGGCCGCCAGCGAGAAGAAGGGGACGTCGGCCTCACCCGCCACTGCGCGTGCGAGCAGCGTCTTCCCGGTTCCGGGCGGGCCGGAGAGGAGCACGCCTCGAGGTATCCGGCCGCCGAGCCGCCGGTACTTTTCCGGACGACGCAGGAAGTCGACGACCTCGCTCAACTCCTCCTTCGCCTCGTCGATTCCCGCGACGTCGGCGAACGTGACCTTGTCTCCGGACGGCTGATAGCGACGGGCGCGAGAACGGCCGAACGAGCCGAGGACGTTCTGGACGTTGCCCACGCGGCGCATCAGCCAGAAGAGCAGGAGGATGAAGAGGATCGTCGGCCCGAAGCCGAGCAGGAGAGACTGCCACCAGGGACCTCCGGTGTCGAGCGGCTGCGCGTTCACGGTCACGTTGTGCCGCTGCAAGAGCTGCGAGAGGGCGTCGGTGTCCGCGAAGGCGGGAACCTCCGTCTTGAACAACTTCGTCGGTTTCGACCCCGCGTACCGCTCCTCGTGTGTGAACGTGCCCTGGATCGCGGTGCCCTTCGACGTGATCTCCTTGACGTTGCCGGCGGTCACCTGCTTCAGGAAGAACGGGCTGTACGGGACGCGAACGCGTGACGGCGGCTGCGTCGCCCGCGAACCGAGGTAGAAGTTCAGGGCGAGCAGCGCGAGGGCGAAGAGGATCCACCTGCTGCTCGGGCGGAAGCGAGACGGCTGGGGAGAGGTCGGCGACGATCCGCGCGGCGCCGGCGGGGCGCTCGCGTCCTTGGGCCGATCTGTGGGCGATGCCATCACAGCGGAGGACTCACCATTCTCCCTCAAGGGCCTTCCTGCACGGGGGTATCCTCGTCGTCGGCGAGCGACAGCCCGCGCTGCGCGCGAGCGAGGGGATCGGCGAGCCGGCCCGAGAGCTCCTCCGGCCAGTCACGCGGATACTCGCCCAGGCTCTGGCGCTCGCCGGCGGGGATACACAACTCGACCGCGACGCGGTTCCGCGCGACGCGAATCAGGTTGTAGGCGGGGTGCGGGAAGCCGCGCGTCCGCAGTGTCGCGACGGTGCCGGAGTGCACGAGCAGCATGCCGGCGATCGGCCAGACGTAGGGAACGTGACGGTGCCCCGAGAGCACGAGGTCGACGCTGTGCTGGCGAAGCAGCGAGAGCACGTCACCCGCGTCTCGAACCTGGTTGCGCTCGCGGCCGGTGCCCGGAACCGGAACGAGGTGGTGATGGCAGACGAAGACACGCAGGTCGGCCTCTCCCGCAAAGCCCTCCGTGATCCACCCGTAGTGCTCGCGTCCTATTTCACCCTCGTCGAGATCGGGCTTCGTCGAGTCGACCGCCACAACCGCGAGCTCGACGCCGTCGAGCTCCAGCCGAAGACGCGAGTCGCGCGCGCCGAAGGTGTCCTCGTAGTGGAGGTACCCGACGTTGCGGGCGTCGTGATTTCCGGGCACCCGCACGACGTGCGAGCAGGCGAGCTGTGACAGCTCTCGCTTCGCAACCGGATATTGATCCGGATATCCGTCGTCGGTGAGATCGCCGGCGACGACGACGAGATCCGGTTCCGCCGCGTTGATCTCGGCAATCGCCGTTTGCAGCAGGTGCTCGCGGTAGCGGCTGCCGCCGACGTGCACGTCCGAAAGCTGCGCGATCAGCACACGGCAAGTCTCACGTCGTGCTCACGCGCTGTCCAACTCCCACTCGGAGCGGCGCTCGACGGGCGTCACACGGAGGCGCCGCACGACGGACACAGGTCCGGGACGGCTGCCGTCGCTACGCCATAGCCACAGTGGCTGCAGCGCCGATCGCGGCTCGTACGCACGATTCTCCTCTCGCGTCGAGGACCCGTCGGCTGGCACGGCGGCCACGAGACCGACTCGAACAGGAATCGGAGCGCGCGTGGCGCCCCGTTGACGAGGCGCATGTAGGGCTCGCCACGCGGGGTAACCGCCCGCTCGAAGAGCGCTGCCGCGGCACGCGCCTTCGCGCGGATCTCGTCCGTGATGACCGGCACTCCATTCACGAGATGTCGAGAACGGACGATGTGCTCCGTTCTAATGGTGACAGTGCCAAGTTGGGCACACCGCCCAGAGAGGAGGAGTCAGATGACCAGATACCTGCTCGCGGTCAACTTCGAGGGAGGCGTCGTCGAAACGCCCATGGAGGAGTGGAAGCCGGAGGAGATCACGGCGCACCTGGACTACTACAAGGCCCTTCACCAGGTTCTGGTCGAAAGCGGCGAGCTGGTCGAATCCGAGGTCCTGACCGGGCCCGACCTGGCGAAGATCGTGACCTCCGACGGCGCGACCGCGCCCGTGATCACGGACGGGCCTTTCCAGGAGTTCAAGGAGTGGCTGGCCGGCTACCAGATCGTGGACGTGGAGTCGGAGGCGCGTGCGATCGAGATCGCCGCGAAGCTCTCGGCCGTGCCCGGACCGCGCGGAGTTGCGTTGCAACAGCCGATCCAGGTGCGGCAGGTGATGGAACAAGCTCCGTCCGACGCCGCCGAGATGGACGCATTCCTTCAGCAGGTAGGCGGCGAGCACTGAACGTGCCGCCCGCCGTCGAGGACCTGCTGCGCGAACTGGCGCCGCAGGTCCTCGGCGCGCTCGCTCGCAGGTATGGCGACTTCGACGCTGCCGAGGACGCCGTCCAGGAGGCGCTGCTGGCGGCCGCCTTGCACTGGCCGCGCGATGGTGTTCCCACGAAGCCGCGCGGCTGGCTGATTCAGACCGCCGAGCGGCGGATGATCGACCAGCGGCGAAGCGAGCGGTCCCGGAGACAACGCGAGAGCCTGGCGCTGCTGCGGGAGACGTCGACCCCGGAGGTCTCTGATCGCGACGACACGTTGACCGTGCTGTTCATGTGCTGCCATCCGGCGCTGACCGCGGCCTCGGCGATCGCACTGACGCTACGCGCGGTCGGCGGACTCACCACGGCCGAGATCGCGAACGCGTTCCTCGTGGACGAGGCGACGATGGCGCAGCGCATCGCGAGGGCGAAGCAGCGCATCAAGGCCTCGGGCGTGCCGTTCGCCATGCCGACAGGCGAGGAGCAGGCGGCGAGGCTGCGCACGGTGCTGCACGTGCTGTACCTGATCTTCAACGAGGGATACGCAAGCAGCACCGGATGGGCGTTGCACCGCACCGAGCTGTCGGAGGAGGCGATCCGGCTGACCAGGATGCTGCAGCGGATGCTTCCCGACGACGGCGAGGTCACCGGACTGCTCGCTCTCATGCTGCTGATCGATGCCAGACGCCGCGCGCGAACGAACGCCGCAGGCGAGCTGGTCCCGCTGGCAGAACAGGATCGAACGCTCTGGGATCATGCGCGGATCGCCGAGGGGCTTGCCTTGATCAATCGCGTGGTGGGAAAGGGGGCGGTTGGCGAGTACCAGCTCCAGGCCGCCATCGCCGCGGTGCACGACCGGGCTCGCCAAGCCGACGACACGGATTGGCGACAGATCCTCGCTCTGTACGGGTTGTTGGAGCAGATGACCGGCAACCCGGTCGTCACGCTCAACCGTGCCGTCGCGGCCGCCATGGCCGACGGCCCCTCCTCCGGCTTGGCCCTCCTCGACGCGGTCGACGAACGGCTCGCCGGTCACTACCGGCTCGACGCGGTCCGTGCGCATCTGCTGGAGATGGCCGGCGACACCGAAGCCGCGCTGGCGCACTATCGCGCCGCGGCTAATCACACGACCAACCTCTCCGAACAGCGATACCTGGCCACGCGCGCCGCCCGACTCGCGGGAAGCCACAGCCACGACGTCTCGACCGACACCTAGCGCGTGCGCGACGCTGAGATCTCGGCGAGCTCCGGCCTGCTGATCTCGCGCGAATCGATCACCGCAACGCGCGACGAGCGGACCGCGCGAAGGGTCGCGGTACGACGCCCGTCCCCGAGCACCGCGCGCTCGCCGAGGATCGCGCCCGAGCCGACCTGCGCGACCACCTCGCCGTCGATCTCGACGTCGAAAACCCCGTCTAGGAGTACGAAGAGGTCGCCACCGGGCTTCCCCTGCTCGACGAGCGTCTCGCCGCGAGCGACGCGACGCCGAACGAGCTTCCCACCGTCGCGGAGGATCCAGCTCGCGAGCCTGCGCTCGAGCTCCGACTCGACGGCGGCGGCAAAGGCCGGCGTGCCCTCGTCCCCCCACGGCGTTCCGTCGCCGAGCTCGAAGTCCACCGCGCCGAAGACATCGACGAGCCGACGGTCCGCCCCGTAGAGCGAATGGCGGGGAAACGGGCTCGCAGCGACGAGACTGGTCTCCGCCGTTCCGTCCGTCTGCATCAGGAGCTCGACGGTCGTCCAAGCGGAGATCGCGCCGACATGGAAGTAGGGCCGGCCGACGACAGGTCTGAGCGCAGGCAGGCCGATCCTGCCACCGACCGTCTGCGTGAACCGGACCCAGCCGTCCCCGACCTCCGGCTGGGGCTGGATCACCGGGAACTCGACGGCGGCGAAAGAGACCTGCTGCGCCTCGAGCTCCGGCCCGTCGCCGATCAAGCTCCTGCCGCTCTGGCCGTAGTCGACGATCTCGCCGCCGTCGACCTCGATCCAGGCTCGGAGCTCGTTGGCCTCGCGGAACGCATCGCGGCGCCGGAGCTCGTCGAGGTCCGGAACCACCTCGGGCGGAGGTTCGTCGTAGTGCGCGACGGCGAGCTCGAGCGGGACGGCGCGGATCCGGTCGAGCGCCTCGAAGGGGAGCCACGTGATCGCCGTCGCGGAGGCGTCGATCCGCATCAGGCGACCTCCTTCACGCGTTCCCTTCGGCGAGCTTCGTCCGCCAGCGTCTCGAGCGCCTCGGCAAGGCGGGCCTCGATCTCCTCGTCGGTCAGCTCGCCCTCGCGGAAGCGCGTATGGGCATGTGGGACGGGAAGCTCGAGGTCCAGTACCCGCGCGCCGAGCGACGCCAGCACCTTCCGCAGCTCGGCTTGGGCCCAGACCGCCCCGAAGGCGCCGGTGCTCGCGCCGAGCACGGCCACGGGCTTGTTCCGCAGCACGTTCGTCATGACCGGCCGCGAGATCCAGTCGATCGCGTTCTTCAGCTGGCCCGGGATCGACGAGTTGTACTCCGGGGTGGCGAACAGCACCGCATCCGCGTCGGCGATCGCCGATGTCAGGCGTGCGACGCTCGCCGGGCGGGGGTGGACATCGTCGTCCTCGTCGTACGGCGGAACCTCCTTGAGGCCGTCGTAGAGCTCGAGCTCGACGTCCGGGGCCGCGGCCTCCGCCGCGGCGCGCAACAGGCTCGTGTTGTGCGAGTCGCGGCGAAGGCTGCCGGAGATGCCCAGGATCCGCGTCACTGGCTCGTTACGCCTCCCGGGGCTTCACGAACTGCAGCTCGGCGAGGATGGTGACGTCGTTGGCGAGCGCCGGGTCGCCGCTCGGGAGCGGCTGGTTCCAGTCGACGCCGAACTCGGTGCGGTCGACGCTCGTGCTCAGCTCGAGGCCGATGCGGTCGTTTCCGTACGCGTCGACGATCGGCGCAGTCGCCGTGCCGGTGACCGTGACCGGCCGGGTGACGCCCTTGATCGTCAGCTCGCCGTCCACGAAGACCTTGCCGTCGCCCTCGAGGCGGATGTCCTCGGCCGCGAAGCGAAGCTCCGGGTACCGCTCGGCGTCGAAGAAGTCGGGTGACTGGAGGTGGGCGGCCAGGTTCTCGTCCTTCACGTCCACACTCGCGACCTTCGCCGTGCCCTCGAGCGACGCGCGCTCGCCGTCGACGTTCAGCTCGGCCCCGATCTCGTGGAACTCGCCCTTGAACGTTCCGGCGAGGTAGCGAACCTCGAAGTCGACCCGCGAATGGACGGGGTCCATGCTCCAGGTACCGGCCGGGGCGACGGTCAGACTCGTGCTGCTCATGGGCTTTATTCCTTTCGTTGAGTCGTGTACTATTGAGTACGCAAACAACTGTACCATTATTCCTTGATGACGCAAACGTTGACGGAGCAAGCGACTCAGCCGGCCGTGAGGGCCTGGACGAGGCTGCTGCGCGCCTACTCCTCGGCGACGAGGTTGCTGAGCGCCGAGCTTCAGGAGGAGCACGGACTGACGATCAGCGACTACGAGGCGCTGCTCGTGCTGTCCCGCGCCGAGGGCGGGCGACTGAAGCGCGTGGACCTCGCCCGGAGCCTGATGCTGACGCCGTCCGGCATCACCCGCCTCCTCCAGGGACTCGAGGATGCAGGGCTTGTCGAGCGAGCGGCCTGCGCGAGCGACCTGCGCGTGACCTACGCACAGCTCACGAAGGCCGGCCGCGACAAGCTCATGGCGGCATCGGGCGGCCACAGAGCCTCGATCCAGGCGCTGTTCGAAGAGCACTGCGAGCCCGACGAGATCGACGCGATCGCCGAGATTCTCGGCAAGCTCCCGGGCGTCGCCGAAGGCGACGACTCGTGCTCGCCGGGCTGACTGCCCCTAGGCCACCGCGGTGCTGAACCCGGCCTTGGACGGCGCCTGCCCGCCGGATCTTCGGCGACGACGAGGTCAAGTAGTACGGGTGCTCCGTCGAGATCAGCGAGTGCGGGCGCTTCGCCGTGCTCTACAAGTGGGACTTCGTCCACGCGAACGTCGTCTACCTGCTGCGCCTCGCCGACCGCGTTCGTGCCGGTCGCGCCGGACATGCGCTCTGTGACCACGTGCAGGTGATCGGCGACACGCTGCTCGTCCACACCGACCTCGACGCGCCGCGCGGCCGTCTCTGCGTGGCACCCACCCCTGACCGCGCCGACCGGGTGGCGGACGCTCATCCCCAGGGCCCGGACACGTCCAGACCGTCAAGGGGGGTCGGCGGCCGGCTCTACGCCGTCTACTCTCGAGTAGTGCCAACAACCGCGCTTGTCGGCGAACGCACCTCCAGTCAAGCACGCATAGCGGGCGAGACCAGACCTACTTCCGCGCTACCGTCTCGGCGCTCACTTGAGGTACGAGGACGAAGGAGCCAAGAGATTGGACGAGCACGCGGGACGGCACGATTTTGACTTTCTGATGGGCCGGTGGTCGGTGCGAAGCCGTATGCTCAAGGAGCGGTTGGCCGGATGCGACGAATGGGTCGAGTTCGAAGCGACCCTCACCGCCTGGCCACTGCTCGACGGTTACGCGAACGGCGACGCCTTTCGAGCCGACTGGGGCGATGGGCTCGTCGGAACCACCCTGCGCCTGTTCGATCCGAGGACGGGCCTCTGGTCGATCTGGTGGGCAGGCAAGAACAACCCGGTCCTCGACGCACCTGTTGTCGGCCGCTTCGACGGCGACCGCGGCGTCTTCGAAGCCGAAGACGTGTTCAACGGCCGGCCGATCCTGGTGCGGTTCATCTGGACGCGCGGACCGACACCGCGGTGGGAGCAGGCGTTCTCTGAGGACGGCGGAAGCAGTTGGGAAACCAACTGGGTCATGGAGTACACCCGCATCCCCGACGACGAGGCCGAACCCCACGCCGCCGTCACGGGCGGCGACGCCGTCACCTGACAGACCGTAGCGCCGAGCGCGCGGAGGAACCGCGACGCGTTTCGCGGTGTAGAGGCGGATAGGTGCTTGAGACCAGACTGGTTCGACTTCTCACCGTCCTCGGATTCGCCCTCGCCGCCGTCGCGGCGCTGCCGGCCGCCGGCGCCACGAACGCGCCCACGGGACGCATTGCCTTCTCGATGGGGAGCCCTACGCACGAGGACATCTACGCCGTCAATGCCGACGGCTCCGGTCTCGTGCGCCTGACCGACGATCCAGCGGCGGATTTCGATCCCTCGTGGTCGCCTGACGGACGACGGATCGCATACCGCCACGAGGACGAGCAGTCGGGCCAGATCTACGTGATGAACGCCGACGGGTCGCAGCAGCGGAATCTGACGAGGCGGCGAGGCCTGGACTACTCGCCAGCCTGGTCGCCCGACGGCAGGAGAATTGCCTTCGGCTCGGTTCGAGCTGGGAAGGCCACGATCTGGGTCATGCGTCCGGACGGGTCGGGCCGCAGGCGGCTGAGCGGGGTCTACGGCGAGTACCCGGCCTGGTCGCCCGACGGAAGGAAGATCGCGTTCGACCACATCACCTTTGGCTCCAAGAACTGGGACATCTGGGTCATGAACGCGGATGGGTCGGGAGCGAGGCCGCTGATCGCTTCAGGGGCGACCGAGCAGGGTCCCGCCTGGTCGCCGGACGGGAGGACGATCGCCTACGGCTCGAGCCGAGGCGCACCGGCGAACTACAACCGCATCTGGCTCGCCGGTTCCAACGGCTCGGGCCAGCATCTCCTCACGAGACGGCTCGGTGAGCGTCCGGTGTGGTCGAAGCGCGGCGGGCACGTGCTGTTCACCGCCACCCGGATCTTCCTCGTCCGGCGAGACGGCTCCGGCCTGAGGTCGGTTCACGTCCCGGGGGAACCCTTTCTCGCAGACTGGACGCGCTAGTCGCTAGGAAATGCGGCGCGCGCCGACAGGCGCGAGCCGTACCGGTCTGCGTGCCTGACGACCTCGACGGCCGCTGCACGGGCGCACCAACTACCTCCAGGTAATCGAAAGCGCGCGCGACCTCTACCAACGTACCGACTTCGCCGTGCTGGCCGCGGACGGACGCCTGTGATCCGTGAAGCGCCTTGCTCGAAGCACAATGACCGGTGTCGATGCTGGCGCCGATGATCGAGGTAGAAGAAGTGGCAAAGCGCTTCGGACAGACGCAGGCCCTCGCCGGGGTCAGCTTGTCGGTCGAGAAGGGCAGTGTGCTCGCGCTGCTCGGCCCGAACGGCGCGGGCAAGACGACGCTGGTGCGCATCCTGAGCACGCTGCTCAAGCCTGACGGCGGCCGCGCGCACGTCCACGGTTACGACGTCGTCGCCGACGCCGACAAGCTGCGCGGCGTAATCGGTTTGGCCGGTCAGTACGCCGCAGTCGACGAGCTTCTGACCGGTCGGGAGAACCTCGAGCTGGTCGGACTGTGGTACCACCTCGACAAGGCCGAATACCGGAGCCGCGCACACGAAGTGCTCGAGCGTTTCGCACTCGCCGAGGCGGCCGAGCGGCTGGTCAAGACGTATTCCGGCGGTATGCGCCGCCGGCTCGATATCGGCGCAAGCCTCATCGCGCGACCCCCGGTTCTCTTCCTGGATGAACCGACGACGGGTCTCGATCCGCGCACGCGCAACGACCTCTGGCGGTTCATCGAGGAACTCGTCGATTCCGGAACGACGGTCCTGCTCACGACGCAGTACATGGAGGAGGCCGAGCGGCTTGCCGACCGTATCGTCGTCATCGACACAGGCAGGGTCATCGCCGACGGCACCGCCTACCAGCTGAAGGAGCGCTTAGGGGGCGACATGCTCGAAGCTCGCGTTACCCACGCGGCCGACCTGCCTCGCGCAGCTGCGCTGCTCGCAGAGCTTGTCCAAGCGTCGCCCGTGGTCGACGCGGATCAGCAGCGGGTCGGTGTCCCAACCGCGGGCGGGACGACGGTCCTGCTCGCCGCCGGGCGACGCCTCGAAGGAGAGCACATCGCTCTCGACGATCTCGGCATCCGCCGGCCCTCGCTCGACGACGTCTTCCTGGCACTCACAGGCAGCACAGCCGGCGGCGTCGAGGGCGGCGAGAGCAATCCGCAGGCGGCCGGTCGATGACGACGGAGATCACCGTCGCCCGGCCTGAGACGCGCCCACGGCCGATGACGCTTCGGCTCGCCCTCCGCGACACCGCCGGCATCGCAAAGCGAAACCTGCTGCGCATCGCGCGCACTCCGTTGATGCTCGTCGTGACAGCGATTCAGCCGGCGCTCCTCCTCATCCTCTTTCGCTACGTGCTGGGCGGCGCGATCGAGGTTCCCGGCGGCCGCTACGTCGACTTCGTCGTACCTGCGATCTTCGTCGAGGCGGTCCTGATCGGCGGCATGACGACCTCGATCGGCCTGGCCCAAGACCTAAAGAGCGGCATCATCGACCGCTTCCGCAGCCTGCCGATGGCCCGCTCCGCAGTGCTCGCCGGCCGCACACTGGCCGACCTTAGCCGCAGCCTCTTCTCGCTCGCGGTCATGGTCGGCCTGGGGCTGCTCGTTGGTTTCCGCTTCCACAGCACCGCGCCGAGGATCCTGGCCGGCATGGCACTCGTCATCGCCTTCGGTTACGCCTTCTCGTGGATGTACGCCACGATCGGCCTCGCGACGAAAGACCCCGAGACCGCGCAGATCGCTGGCATCCTCCCCTTCTTCGTTCTCATGTTCGCGAGCAACGCGATCGTCCCCGTCGCCACCATGCCGGGCTGGCTGCAACCGTTCGCGCGCAATCAACCACTGAGCGTCACCGTCGCCGCGGTTCGCGCACTTCTCGAAGGCGGCCCCGCAGCCCAGTGGCTCTGGCAATCGCTCGCTTGGTGCGCCGGCATCTTCATCATCTTCTTCGCCGCCGCACTCCACCTTTACCGCAATACGACGTCGTGAGCGACGAGGGAATGACTCAGCCGAGCCGCGGTGCGCCTCGTCTCGGCCGCCGAGCTGCTCACACTGATGGCGAGCGACTCAAGTACGTGACGCAGGGCGACGCGGATTCGGTTTCGGCCGTGTCAGCACTCCGTAGTCCGCAGGTCATCCTGTTCAGCGAGAACATTGGACGCGCCGTCGCGTTCTACTCCAGCCTCGGCTTCACCGAGACCTTTCGCGTCCCGACTGAGGGCGAACCGACTCACGTCGACCTCACGCTGGACGGCTACAAGATCGGCATCGCCTCTGTTGCCTCCACACGCCAGGACCACGGCCTGGATCCGGTGCCCAACGGCCAACGAGCTGCCGTCATTCTCTGGACCGACGACACCGCAACGGCGTTCGCCGAGCTGACTGCGAACGGTGCCCCCGCTCTGGTCGACCCGCACAAATGGCTCGGGCGTCTGCTGATCGCCTGGATCGCCGACCCCGACGGCAACCCAATCCAAATCGTTCAACACCTCTGACCGAACCCGTCGCCAGACGGGACGGCG
Source organism: Actinomycetota bacterium (assembly GCA_046725345.1). Classification (GTDB taxonomy): domain Bacteria; phylum Actinomycetota; class Thermoleophilia; order Gaiellales; family Gaiellaceae; genus JBKOYJ01. Next base: position 792 of record JBKOYJ010000005.1, on the reverse strand, counting down.
TCGTCACATCGGCCAAGAGCAGACTGAGCCTATCTGCCAGCTCGCTCGCTGGCGCATCCTTGAAGAGGAAGCCGCGAGCTCCTCGCGCGAGTCGCCGTACGTCCGAATCACCTCGTCCAGCGCGGCCGTCACCTCGCGATCGCGAAGCGACGATGGGCCGAGGTAGCGGAGCATGATCGCCTCGACGCGCTCACGTAGCACCCGCTCGGGATTCCCTGGCTTGGCTGCAACGAGGAGCGCGCCCCGGCTGACGATGCAGAGCGCGTAGCGTCGATGTCGGGACAGGTTCGCATTCGACTGGCGTGACGCGAGATCGTCGAGCGCTCGCAGCGACCCGAGAGAGTACGCCTGAAGCTCGCGGTGCGTCTACGCGACCCGCCGACGGGATCTGCAGCGCCGGCCGAGTCGGTGGCGGACAGGTAGCGCACGCCTCGCCGTCCACCGGGGTTCAGATTGACGGCCGCTGGAACAACGGAGCCGGAGGGTCGATTCGGACCACGGAGGCACGCATGGCTGGCAAGGCGGACTTCACGGAGCGGGAGTGGGAGACGCTGCAGAAGGCGTAACGGGGGCCGGGATGCTGGTCGCGCTCAGCGACCGCGGCTTCCTGCACACGTTCAAGGAGGCCGGCGCGCTCGCCAAGCACGTGGGGAGCGCCCGCAAGAACACCACGAGCGAGCTCGTGCGCGAGCTCGCGCACGCCCGCGGAACCGGGTTCGGCATCACCTCCTCGCCGACAGAGGTCGAGGCCGAGACGACGGAAGCCTTGCGCTCGGCGGCGGCCACGCTCCG
>JBKOYJ010000135.1:0-10214 GCA_046725345.1 Actinomycetota bacterium | reverse complement strand
CATCCGCATGCTCTCCGGCCCCGGCCGCCGCCAGCAGGGTGGAGGAGCGCCGGCCGGCGAGAAGCAGAAGAGCTCGAAGCTGCTCGACCAGTTCGGGCGCAACTTCACGAAGCTCGGCGCCGAGGGAAAGCTCGACCCGGTCGTCGGACGCCAGATCGAGATCGAGCGGATCATGCAGATTCTCTCCCGGCGGACGAAGAACAACCCCGTGCTGATCGGCGAGCCCGGCGTCGGCAAGACCGCCGTCGTCGAGGGGCTCGCGCAGCGGATCGCCGCCGGCAACGTCCCCGAGCTCTTGAAGGGCAAGCAGATCTACAGCCTCGACCTGGCCGCGCTCGTGGCAGGGTCGAAGTACCGCGGCGAGTTCGAGGAGCGCCTGAAGAAGGTGATGAAGGAGATCACCCAGCGCGGCGACATCATCCTGTTCATCGACGAGCTCCACAACCTCGTCGGAGCGGGCGCCGCCGAGGGCGCGATCGATGCCGCCTCGATCCTGAAGCCCGCGCTGGCGCGTGGCGAGCTGCAGACGATCGGCGCGACCACGATCGACGAATACCGCAAGTACCTCGAGCGCGACGCCGCGCTGGAGCGGCGCTTCCAGCAGATCCGCGTCGAGGAGCCGTCGGTCGACGACACGGTTCAGATCCTGCGCGGCCTCCGCGACCGCTACGAGGCGCACCACCGCGTCAAGATCAGCGACGAGGCGCTGGAGGCCGCTGCCGAGCTCTCCGACCGCTACATCCAGGACCGCCACCTTCCCGACAAGGCGATCGACCTCATCGACGAGGCCGCGTCGCGCATGCGCATCCGCTCGATGAGCGCGCCGCCGCGCTACCGGGAGCTCGAGGAGGAGATCGACCGGGTCCGCAAGGAGAAAGAGGCGGCGATCGAGGCCCAGGAGTTCGAGAAGGCCGCCTCGCTCCGGGACAAGGAGCGGAAGCTGACGCAGAAGAAGCGCGAGCTCGAGGAGAGCTGGCGCCAGTCCGAGGCAGCGGAGCACCAGCCCGAGATCGGCGAGGAGGAGATCGCCGACGTCGTCTCGATGTGGACGGGCATCCCCGTGTTCAAGCTGACCGAGGCCGAGTCGCAGAAGCTGATCCGCATGGAGGACGAGCTGCACAAGCGCGTGATCGGCCAGCACGAGGCGATCGTGGCCGTGGCGAAGTCGATCCGCCGCGCGCGCGCGGGAATCAAGGATCCGAAGCGCCCGACCGGCTCCTTCATCTTCCTCGGCCCCTCAGGGGTCGGCAAGACCGAGCTGGCGCGCACGCTCGCCGAGTTCCTGTTCGGCGACGAGGACGCGATGATCCAGGTCGACATGTCGGAGTACATGGAGAAGCACTCCGTGTCCCGGCTCGTCGGCTCGCCTCCAGGCTACATCGGCTACGACGAGGGCGGCCAGCTGACCGAGGCCGTCCGGCGCAAGCCCTACTCGGTCGTCCTGCTCGACGAGATCGAGAAGGCGCACCCGGACGTCTTCAACATCCTGCTGCAGATCCTCGAGGACGGGCGCCTGACCGACGCCCAGGGACGCAAGGTCGACTTCCGCAACACGATCGTGATCATGACGTCGAACGTGGGCGCGGGCCAGATCTCCAAGAACGTCGGCCTGGGCTTCTCGATGGGCGACGAGAGCGGTCTCTCCTACGAGGACATGAAGGACCGCGTCATGAGCGAGCTGAAGAAGGTCTTCCGGCCGGAGCTTCTGAACCGGATCGACGAGGTGATCGTCTTCCACAAGCTCACGAAGGATGAGATCTTCACCATCGTCGAGCTGATGATGCGGCGTCTGCGCGAGCAGATGGGCACGCACGAGGTCGCGATCGAGCTCACCGAGGAGGCCAAGGAGCTCTTGGTCGAGAAGGGCTACGACCCGGCCATGGGAGCGCGCCCCCTACGGCGCGCGATCCAGCGCTTCATCGAGGACCCGCTCGCCGACTTCGTGCTCGGCCGCGAGCTCGAGCCCGGCTCCACCATCCTCGTCGGGCGCAAGGCGGACGCTCTCGAAGGCGAGCCCGAGGTCGACATCGTCGTGATGCCGCCGACGGTCACGGCCGAGAAGGTCACGGTGCCGCCCGAGGCGCCGCCAGAGGCGGAGGAGGAGTCGTCCGAAGAGGAGTAGCGCGCCCGCCGATCGGCGGCGCCGGCCCTCAGGACGGCGGGCGCTGCCCGCCGTCCGTCTGAACTGACCGGTCGACACACCCGGACTCCAACCGAGAACGCGGCGGACCCGCCGGACGCCGACCAGGAGAGCTCCAAGGAGGAGTAGCGCTCCAGGGTCAGACCGCGGGAGCCTCGAGCAGCGCTCGCGCCTCCGTCAGATCGCGGTCGGCGACGAGCACCTCGCGCCAACCGCCGAAGCCCTCGGGAGAGACGTCGGTCGCGCGCGAGCGCGCGTCGATGCCGTTCGCGCGGAGGAGGGCGCAGACGACGTCCGCCTCGTACTGATCACGCACGACGGTCAGCCGGACGAAGTCCACCTCGGAGCGAGTCTATGCCGCGTGCGGCCGCACGGCCCTCGCGGACGCGGCGAGCTCGCCTCGCGTGTGTCTGCGTTGACGGCGGTCGCGCCGGGTGGTCTAATCGGCTCGAGGATGGGGTTCGCGTTTCGTCTCATCGTCGTCGTGCTCGCCGCGGCGGGGTTCGCCGTCGGCGCTGCCGACGGCGAAGCAGCGGCGTACTCGCTGTCGGCGCCCATCGCCCACTCGCGGACTTTCATCCTCCCGCGCACGGCGACGCACGTTGCGCTCCACTGGCGGGGACACCCTCGCGCCCGCGTCCGCGTCGCCTTCAGCGCCGATCGGCGGCGGTTCTCTCCACCTCGACGCGTGTTGCTGGACGAGGCCGGCGAGGTGGCCAGGGACGAGACGTTCGGCGCGGTGATGCGGGCGAACGGCGCGCGAGCTGTGCGCGTGTGGACGAGCGTTCGGCTGAAGCGGCTGACCGTCCTGGCGCTCCGCGATCGCGGGCCGGCGGCCGGACGAGCGCTCGCGTCGGTCGTTCAGGCCGTCGTCGTTCCTCGCTCGGCGTGGGGCGCGGACGAGAGCCTCCGCTTCGACGGCGCGGGGAACGAGATCTGGCCCCCCGCCTTTTGGCCGATCCAGAAGCTGATCGTCCACCACACCGCGACCCAGAACGGCGATCCCGACCCAGCCGCGACGGTTCGCTCGATCTACTACTACCACGCTGTCACTCAGGGGTGGGGCGACATCGGCTACAACTTCCTGATCGACGAGGCCGGCCGGATCTACGAGGGTCGGTACTCACGCGTGTACGCCCCCGGCGAGTCGCCGACCGGCGAGGACCTCGCCGGTAACGGCGTCACCGCCGGGCATGCGTACGGCTACAACGCGGGGACGGTCGGGATCGCACTGCTCGGCACACTCACAAACCGGGATGCGACGCCGGCGGCGCGCGACGCGCTCGACCGGCTGCTGGCGTGGATCGCCGACACGCACGCGATCGACCCACAGGGCTCCTCGCTGTACACCAACCCCGTGAACGGGACGCAGGCCGTCTTCCCGAACATCGCGGGGCACCGAGACGTCGGCGCGACGGAGTGCCCGGGCGGAGCGTTCTACTCGACGCTTCCGTCCGTTCGGAGCGAGGTCGCGGCGCTCATCGCCGGCACGGCGACGCCCGACTTCGCCGTGAGCGTGACGCCGTCCTCCCGAAGCGTCAAGCGCGGCCGGTCGACAACGTACGCTGTCTCGATCTCGGCCCAAGGGGGGTTCGCCGACTCCGTCACGCTCTCGGCCTCGGGGCTGCCTGCCGGCGCGACTGCGGTCTTCAGCCCACCGTCGGTGGTCGCGCCGGGAAGCTCGACGCTCACCGTGCGGACGACGGCCACGACGGCGCGTGGGACATTCACGCTCACAGTTCGCGCGGCGGCGGGCTCGGCCGAGCGCTTCGCGACGACCTCGCTGAGCGTCAAGTAGCGGCGCGGCCGACGTGGCCGCGCGAGACGTCTGCGGGCGACGCGCAGCCGAGGAGCGCGAGGGCGAGCTCGATCTCGGCCCGCAGCAGCTCGAGCACGCGCCGCACGCCCTCCGCGCCGTCGACGGCGAGTCCCCACAGGACGGGCCGGCCGACGAGCACGGCCCTCCCGCCTAGCGCGAGCGCCTTGAGCACGTCGGTCCCGCGCCGCACGCCGCCGTCCATCAGCACCTCGCACCGATCCCCGACGGCCTCGACCACCTCGGGGAGCGCGTCAAGCGATGCCGCCACGCCGTCCAGCTGCCTCCCGCCATGGTTCGAGACGACGACAGCGACGGCGCCGTGCTCGCAGGCGAGGAGCGCGTCCTCCGCGGTCAGGATGCCCTTGACGAGCAGGGGCAGATCGGTGAGCGAGCGCAGCCACTCGACGTCGCGCCAAGTGATCGAGTCCTCGACCATCCGGTCGAGCAGCTCGGGCGCGATCCGCGCAGGCTCAAGGACCGACTCGAAGGCCGCGATGCCGTATTCGTCCGGAACCTCGAGCGGCGTGCGCAGATCGCGCTCGCGGCGGCCGAGGCGAGGCAGGTCGACGGTCAGCGCGATCGCGCGAAAGCCGAGCTCGACCGCCTGCTCGACGAGCGACCTTGTCACGCCGCGGTCGGGGTGCCAGTAGAGCTGGAACCAGCGCGCGCCTTCGGGAGCGGCCGCGGCCACGTCGGCGGGGCTCGAGGTCGAGAACGTCGACAGGCACATGATCGTCCCGGCTGCCGCCGCTCCCCGCGCCGTGGCCGTCTCGCCCTCGGGATGTGCGAGCCGCTGGAACGCGGTCGGCGCGACCAGGACAGGCATCGTGACGTCCGTTCCGAGGACGGTGGCCGCCGTCGTCACGCTGCTGACGTCGACGAGGACGCGCGGACGAAGCACCCAGCGCTCGAACGCCGCCACGTTCTCTCGCAGCGTCCACTCGTCCCCGGCCCCTCCCGCGTAGTAGGCGAGGGGGGCCGGGTCGAGTCGTTCCTCCGCGAGCCGCTCGTAGTCCCAGACGTTGAGCGGCTCGTCCAACGGCGCCTAGACGTCCGGCTGGCTCGGCGGCGTCGGCGGCGGCTCCGCTGTCGTGCGCGCCATGCTCACGCCGCCCAGCTCCTGCGCCCGCAGCCACGCGCCGATCGCGACGAGTGCCGCGAGCACAACGCCGAGGTAGGCCGGCCATGCCGAGTAGTCGTCGATCAGGTTCTTCAGGAGCGCGAACGCGAACACGATCACCCCGAGGCCGACGGTCAGCCACGCCTCGGTGATCGGGAGCTCGAAGTTGAGCTTCACGTTCAGCACCTGGATCACGACCCAGGCCAGCAGCAGGATCAGCGCGAGGGCCATGACGATGCCCCAGAACCCGTGCCAGGCGTTCTGGCCGACGCTCACGATCCCGAGGTCGACCTTCTGCCACTCGAAGAACGTGTCGATCAGGAGCAGGACGCCGGCGCCGAGGATCAGCTTCGTCCCGTTCGAGATCTCGGAGAAGTTTGGCATGCAATTCCCCCTTGTCGTGAGCGTGACCGGCCAGCCCACGTTCGACGCGGACTCTGAACTGCCTCTCGCCTGCGTGCAAGGTGAAGGCCTATCGGTTGGTGTCCGGTTGTGTCGACCGGTCATTTCAGACGCACGACGGGCCGCGGCGGCGCTTGCGCTGCCGCATAAGAGGGGTCGCGGGCTTCGCCCGCGACGCCGCCTTGCTTCGCGCCGTGCTGAGTGTCGGCGTCGCAAGCGAGCGCCTTGGCGCAAAGTTGCCACGATCCCGTGCGGACTGCCGTCGGGCGGCGACCCTAGACTCGGCTTCGGTGGCCAAGGCTGCGGTCCAGTACGCGTGCACGGAATGCGGCTACTCGGCGGGCCGTTGGCTCGGCAAGTGTCCGTCCTGCGGGACCTTCGGCACACTCGTCGAGGAGCGGGCCGACGGCGTCCTCGGGGCGGCCGCGCCGACCCCGCCGCTTCGCCTCGTCGACGTCCGTGCCGAGGAGTCCGAGCGCATCGCGACGGGCGTTCCCGAGCTCGACCGCGTGCTCGGCGGGGGGCTCGTGCCCGCGTCGCTCGTGCTCGTCGGGGGAGAGCCGGGCGTCGGCAAGTCGACCCTGCTCTTGACCGCACTGCGGGAGATGAGCAGGAGCCGGCGGGCGTTGCTTGTGACAGGAGAGGAGTCGGCCGCGCAGGTCAGCCTCCGGGCCGCCCGTCTCGGCGGCGCGGAGGCAGTGGAGATCCTCGCCGCGACAGACCTCGAGGCCGTCTGCGCCACCCTCGAGCACGAGCGGCCCGAGGTCTGCGTGATCGACTCCGTGCAGACGCTGTGGTCGAGCGAGATCGGTTCAGCACCCGGGTCGGTCGCTCAGGTGCGCGAGGCGGCGAGCCGCCTGCTCCGGGTCGCCAAGGAATCCGGCGTCGCCACGATCCTCGTCGGCCACGTGACGAAGGACGGCTCGGTCGCAGGGCCTCGCGTGCTCGAGCATCTCGTCGACTGCGTGCTCCAGTTCGAAGGCGACCGCTACCGCGAGCACCGCGTCCTGCGCGCCGCGAAGAACCGCTTCGGCTCGACGAACGAGCTCGGCGTCTTCGAGATGACCGCACGCGGGCTCGTCGGCGTTCCCGACCCGTCCGAGCTCTTCGGCCGCACGACGGAGGGCGAGGCGGGAGCCGCCGTCGCGTGCGCGCTCGAAGGCACACGGCCGCTGCTTCTCGAGGTGCAGGCGCTCGTCGCCCCTACCGACCTCGCGATGCCGCGCCGAGTCGGCACCGGCGTCGACCCGAAGCGGCTGGCGATGATCGTCGCCGTCCTCTCGCGCCACGCCGGAGTCGCGCTCGCGCAGGCGGACGTGTTCGTGAATGTGGCCGGCGGCGTCCGGATCGACGAGCCGGGCGCCGACCTCGCCGTCGCGCTCGCGATCGCGTCAGCCGCCCGGGGCGTTCCAGTGCTTCCGTCGGCTGCCGCCTTCGGCGAGATCGGCCTCACCGGCCGCCTCCGTCCTGCGACCCAGGCCGAGCGCCGCCTGGAGGAGTGCGCGAAGCTCGGCGTGCGCGAAGTCGTCGTTCCGTCAGGTACGCCAGATCGTGGCAAACTACGCATACGGGGCGCGGACACGCTCCGCCGAGCGATCGCAGCGGGGCTCGATGGACGAGACCGACACGAGGCAGAGTAGGCGCGAGCAGCGCGACGCCGCCCGGGCGCTCGGTGGCCCGCGCGCCGCACCCGAGGACGACATTCGCGACGATCCCAAGCTGCTCGAGGCGATCGCGAAGGTCGCGCCCGGAACCGACCTGCGGCAGGGGATCGACGACATCATCCGCGCCAAGGAGGGCGCGCTCATCGTCACCGGCGACCCCGAGCAGCTCTCCTTCCTCTACAGCGGGGGCATGCGGCTCGACCAGCCGTTCACGCCGCAGCTCCTCTACGAGCTGGCGAAGATGGACGGCGCGATCGTCGTCAACGAGGCGCTCACGAAGCTCGCGTATGCAAACGTCCAGCTCATGCCGGATCCGACGATCTCCTCGTCGGAGACGGGCACTCGCCATCGCACAGCCGAGCGCGTGGCCAAGCAGACCGGCGCGCTCGTGATCTCGATCTCACAACAGCGCGAGACGGTGACGCTGTTCGTCGGCCGCGTTCGATACCAGCTCGAGCAGATCGCGGACGTGCTCGCGAAGACGAACCAGGCGCTGGCGACGCTCCAGACCTACCGCGAGCGGCTCGACCAGGTGCTCACCCGGCTGACGGCGCTCGAGTTCCAGAACGCCGTCGTGCTCGACGACGTGCTCGTCGTGCTGCAGCGGGCCGAGATGACGACCCGGATGGCGAAGGAGGTCGAGCGCGACTGCGTCGAGCTCGGCGCCGAGGGCCGTCTGATCCGGATGCAGCTCGAGGAGCTGATCGGCGACCTTCCGGTGGAGAAGGCAGCCGTCGTGTTCGACTACCACGTCGACGGCTCGCCGACGCGCGTGCGAGAAGCGCTCGAGGCCCTGTCGCAGATCCGCTACCACGAGCTGCTCGAGTTCGAGCTGCTCGCGATCCTCGGTTACCCGGGGACGGTCAACCCTCTGGATCACGCCGTCCAGCCGCGCGGCTACCGAGTTCTCTCGCACATTCCGCGGCTGCCGGACGCCGTCATCCGCCGCGTGGTGGTCGACTTCGAGGGGCTCGAGGCGATCGTGCGCGCCTCCCAGCGCGAGCTGGAGTCGGTCGACGGCGTCGGGCCTACGCGCGCACGCGAAATCCGGGAGGGCCTCCGCCGTCTGCAGGAGCACAACCTGGTCGACAGGTACCTTCAGCTTTAGTCGAGGCGAAATCGTGAATAAGCAGGCACTTTGTTCCCGACACGTAAAAATGCCTGGAAACAGGGATTTTCTGCTAGACTAGAGGCTGCTTTCGCCGGCGAACCTATTCGCCGGCGTCTCCATGACAAGGGACCCGTGACGACAGGGGGAAGGGGCTTGTACGAAGTCGGCGACAAGGTTGTCTATCCGCATCACGGCGCAGGGACCGTCGTAAAGAAGGAGGTGCGGGCGGTGCTCGGGCAGAAGCGCGAGTACCTCACGATCAAGATCCTTCACAACGAGATGACCGTCAACGTCCCGTGCGAGAACGTCGAGAAGGTGGGCCTCCGCAAGGTCATCGACGAGGAGATGGTCGCGGTCGTGCTGAAGGCGCTGACGGGCAACGGCACGCAGATGCCGAAGAACTGGAACCGCCGCTTCAAGCACAACCGCGACAAGATGAAGACGGGCGACGTGCTCGAGCTGGCCGAGGTGGTTCGGAACCTGTCGCTGCGCGAGCAGGAGAAGGGCCTGTCCACGGGCGAGAAGCAGATGTTCGTGAAGGCGAAGAAGATCCTGGCGAGCGAGCTCATGTACGCCAAGGGCCTCGACGAGGACGGCGCTGCGGCGTGGCTCGACGAGGTGCTTGCGGGAACCGCGAACGGCGGCAAGACGACGAAGCGGCAGGCGGCCGCAGCGGCGACCGCTTAGGGCTCTTCTCACATGGCTGTCTGGGCCGTAGTCGCCGCAGCAGGCAGCGGCGCGCGGCTCGGCTCGGACCGGCCGAAGGCGTTCGCGCGCCTGGGTGAGCTGCCGCTGCTCGCTGAGAGCCTCCGGCGGCTCGACGAGTCCGAGTGGGTCGACGCCATCGTCGTCGCGGCGCCGCCTGCCTGGGAGGAGCCTGCGATCCTGCTCGCGGAGGAGATCGGCGCCGGCAAGGTGAGCGCCTGTATCACCGGCGGTGCGACCCGGGCGCAATCCGTTCGGATTGCGCTAGAGGAGGTGCCCGAGGACGCCGACGTGGTCGTCGTGCACGACGCGGCCCGGCCGTTGCTACCGCCCGACGTAATGGACCGTGTCTTGACTCCGCTCTCCGAGGGGTGGGACGGCGTCGTGCCGGCCGTCCCGATCGCAGACACCGTGAAGCGCGTCCGGGACGGCGAGGTCGTCGAGACGCTCGAGCGCTCCGGGCTCGTCGCGGTGCAGACCCCGCAGGCATTCGTCGCCGATGCGCTCCGCCGCGCGCTCGAGCGCGGGGGCGACGCAGGGGACTGCGCCACGCTCGTGGAGGCAGACGGCGGCCGTGTCAGGGTGGTCGACGGCGACCGGCGGCTGCTGAAGGTGACCACGCGCGACGACCTGGCCCTCGTGGAGAGCTGGCTGTGATCGTCGACTACCACATGCACCTGCGTGACGAGCAGGGGGACATCGAGTTCACCGTGGAGGCGGTCGAGCGCTTCGTCGAGCGGGCGGGCGAGCGCGGCGTCGACGAGATCGGCTTCACCGAGCACGGCTACTACTTCACGAAGACGCGGTCGGTTTGGACGCTGCCGTACCAGACCGAGCGCTGCGTCTACGACCTCGACCGCTACGTCGACGCCGTCCTCGCGGCGAAACAACGTGGACTGCCCGTGAAGCTCGGGCTCGAGGTCGACTGGTGGCCGCCGCACGAGCAGACCATCGCGGACGCGCTCGCCCCGTATCCCTGGGACTTCCTCCTCGGCTCCGTGCACTGGCTCGGCGAGGAGGCGGTCGACTCCGGGGCGGGTCTGTCGGATGCGGCGCCGTACTTCGACGCCGTCGCAGCCGCCGCGGCGAGCGGGCAGTTCGACGTCCTCTCACACCTCGACCTGGCCAAGATCTTCGGCCTCCGGCCCGATCCTGCGCTCTACCCCGACCTCGTCGCTCGCGTGGCCGCGTCGGGGTGTGCGGTCGAGGTCTCCACGGCCGGCTGGCGAAAGCCCGTGGGCGAGGTGTACCCG
>JBKOYJ010000085.1:0-19412 GCA_046725345.1 Actinomycetota bacterium | reverse complement strand
GGCGTCGGCAACCAGCAAACATTCGGAGGGCCGCACTACGGCTTCCTCGCCGCAAAGGCCGAATTTACGCGCCGCATGCCCGGCCGGATCGTCGGCGAGACCACCGACGGCGAAGGCCGGCGCGGCTATGTCCTGACCCTGCAGACCAGAGAGCAGCACATTCGCAGAGAAAAGGCGACGTCGAACATCACGACGAACCAGACCCTGCTCGCGTTCGGCGGGCTGATCACGTTGTGCTGGCTGGGCCCGCAGGGGTTGCGCGAGCTGGGGGAGACCTGCCTCGCGCTCGGCGCGTACGCGAAGGGCCGTCTGGAAGATGCGGGTTTCGAGCTGGTGTTTCCGGAGCGGACAACGTTCAAGGAGTTTGCCGTACGGATCGGACGACCCGCCCGAGAGGCCGTCGCTTCGGCGCGGGCGCACGGCGTGCACCCCGGCTACGCGCTCGGCCGCGACTACCAGGGGCTCGACGATTCGCTCCTCGTCGCGGTCACGGAGAAGCGCACGCAGGCGGACATCGATCGCCTCGTCGAGGCGCTCGCGGCATGAAGCTGATCTTCGAGAAGTCGCAACCCGGGCGGCGCGCGTTCAGCCTGCCCCCGGTCGAGCTCCCCGTGCCCGAGCTTCCCGACGAGCTCCGCCGCGCCGCGCCGCCGCGGCTGCCGGAGCTGTCCGAGCCGGAGGTGCTGCGCCACTTCACCGAGCTCACGAACCGGAACTTCGGCATCGACACCGGCTTCTACCCCCTTGGCTCGTGCACTATGAAGTACAACCCGCGGGTCAACGAGCGCGTCGTCGCGCTCCCCGGCTTCCGCGACCTGCATCCGCTCCAGGACGAGGAAGCCGCCCAGGGCGCGCTCGAGCTGATGTGGCGGCTGCAGGAGATCCTCGCCGAGGTCGCGGGACTTCCGGCTGTGTCGCTTCAACCGGCGGCAGGCTCGCAGGGCGAGCTGACCGGGCTGTTCCTGATGCGGGCGTACTTCGCCGACCGCGGCGAAGACGCGCGCGACACCGTGATCACGGCCGACACTGCGCACGGGACGAATCCCGCCAGCGTGGCGATGGCGGGCTACAAGCTCGAGAGCGTCTCGACCGACCAGCGGGGCAATCTCGATCTCGCCCACCTGCGCGGGCTCGTCGGCGAGCGCACCGCGGGTCTGATGCTCACGAACCCGTCCACGCTCGGCCTCTTCGACGAGCACATCGAAGAGGTCGCGCGCATCTTCCACGACGCGGGCGCGCTCCTCTACTACGACGGCGCGAACCTGAACGCCGTCTGTGGGATCTCGCGTCCGGGGGACATGGGCTTCGACATCGTCCACTACAACCTCCACAAGACGTTCTCCCAGCCGCACGGCGGCGGGGGTCCGGGGGGCGGCCCCGTCGCGGTGCGCAAGGACCTCGAGCCGTTCCTTCCGGTCCCGGCAGTCGCGCGTCGCGGCGACGGGTTCCGGTTCGACTTCGACCGTCCGAAGACGATCGGCAAGGTGCGCGGGTTCTACGGGCCGTTCGGCGTCTTCGTCCGCGCCTACGCCTACATCCGCAGCCACGGGCCGCAGTTGAAGGAGATGTCGGAGGCCGCGGTGCTCAACGCGAACTACCTGCTCGCGCGGCTCAAAGACGCGTACGAGCTGCCGTTCGACCGGCTCTGCATGCACGAGTTCGTGCTGTCCGCCCGGCGGCTGAAGCGCGAGCGCGGCGTGACCGCGCTCGACGTCGCCAAGCGCCTGATGGACTACGGCTTCCACCCGCCGACGATCTACTTCCCGCTCATCGTCCCCGAGGCGCTGATGATCGAGCCGACCGAGACCGAGGCGAAGGAGACCCTCGACGCGTTCGCGGAGGCGATGGTGGCGATCGCTCGCGAGGCGGCAGAGCAGCGCGAAGAGCTGAAGCAGGCCCCGCACGGGCGACCCGTCGGACGCCTCGACGAGGTCAAGGCCGCCAAGCGGGCGATCGTCAAGTTCGGGTTCGACGAGCATCCGGACCTCGCCGGCGAGCCGGCACGCGCGGTCGAGGCGCCGAAAGGGGTTTGACGACGGGCGCTCGCGCGTGGCGCGGAGCGCGATTGCGCAGCGCGAACTTCGGGTACTCGACGTCCATCTTTGCTGCGGGAAACATCTCGAACCTGACCGGAAGGGGGAAGGGGGGACCTTGAAGCACACGCGCGCTAGCAAATGGCTCCCGCTCGTTGCCGTAGTCGGCTTCATCACCGTCCTCGCGGGCTCTGCCGCGGGCGCGAGCGAACGAGCGAAGTCCCCGCGTGCGGCCAAGAAGACCACGGTCACGCTGTCGGGCTGGTCGCTCGCCGGGGCGAAAACGGAGCAGAACGGGGTTTTGAAGACCGTTGCGGCGTTCGAGCGGACACATAAGAACATCGACGTCAACTACGCGCCGATCTCGGGCGACTACGACGCCGCGATGCTCGCCCGTTTCGCCTCGAGGCGGCCGCCCGACGTCTTCTACGTCGACTCGCTCGACGTGCCGGACTACGGGCCCGCGCTGCTGCCGCTCAACGACCTGATCAAGAAGAACCACTTCAACGTCAATGCGCTCTATCCGCGGCTGGTGGCCGAGTTCAAGTACAAGGGCAAGATCGTCGGCTTCCCCAAGGACTGGTCGCCGATCGGCCTGGTCGCGAACACGCGCATGCTGGCGAAGGCGAAGGTGAAGGCGCCGACGACGTGGGCGCAGTTCACGTCGGTCCTCAAGAAGCTGAAGAGCTCCAACGCGGTCCCCGGGGGCGCTCCCGCCTGTCTCGATCTCGACTGGGCGCGCATCCTCACGTTCGTGTACCAGAACAAGGGTGCGTGGCTCAACCCCGCGAGGACGAAGTCCTTGATCAACAGCCCGGCCAACCGTCAGACGCTGACGACGTACTTCGGCTGGCTCAAGAGCGGGCTCGCGAAGACGCACCAGCAGCTCGGCGTCGACTGGTGCGGCGAGGCGCTCGGCAAGGAGAAGGCCGCGATCGTCTTCGAAGGCAACTGGATCTACGCCTTCGAACAGACGACCTACCCGAACCTGAAGTTCAAGGTCTACCCGATGCTCAAGGGCAAGCAGAAGGGCAACCTCTCCTTCTCGGCCGCGTACGCGATCGGGAGGGACTCGAAGAACAAGGCGGCGGCCTGGCAGCTGCTGAGCTGGCTCGCCGGACGCCAGGGCCAGACGACCTGGACACACAGCGTCGGCTTCCTGTCCGCCCGCAAGGACGTCAAGGTTCCGGCCGGAAGGGCGGCATACGTGAAGGAGGCTCCGTACGCGCGGCCGTGGTCGTTCATCCGCGGCTTCGACAAGCTGAACGACTTCGCGGGCAAGGAGCTCGAGAAGGCGTTCAACGGCAACGAGTCGGTCGCCGAAATGCTGAAGAACATCGATGCCAAGACGAAGGACACGCTTGCCGGTAAGTAGCTGACGGACGCGACGCCCCTCCGCGCCAGGCGGCGCGGAGGGGCGTTATCGTTCGGCCGGAAGGGGATGGCGAGCGGGCAGAGAGGAAGCCGGCTCCAAAGCGCCTCCAGCGAGCGGGCGCGCGAGGCGCTCGTGGGCTACGCGTTCATCGCCATTCCGATGGCCGTGTTCGGCCTGTTCTTCCTGTACCCGATGGGGTACGCCGTGTGGGTCAGCACGCACGAGTGGCATGCCCTGGAGGCGCTGTACGCACCGCCGCCGTACATCGGCCTCGGCAACTACCGGACGTTGTGGCACGACGACCAGTTCTGGACCTGGCCGCCCGAGCGCGGGACCGCGCTCTGGAACACCCTTTACTACGCGGCACTCGTCGTCCCGCTGCAGATGGGGCTTGGCCTCACCATGGCGGTCGTCGTCAACTCCGCGATCCGCTTCCGCACCTTCTGGCGCTCCGCCTTCTACTTCCCCGCGCTGACGTCGTCGGTCGCGATCATCGCGATCGCGATCTACCTCCTCAACGCCGACGGCCTCGTCAATGCGGCGATCGGAGCGGTGATCGGGCACCCGTACGAGCACACGTGGTTCGGCGACCCGAACACGGCGCTCGAGTCGATCATCGCGCTCAACGCGTGGACGACGTCCGGGACGATGATGCTCTTCTATCTGGCGTCGCTGCAGGCGATCCCGACCGACGTCTACGAGGCTGCGGCAATCGACGCCGCCGGCGCCTGGCGGACCTTCTGGCGCATCACCTTCCCGCTGCTGAAGCCGGCGCACTTCTTCGTCGCGGTCGTCTCCGTGATCGGCGCTCTCAAGGTCTTCGACCAGATGGCGGTCGCCTCCAAGTTCTCGGGCGGGCCGGCCGGCTCGACGCTGAGCGCCGTCCTTTACCTCTATCGCGTGACGATCAGCGGATTCGACTACGGCTACGGAGCCACGATCGGCGTCGTCCTCTTCCTGATCATCTTCACGCTCACGCTGATCCAGCGCCTGCTGTTCGGCAAGGCGGAGATCGGCTACTGATGGCGGACATCGGCAGAGACGAGCCGCCGCCACCGCACCTCGCGGCCGCCGCGGAGCTGGCGCTCGAGGGCGAGGTCGCCGTCGGACAGCCGGCGATCGACGTCGTCCCGCCGCGGCCGGGCGCCGAGCGGGTACGCAGAGTGCTGACGTACGTCATCTTGGGCGCGCTCGCGCTCCTCTACTTCGTGCCGTTCCTCTGGAGCATCTCGACGTCGTTGAAGACCTTGCCCGAGAGCGCGGCGGGCTTCGACCTCGTGCCGAACAACCCGACGATCGCGGCCTACCGCGAGGTGCTCACGAACGACCAGCTTCCGTTCCTCACCTTTTTCCGCAACAGCCTCTTCCTCGCGGGGACGATCACGGTCTTCGAGGTCGTGCTGACGTCACTTGGCGGCTACGCATTCGCACGCCTCCGCTTCCCGGGACGCGAGGTGCTGTTCCTGCTCGTGCTGGCGACGCTGATGATCCCGGATCAGCTCCGCCTCGTCCCCGTCTACGTGATGCTGAGCGACTTCCCCTTTACAGGCTGGAACCTTACGCAGACGTTCAGGGGCTACATCTTTATCAACCTCGTCACCGCAGCGAACCTCTTCCTCATGCGCCAGTACTTCTTGACCATCCCCAAGGACTATGAGGAGGCCGCGAGGCTCGACGCGGCCGGCTACTTCAAGACGTACTGGCGCGTCATGCTGCCGCTCGCAACGCCGGCCCTCGCGGCGGTCGCGATCCTGACCTTCCAGGGGATCTGGAACGACTTCTTCTGGGCCGTCATCGTGCTCGGGTACGGTGATGCCTCGAAGTACACCGTCCAGCTGGGCCTCTCGCAGTTCGTGTTCCAGTACGGGGCGAACTGGCCACAGCTCATGGCCGGCGCGACGCTCGCGATCCTGCCGGTCGTCGCCGTCTACGTCTTCTTCCAGCGCTACTTCATCGCCGGCATCGCGGCAGCGGGCGTCAAGGGATGAGCGCGCTTCGCGTCTCGAGTCAGGATCTTGTGCAGAAGCAGCTCCGCGTGGGCGTTCGGGGCGCGCTCAGGAAGGCGGTCGCGGATTTCTACGAGCACTCCTGGCGCCTAGTGCTCATGAACAGCGCGCTCTCGGTGGTCGCGGTCGCGGCTGCCGTCTCAGTCGCGTACTTCGTTCCGCTCGCGGTGGTGCTCGCGCTCCTGCTCGGTCCGCTCGCCGCGGCACTGATGCACTGCGCGGTGACGGTCGTCGAGACGGAGGACGTGCGGCTCGCGGACTTCGTCGCCGGCCTTCGTCTGCACTGGCGTCGCGGCCTCGGCCTCGGCGGAGCCGCGGCCGCTTTCGTGCTGGCGACCGTCAGCGCCTTCTCCTTCTACTCCGGAAGGGGAGCGCTCGCGTGGCCGCTGGCGATCCTCGTCCTCTATCTCGCGGGGATGTTCGGAGTCTTCCAGCTCGCGCTCTGGCCGCTCGCCGTCCTCGAGCGGGAGCGGCCATTCCGGATGGTGCTGCGCGACGCCGCCGCTGTCGCGGCCGCGCGCCCGGGGGCCATCGTCGGGCTCGCCGCTGCACTGCTCGTCGTCAACCTGCTTGGCTTCGTCGCAGCTGTGCTCCCCTTCCTGACCATGACGATCGCGTACTCGTTCCTCGCCGCGGCGCGCTTCTCCGTGCCGCGGGGCTCAGCAAGGGAGGCATGAACGATGGCAGAGGTGACGTACGAGGACGTGTGGAAGAGCTTCGACGGAACCGTGGCCGTTCGCGATTTCTCGCTCGAGATCGCCGACGGCGAGTTCATCGTGCTCGTCGGTCCTTCGGGCTGCGGGAAGAGCACCGCTCTTCGGATGCTGGCGGGGCTCGAGCGCGTGTCGCAGGGACGCATCTTGATCGGCGACCGCACGGTGAACAACGTCGCTCCGCAGTCGCGCGACGTGGCGATGGTCTTCCAGTCGTACGCGCTCTATCCGCACATGACCGTGTACGACAACCTCGCCTTCGGCCTGCGCAACCTGAAGGTCCCCAAGCGGGACGTCGACGAGCGTGTACGCCGCGCGGCGGAGATCCTCGATCTCAGCGAGCTCATCAAGCGGAAGCCGAAGCAGCTCTCGGGTGGCCAGCGGCAACGCGTCGCGCTCGGTCGCGCGATCGTTCGCGAGCCGAAGGCGTTCCTGATGGACGAGCCGCTGTCGAACCTCGACGCGAAACTGCGGGTCCAGACGCGCGCGGAGATCCTGAAGCTCCAGCGGCGGCTCGGCACGACGACCATCTACGTCACGCACGACCAGGTCGAAGCGATGACGATGGGCGACAGGATCGCCGTGATGAACGCCGGCGTGCTGCAACAAGTCGGGACGCCGGAGGTGTTGTACGAGCAACCGGCGAACCTGTTCGTAGCCGGCTTCATCGGCTCGCCCGCGATGAATCTCGTCTCGGCCGAAGTGCTCGACGGCGTCGGCGGCAAGGACACGATCGCGGGGGTGCGGCCCGAGCACATCGAGCTCGGGACCGGACGCGACAACCCGGTCACCTTCTCGGCACAGGTGGAGGTCGTCGAGTACCTCGGAGACGAGCAGCTCGCGCACATCGCGAAGCGCGACACGCCGCTCGTCGCGAAACTCCCCGTCGCGCCGCGCCTGACCGCCGGGGAGGAGTCGACGTTCTCGATCCCGCGGGAGCGCCTCTACCTCTTCGACGCAGAGACCGGGGAGGCCGTCGGCCGCTCCTGACGCTCGCGATAATCGCTCCATGTGGAGCCGGGAGGCGATCGCGGTTCGCGTCGAGACGCTCGCGGCGGAGCACAAGGGCGCGGCGCTCGTCGAGGCCGTCGCGCGCTTCTCGGAGCAGCTCGACGACGAGGAGCGCGTCGTGCTCGGCGACGTCCTGCTCCAGCGAGCGCGTGCGCAGCGACCGTCCCTTGCCGGCGTGCGGCGGGAGGGATGGTTCCAGCGCCAGCTTCGGCGACGCGAGCGCCGCTGAGAGACTGAGCGGCCCGGGCACAATGACTGCGTGGAGCGCTGGGAACGAGAGCGGATCCTCGGAGAGTGGGGCGTGCGCGACGGCAGTGCCCTCGACCGGATGCAACGGCAGCGCGTGGAGGAGAACGTCGAAGGCGACTCTCTCGCCGGACGCCCGCTGCGGCGGCGGCTGCGGAACTTCCGTCCCGACGTCGACCACTACGTCACGTCGCTCGGCGGGCCGCTTCCGTACATGCAGCGCCTGCGCCGGATCGCCGAGGAGACGCAGGCACACGAGGAGCGGCTGGCGGCGGCATGGGCGGAGGTCGCAGCGGCCAGCGACGGCGATGCCACCGGATTCGAGCGCCGCTGGCGGCGCATCGCCACGCGGTGGAGCTTCGCAGAGGTCAACCACCTGATCGACCTCCACAACCGCTACTACCCGGCGGAGTCACGGCTGCCGATGGATCCAAAGACCGGAGACTTCGTGCCCGTCGGGGGCCGCCCGTATCGGAAGCGCCCGCTCGACGCCGAGTGGATTCTCGAACGCTTTCCGCCACTGCTTCGGTACGCCGCCGCCTAGCTACGTAACCCGCCCCAGCGTCGCGTCGGCGCGGAGATGCTCTCCGCGCTCGACGAGGTCGCGCGTCCGCTCGAGCGCCTCCCACACGTCGACGAACCGCGTGTAGAGCGGCGGGAACCCGAAGCGGACCGAGTCCGGCCCGCGGAAGTCGGGGACGACGGCTGCGCGCTCGATCAGCGCGCGACAGACGCGCCAGGCGTCGTCGTGGCGGAGCGACACGTGGGCGCCGCGGCGCGCTGCGTCGCGCGGGCTCGCGAGTGAGAAGCCGAGCGGCGCGAGCCACGTGTCTGCCAGCTCGACCGCATACGCCGTCAGCCGTCGCGCCTTGTCGGCGAGCGCGGCGGTGCCCGCCTCCTCCACGAGGCCGACGCCGACCTCGACGGCGGTAAGCCCGAGCACCGCAGGCGTCCCGGCGAGGAAGCGCGTCACGCCCGCCGCCGGCTCGTAAGGGCGCTCCATCCGGAACTGGTCGCGCTGCCCGAACCACCCCTGGATCGGCGAGCGCAAGCGCGGCTGGAGCTCCGAGCGCACGTACAGGTAGGCGGGAGAGCCGGGGCCAGCGTTGAGGTACTTGTACGAGCAGCCGACGGCGAGATCGGCGCCGCTCTCCTCCAGCTCGATCTCGACCGCGCCGGCGGCGTGGCTCAGGTCCCAGAGCACGAACGCGCCTGCGCTGTGGACGGCCTCGGTGATCGCGGCCATGTCCGCGAGCGCGCCAGAGCGGTAGTGGACATGCGAGAGGACGACCAGCGCCGCCGGCCCGCGACATGTTGCCGCGAAGTCTTCTGCGGTCGGACCCTCGATGGGATCGGTCCTCAGCACGCGGAGCTCCCGCCGCTCGCGCTCGGCGAGTCCCTCGAGCACGTAGCGGTCGGTCGGGAACTCGGCCGCATCGACGACGATCGCGCCGTCGCGCTCGGCCAGCGCGGCGGCCGCCAGCTTGTAGAGGTTGACCGTGGTCGAGTCGCAGGCCAGCACCTCGCCGGGCCGCGCACCGAGCGCGGCGCGCCCGAGCAGGTCGCCCACCTCCGAGGGAAGGTCGATCCACTCGTGCCACGCGCGGACGAGGCGCGTCGACCACTCGTCCTCGACGGCGTCCAGGCGGCTTCTCGTCTCCCTCGGGAGACGCCCGAGCGAGTTGCCGTCGACGTAGATCGTGTCGTCGTCGGCGATCGCGAAGCGCTCCCTGAAGCGCGCGAGCGGGTCGAGCGCGTCCAGCCGCTCGGCGTGCGCGCGAGTCAGCGATCCAGCCACGTTGTCACCGCGCGCCACGCCTCCGAAGCTGGATCGAGGTGCTCGTAGTGGCCGCAGCGCGGGACGACGACGAGCTCGGCGTCGTCGCCCGCGGTACGGGCGCGCGCGTGGTAGCCGCCGCTCATCCCGACGGGCACCGTATCGTCCAGCTCGCCGTGCACGAGAAGCTGCGGCACGCCCAGCGGCAGCCGGACCGCGGGCGAGGCCAAGGCGTAGCGATCGGGGCGGCGCTCCGGCGAGCCGCCTAGAACTTGCTCCACTACACCGCGGCTCAGACCCAGTCGTGCGCCCTCGACAAGGTCGCAGACGCCGGCTTGTGAGACCGCGTGAGTAACCCGGACGTCCGGGCCGGCGCCCGGAGCGCCTGCCGGAAGGCCGGGCCGCGCAGCAGCCCACAGCGCCAGGTGGCCGCCGGCCGAGTGACCGATCGCGGCGACGCGGGAGAGGTCGAGCGGCGCGTCGAGCGCGCTCACGTGGTCGATCCCCGCTGCGACGTCGTCGAACGTGGCGGGCCAGCCGCCTCGCGACCGGGGCCCGAGCCGGCGATACTCGAGGTTCCACGCGGCCCACCCGCGGCTGGCGAGGTCGGCGCAGAGCGCGTCCATCAGCTCGCGACCGTACTGGGCACGCCAGAAGCCGCCGTGGATGACGATGGCGACCGGGAACGGCTCCGATCCGGCGGGCAGGAAGAGCTCGCCGTGCTGGTCGCGGCGCCGCCCGTACGCGACGACGCGGCGTTCGCTCACTGCGACGCCATCCGCTCCTCGTACGCGGGGCGGAGCTCTTCGTAGCGCGGCCCGAACTGGAGGGCAGCGCCTGCGAGAGCCGCGGCGAGCATGTCTAGATGCGCGTGCCAGCCGGCGCTGTACGCGACGCCCACCTCCCGCGGCAGCGCGCGGTGGTCGAGGACGAGCAGGACGCCGCGCTCCCGCGGCACGATCTCGAAGCGGACGACGGACTCGGCCTCGGCGCTCGACGTCCACGAGAACTCGAGCAGGCGGCCGGACTCGAGCTCGCGGATCGCGCCGTGCACCTCGTCGTCGTCGCCGAAGTCGAGGCGGATCTCCCCGCCGACCTCGAGCTGGAAGCGCGACGCGTGCGCGAGCCAGCCGCGAAGCTGCTCCGGGTCGGTCAGCGCGCTCCAGAGCTCCTGCGGCGTCGCGTCGTACAGGCGCTCGAAACGGACGCGGCAGCGGTCGCCGTCTTCGGCAAGCGTTCCGTACTCACTCATGGTGCTCCTTTCGGCGTCGCGCGCGGCGGAGCTCGGTGTCGAGCGCGTCGAGCCGCTGCGCCCAGAAGGAGCGGTAGCGCGTCAGCCACTCGTCGAGCTCGGCGAGCGGGGCGGGGTCGAGGGTGTAGAGGCGCCGCTGCGCCTGATCGCGCGTGCGGACGAATCCGTGCTCGCGCAGGACCCGGAGGTGGCGCGAGACCGCCGGCCGGCTGACCGGGAATTGCGATGCGATCTCGCCGGCGCTCCGCTCGCCGTCCGCCAGCAGCTCCACGATGCGGCGCCGCGTCGGGTCGGCGAGCACCTCGATCGCGTCCACCAACATAGCGTAACACCACGGTTACGTAACCGGCAAGTTACGCTAACGCGTGGTTAGGCTTGCGCGGGTGATCGATCTCCGCTCGGACACGGCGACGCGACCGACCGCGGCGATGCGTGAGGCGATCGCGCGCGCGGAGGTCGGAGACGAGCAGAAGCGCGAGGACCCGACGGTGCTCGAGCTCGAGCGCCGCGCCGCCACGCTGCTCGGCCAGGACGAGGCGGTGTTCGTCCCCACCGCGACGATGGCCAACCAGATCGCGTTCCGCGTGCAAACCGCGCCCGGTGACGAGCTGCTCGCGGAGGAGAATTCCCACGTCCTGCTGGCCGAGCTCGGGGGGCCGGCCGTCCACTCGGGGCTGGTCACGCGCGGGCTCCCGGGCGTCGCGGGCCGTTTCACCCCCGAGCAGATCCGCGCTGCATTCCGCGAGCCAGCGAGCACGCACTATCCGCGGACACGGATCGTGTCGGTCGAGAACACACACAACAGCTCAGGCGGGCGCGTCTGGCCCCTTGCGGAGATCGACGCCGTGGTGGCGACGGCGCGCGAGCTCGGGCTGCGGCTCCACCTCGACGGCGCGCGGCTGCTCAACGCCGCCGTCGCCAGCGGGGTTCCGGCGGCGGAGTACGGCCGCCGCTTCGACACCGTGACGATGTGCCTGTCGAAGGGGCTCGGCTGCCCGCTGGGCGCCGTCGTCGCGGGCTCGGCGGAGCTGATGGTGCGTGCGCGCCGGATGAAGCACCTCTTCGGCGGCGCGATGCGGCAGGCGGGCATCGTCGCCGCCGCGGGCGTCTACGCGCTCGACCACCACGTCGAGCGTCTCGCGGACGACCATGCGCGCGCCAGCCGGCTCGGCGACGCTCTCGAGGTGGCCGGCGTCCCGGTCGCGAACGACGTCGAGACGAACTTCGTCCAGGTCGGCGTCGCGCCGCTCGGTCTCGATCGCGAGTCCGCGCTTGCGCGGCTGCAGGAAGCCGGCGTGCTGCTCTCGCCGACCATCCATCCGACGGTCCTCCGCGCGGTGACGCACCTCGACGTGGACGACGCCGACATCGACGCCGCGGCCGAGGCCGTCCCGCGGGCGCTCGGCATCCTTGCGCGCGTCTGACCGGCTGGCGGTCGAGCTCCAGCAGCTCGTCGGCAAGGAACAGGCGGACAAGCGGCTCCCGAGCGTCGCCGCCGCGGTCGTGCGCGACGGCGAGGTGATCTGGGAGACGGCGGTCGGGACGGCCGACGTCGACGCGGGCCGCGAGGCGACGCCCGACACGCAGTACCGCGTCGGCTCGATCACGAAGACGTTCACAGCCACCGCGGTGATGCAGCTCCGCGACGATGGGAAGCTCGAGCTCGACGACACGATCGACCGTCACCTCGGCGAGACCGCCTATCGCCCGACAGTGCGCCGTCTGCTCTCGCACACGTCCGGGATCCAACGCGAGCCGCCGGGCGATGTCTGGGAGACGCTCGAGTTCGCGCCAGCGGAGAAGGTGCTCGACGTGCTCGCCGAAGCTGAGCAGGTGCTGCCGCCGGGGACGCGCTTCCACTACTCGAATCTCGCGTTTGCGGTGCTCGGGGTGCTCGTCGAGCGGCTCTCGGGGATGCGCTACGACGAGTACCTCCGCGAGCGGATCCTTGGGCCGCTCGGGATGGAGCGGACGTCGCTCGCGCCGAGCGAGCCGGCCGCAGTGGGGTACCTCGTCCACCCATACGCCGACTCCGTCTGGGACGAGGCGCCCATCGACACCGGCGGCTGGATTCCCGCGGGTCAGATCTGGAGCACGGTGCGCGACCTCGGCCGCTGGGCCGCGTTCCTCGCCGATCCGGATCCGGCCGTGCTGAAGCGCGAGACGGTGGAGGAGATGCGCGTCGTGCAGGCGATCGACGAGCACGAGCGCTGGTCGAGCGGCTACGGGCTCGGGCTGGCGCTGCGCCGCGACCGTGAGCGGATCCTGGCCGGCCACGGCGGCTCGATGCCCGGGTTCATGGCGATGCTGCTCGTGTCGCCTGCGGACCGGATCGGCGCGGTCGCGTTCGCAAACGGAAGCACGATCACGGTGGAACCGCTCGCGCGCAAGCTGGTGGCGAGCACGATCGAGCAGATGCCCGCGGACCCGGAGCAATGGCGCGTGGGGGACCCGCTGCCGGCGGAGCTCGAGGGCGTGCCGGGTCTCTGGTTCCTCGAGGGCAGCGAGATAGTGCTCCACTGGCGCAAGGGGCGGCTCGAGGCGACGTTCCCCGAGGTGCCCGAGTGGATGCCGCCGTCCGTCTTCGAGCGCGAAGCGGATGACCTCTACCGCACGGTGTCCGGCCGCGAGCAGGGCGAGCGCCTGAAGTTGGCGCGCGACGAGGCGGGCCGCGTCGTGAAGATGTACTGGGCGACCTACCCCGTGAGCCGCGAGCCGCGGCCGTTCGGCGCGAGCACTTCGAGCGCGTAGGCGACCGCTTCCTCGAGCCTCGTTTCTCTGCCATCGGCGACAACGCGGTCCGTCGCCTCGCCTCCGAGGGACTCCCTCACGTCGTCGAGGATGGTCTCCCGCAGCCGAAGCTCAAGGGCTCGAAGACGTAGCCGATCTCGGCTGCGACACGATCCGCCGCCCCGACGAGGCGCGCGGCGGCCTCGCTCAGCCCCTGGGAGTGCGTCACTGCCGCAAGGCCCACGAGGTTGAGCGCAACGCCGACTCGCATGCCCGCAGCTCGCGCGCGGCCGAGGCTTTCCCGAAACAGTTCTGCTGCGCGCTCGCGCTCGCCGAGGGCGAGCGATGCGAGCCCCCGGTTGAAGAGGGCGCCGAGCAGCGTCCACTCGTCGTCGCGATCGCGTGCGAGGACGACGGCTTCTTCGCCCGCTTCCGCAGCACCCTCGAGGTCGCCGGCCATGATCCTCGCGTAGGCCAAGTTCGAGAGCGCGTTGTTGTGCTCGAACGCGTGACCGAGCTCGCGTTCCAGCTCGACTGTGCGCACGAGTGCCGAAACGGCGTCTTCGTACGCGCCCGTGTTGGCGAGACCGAGCGCGTAGTGGCCAAGCGCTGCGGCTTCGAGCGCGCCGTCTCCCGTCCTCCAGGCTAGCTCGACGGCTTCGCGCGATCTCGCGAGGCCCTCTTCGTGATCTCCTTGCAGATGGGAGTAGCCGCATCCGGCAACGAGCGCGCGTGCGACAAGTGACGGCGGAAGGCCTTCGACGTCGGCTAGCGCGTCGACGAAGACGCGTCGACCCTCGGTCACGGAGCCGCGGACCTGCCAGTAGCGGCTCAGCGCGATCGCGAAGCGAAGGACGCCGCCGCGGTCTGCGGATCGCTGGAGGGCTGCGAGGGCGGCACGCGTGTTCTCGTGCTCGGCTTCGAGGCGATCGAGCCACTCGGACTGGGCCTCCCCGTCAAGCATCGGCCTCGCTTCCTCTGCCAGCGCGAGAAACGCGGCCGCGTGCCGCCGATGGACTTCTTCGACCTCGGACGACTGTCCGAGGTGTTCGGATGCGTACTCGCTGATCGTCTCCAGCATCGAGAAGCGCGGTTCGCCCTCGACCTCCGCCTGGCGCACGAGCGACTTGTCGACGAGCGAGGCGAGCACGTCGAGCTCGGCCTCGCAGACCGCCTCCGCCGCCTCGAGCGTCGACCCGCCGACGAAGACCGAGAGGCGGCGAAAGAGCGCCTGCTCCTCCTCGGAGAGGAGCTCGTAGCTCCACTCGATCGCCGCTCGCAGCGTTCGCTGGCGCTCGTCGCGGTCGCGGGCGCCGCCGGTCAAGAGCTGCAGGCGCGAGTCGAGCCGCTCGAGCAGCCTCTCGGGCGGCAGGAGCTTCACGCGCGCGGCCGCCAGCTCGAGCGCGAGCGGGAGGTAGTCGAGCCGGCCGCAGATCTCCTCCACCGCGGGGCGGTCGCCGCCGAGCGAGAAGTCGTGCTTGACCGCCTGCGCCCGCTCGCAGAAGAGCTCAAGCGCCTGCTCGGCCTCGAGCGGCGCAACGGCGTACTCGCGCTCACCCGAGAGCCGCAGCGGCTGGCGGCTCGTCGCCACCAGCTTCAGCTCGGGCGCAACGGCGAGTAGTTGCGCGATCGCCGCTGCCGCCTCCAGCACCTGCTCCAAGTTGTCGAGCACGAGCAGCAGCTGCTTCTCCCGCAGGTAGTTCGCGAGGGTCTCCTCCAGCGTCTCGCCCGCGTGCTCGCGCAGCTTCAGCGCCTGCGCGATCGTGGGCAAAACGAGCGCGGGATCGCGAACCGCAGCGAGCGCGACGAAGAAGACGCCGGAGGAGAACTGCTCCACGAGCTCCGCGGCGAGCTGCAGCGCGACCCGTGTCTTGCCCGTCCCGCCCGGCCCGGTGAGCGTGACCAGGCGCGCCTCGCCGACGAGCGCCGCGAGCTCGGCGAGCTCGCGCTCGCGGCCGATCAGTAGCGTCGGCTGGGCGGGCAGATTGTTGGGGCGGGCGCCAAGCGTCCTCAGTGCCGGAAACTCCTCCTCGAGGCCCTCGCCGGTTAGCTGGTAAGCCGGAGCGGCTGCGCGAGGTCCTTGAGTTGGTGCTCGGCGAGGTCGCGGAGTTCGACGCCGTCGACGAGCCTCGCCGTCTGCTCGGAGACCAGCACCTGACCGCCGTGCCCGGCCGCCATGACCCGCGCGCCACGGTGGACGTCCATGCCGACGTAGCCCTCTGACGTGACGGTCGGCTCGCCGCTGTGGATGCCCATGCGCACGCGGACCGGACCCGCGGCGAGGGCGCGTTGCGCCTCTGCCGCGGCGGCGAGTGCGTCCTGCGGTCGCGGGAAGGCGACGAAGAAGGCGTCACCCTGGGCGTCGACCTCGACGCCGCCTTGGCGCTCGAACGTCTCGCGCAGCACGCGCCGGTGGTCGGCGAGCACCTCGCCGTAGCGCTCGCCGAGCTCGTCGAGAAGCCGCGTCGAGCCCTCGATGTCGGTGAAGAGGAAGGTGACGGTGCCGGAGGGGAGCTGCCGCATAGCTCGCCACGGAAGCATTGCGCCCTCGCGAAGGGAATCCAAGCAGAGCGCTTACAACTCGGGCGTACGCTCGCTGTGTGGGTCGTGTAGCCGCGCTCGTGACGGCGGCCGCCGGAGCGGCCACACTCCTCGCAGCCGGTGCGGGCGAGAGCGCACGCGGCCAGCTCATCGTGTTCGCCAGCGACCGCGCGCTCAACCGGCAGCCCGAGATCTACACCGTTCAAGTCGGCCGCGCGCGACCGTTCGACGTGAGTCGGCGACCGGCCCGGGACGAGGAGCCCTCGTGGTCCCCCGACGGGCGCCGGCTCGCCTTCACGAGCTTCCCCGGCGGCCTCCAGGTGCTCGTCGTGGCCCGCGCCGATGGGCATGCGCGTCGCGTGCTCGCGCGAGAACGCGATGTCGGCTGGATCCCAGCCGCGGTGTCGTGGTCGCCGAACGGCCGCTCGATTGCGTTCGCCGCGCGAAAGGGCGTGTCGGAGCTGATCTGGGTCGTATCCGTGGCGACCGGCAAGCGGCGCTCGCTCGCCGCCGGCGACCGTCCCAGGTGGTCGCCGGACGGCAAGCGGCTGGCGTTCGTGCGTAACGGCGCCTTGTGGGTGATGCGCTCGAACGGAGCGGCTGCGAAGCAGCTGACGACGATCGCCGAGTGGATCGGGGACTTTGCGTGGTCGCCGAACGGCCGCCGCATCGCGTTCGCGACGTACTTCGGCGGCGTCCGCACGGTCGACGCCGAATCCGGCGCCCTGACGAGCGTCGACGCGGGGAGCGGCTCGACGGCGTTCACGCGGCCGTCGTGGTCGCGGGACGCCCGCAGCCTCGTGTACGCGCGCAGCCGGTCGGATCCCGCTGCGCCACCGTGGGCGATCGTCGTCGCCGGCGCCGACGGCAGCGGCATCCGCGAGATCGCGTCGGGGACGGCGCCTCTGTGGTCGCCGAGCGGGCGCTGGATCTCGTTCGTCCGCAGGCGTGCGGACCGCGACGAAGCGGCCGTCGTCCGACCGGACGGCCGCGAGGAGCGCGCCGTCGGATCGGGCCCGGCCGGGACATGGGTCGTCGACGCGCTCGAGGCGGCCTTCGCGTGGTCGCGTGGCGAGCGCCTTGCCTACGCGGCGTGGCTGGGAAGGAACGACGACGAGATCTACTCGATGCGCCCGGACGGCAGTCGCGTTCGCCGGCTGACGACCAACCATGTGCACGACGTGCAGCCTCGCCTTTCGCCCGACGGCTCGCGGATCGCATTCGTGCGGGCCGCATCAGGCGAGGCGGCGACCGTTCAGAGCGCGTCCGTCTACGTGATGCGCGCCGAAGGGAACGGCGTCCGGCGAGTGGCGATGCACGGCGTTTGGCCTTCGTGGTCTCCGGATGGGCGCGAGATCGCCTTCACCGCCCAGGGCCCGACTGATGCGCCGCGAATCGCCGTGGTGCCCGCCGGCGGCGGCGCGGTACGACAGATCGCCGACGGGGCCCACCCGGCGTGGTCGCCCGCAGGCGCCGGGATCGCGTACGTCGCCCAGTCCGGCGTGCAGGAGCCAACGCTGCGGCTCGTCCAGCCCGACGGTGGACGCGACCGGGCGCTGATAAGCCTTTCCGACGTGCGACCGGTGGTGCCCGACCTGGGTGGTTCCGTACACGAGGTCGCCTTCGGCTCGCCCTCTTGGACGCCGAATGGGAAGCAGCTCGCGTTCGTCGTCTCGTGGCGCGACGTGAGGACGCATCGTCGCTTACAGGGGCTCCTCGTCGACGCCGACGGCTCCGATCTTCGCCTCGCGCCGTTCGGCGCGGCGGACTCGCCGGTGGCGTGGTCGCCGGATGGACGCAGAGTCGCGCTCGCGCGAGCGCCCACGATCGCCGTCGGCCCGGCCGGCGGGCCTGAAGCCGCGCTCCGGAGCATCACGGGCGACTGGGTCGAGAACCGCGACCCCGACTGGGGCCCACGCCGCTAGCAACTACTCGTACTGCAGCGCTTCCAGCACCCGGAGGCGCGAGGCGCGGCGGGCCGGGAGGATCGCGGCGACGATCCCGACGACCACCGTCGCGAGGGCGAACACGATCAGCTGCACCGTCGGCAGCGCGAACTCGATGAACTCGATCCGCGCGACCAAAAGCGCGCCCAGCACGATCCCAAGCGCGATCCCTAGCGCGCCGCCGATCAGCGCCGTGATCACGCTCTCGTGGCGGATCATCCGCCGCGCCTGCCGCCGCGTCATCCCGATCGCGCGCAGCATCCCGAGCTCGCGCGTCCGCTCGAACACGGTCAGGACGAGCGTGTTCACGATCCCGAACAGGCTCACGATCACCGACAACGCGAGCAGCACGTAGAGGATGTTCAGCACCGAGTTGAGCGCGCTGATCTGGTTGTGGACGAACTCCTCACGCGTCTGCGCCTTCGCGTTCGGGAACGCGCGCAGCACGTTCTCGAGCGCATGCGTGTTCGCGTCCGTCTCGCCGCCGCGCATCTCGATGAAGGAGAACAGGTTCTTCGGGCTCTCGTACGCGTGGTCGAAGACGGCGCTCGAGAAGGTGACCGGGCCGAAGGGCGAGCCGCCGGTCGGCGGGTTGAAGATCCCCTTGACGCGGAACCGGAGCTTGTCTCCGGTCGGGGTCTCAAGCGTGACCGGCGAGCCGATGCCGAGATGGTGGTCGTCGGCGAACCCGTCGTCGACGAAGGCGCCGTTCGATCGGAGCCTCCCCAGCACCGCCTGCGAGCCTTGCTTCCACTCCAGCGTCAGCACCTTGCCGATCTCCGGGTCGACCGCAGTCGCCTGAACGGTCTCGCCGAACACGCGCGCGTCTCCCACACGCACGCTCGCGATCGCCTCCACGCCGGGCGCCTTTGCGGCCGCGTTCGCAGCGGAGGTCGGGATGGGGGAGAAGTTGTTCTGCGCCGTGATCGCGTAGTCGGAGGTGAACAGGTCGTCCACGGCGTTCGTGAACGTCGACGTGATCCCCTTCGCCAGCACCGCGACGAGCGTCACGAGCGCGAGGCCGATCATGAGCGCCGCGGCCGTCGACGCCGTCCGCTGCGGGTTCCGCTGTGAGTTCTCGCTCGCGAGGACGCCGGCCGCGCCGCCGATCCGCCGCGCGGGCTCCCCGAGCACGGTGGCGAGCGGGACGACGAGTCGCGAGGACACGAGCGCGACACCGACGAAGATCAGAAGCGCGCCCAAGCCCATCCAGGTGAGGAGCTGCGTCGTGCCGAGTCCGCTACGGAAGAGCCCGTAGACCAGCGCGCCGAATCCGAGGGCCGTGAGCGCGAGCGAGCCCACGGTGCGGAACGGTGCGAGGCGAGAGGGCGGCAGTGTCGCGCCTTCGCGGACGGCCGCGATCGGCGGCACGCGTGTCGCGCGCAGCGCGGGCCGCAGGCTCGCCACCACAGTGACGAGGATCCCCGCGAGCAGCGCGACGACGATCGTGCGCGTCTGGAACTGGAGCGAGCTCCGCGGCAGGGTGAACCCGACGAGGTCGAAGAGCCGGGTCAGCCCCTTGGCGAGGGCGAGCCCGAGGAAGAGCCCGGCCACCGAGGCTAGCACCCCCATGACGAGCGCCTCGATGAGTACCGCTGCGAGCACCTGCCGGCGCGAGCCGCCGAGCGTCCGGATGGTCGCGAACTCGCGCGTGCGCTGGGCGATCGTGATCGAGAGGGAGTTCGCGATCACGAAGCTGCCCACGAAGAGGGCGATGCCGCCGAACGCGAGCAGGAACTTCTGCAGGAAGGAGATGAACTCGTTCGTCCCCGTCGCGTCCTC
>JBKOYJ010000118.1:0-12234 GCA_046725345.1 Actinomycetota bacterium | reverse complement strand
GCCTGCTCGTCGGTGCGTGGGCGCTCCACGCTGTCCTGCCGGTTCGCCGCCCGCTCGCGGTCGCGCCGCGGGCCTCCGCCGCCACCGCGGCGTCGCCGGACGGGACCGAGGCCCTCGCGGTCTGCGCCGCGTCCGCGGCCGGACTCGCGGGACGCACCGAGCCCCTCCGCCTGTCCGAGCCGGCGGCGCGCCTGATCCTGCTCGCCCAGCCGCGTCTCGCGGCCGCCCACGGTCTCGTAGCCCTCGGGCATGATCTCGCCCTTGTTGATCCAGACCTTCACGCCGATCCGGCCGAAGGTCGTCTTCGCCTCGGCGAAGCCGTAGTCGATGTCTGCGCGGATCGTGTGCAAGGGAACGCGTCCTTCCGAGTACGTGTTCGAGCGGCTCATTTCGCCGCCGCCCAGGCGGCCGCCGCAGGTGATCTTGATCCCCTGTGCGCCGGAGCGGGTCGCCGACGCGAGCGCGCGCTTCATCGCCCGGCGGAAGCTCACGCGGTTCTCGAGCTGCTCGGCGATCGACTGCGCGACGAGCTTCGCGTCGAGCTCGGGGCGCTTGATCTCGTTGATGTTGATGTGGACGTTCTTCTTCGTGATCGCGTGCAGCTCGCGGCGGAGCGCGTCGACCTCGACGCCGGACTTGCCGATCACGATTCCCGGGCGGGCCGTGTAGATGTCGACCGTGATCCGCTGCTTGTCCTTGCGGATCAGGATGTCGGATAGTCCCGCGTGCGCAAGCTTGCCGTAGATGTGCTCGCGGATCGCGATGTCCTCGCGGATGTAGGCCGCGACCTCGCGCTTGCCCGCATACCAGTTCGACTTCCAGTCGTGGATGACGCCGACGCGCATGCCACCAGGGTGGACCTTCTGACCCATCTTTAGCTCCTGTCTCCTCGCTGCGTTGCGGGGGAACCTCCCGGTTCCCCCGGACCCCCTCCACGAGTCCGCTTGCGCGGACAGGCGCTACGCGCCGGGTGGACCTTCTGACCCATTAGCTGCTGGTCGCCTCCTCGTTGTCCCGTTCGGAAGCCTCCGGCTTCTCAGCGGGTTCGGTTTGTGCCGTCGGCTCCGCCTCGGTAGCCGGAGGAGCTGTCGCGCGGCGTGCACGCGGGCGCGCAGCCGCGCGCGGGTCCTCGGCCAGCATGAGCGTGATGTGGCAGGTTCGCTTGCGGATACGGGCAACGCGGCCGCGCGCACGCGCGCGCCAGCGCTTGAGGGTCGGTCCCTCGTCGACGTATGCCGCCGAAACGAGCAGGTCCTCGCCGACGAGGTCGTGGTTGCTCTCGGCGTTCGCGACCGCGGAGCGGAGCACCTTCTCGATCTCGCGTGCGGCCGCCCGAGGCGTGAACGCGAGCACAGTCCGCGCCTCCGGGACCGTGCGGCCGCGGATGTGGTCGGCGACGAGCCGCGCCTTCCGCGGCGAAACCCGAACCCACTTCGCCTGCGCCCGGACCTCCCGCCGGCCGTTCTCCGCGCTAGCCATCACGACGCCCTCCATTCACCCGAGCGCAGCGATGGGTCAAACCAGGCACGGTGGAAATGCGCCAGCATTTTCACCGTTTAACTCTCGCCTGCCGGTCGCCTGCGTGGCCGCGGAAGGTGCGCGTGGGCGCGAACTCGCCGAGCTTGTGACCCACCATCTGCTCGGTCACGAACACGGGGACGTGCTTGCGGCCGTCGTAGACGGCGATCGTGTGCCCGACCATCTCGGGGAAGACGGTCGACGCGCGGGACCACGTGCGCACCATCCGCTTCGAGCCCGAAGCGTTCATCTCCTCGATTCGCGCCATCAAGCGGTCCTCGACGAACGGCCCCTTCTTCGACGATCTGCTCATACCATTGCCCTTCGCAGCTCAAGCGGCGCAACTGCCCCGGTTGAAACCGGTGCTTGTGCGGCCAAGCCAGACGCGTAGCGTTGACTCATCGTTGCCTCTGCTTCCCGCGGCGGCGGCCGCGGATGATCAGCTTGTCCGACTCCTTGTGCTTTCGGCGCGTGCGCTTCCCGAGCGTCGGCACGCCCCACGGTGTGACGGGATGCCGCCCGCCCTTCGACTTCCCCTCGCCGCCGCCGTGCGGGTGGTCGACGGGGTTCATCGCGGAGCCGCGCACGGCGGGGCGCTTGCCCTGCCACCTGCTCCGTCCGGCCTTGCCGCCCGAGATGTTCTCGTGGTCGACGTTGCCGACCTGCCCGATGGTAGCGCGGCACGCGAGCGGGACGCGGCGCAGCTCTCCCGAGGGCAGTCGCAGGACGGCGAACCCCTCGTCCTTGGCGACCAGCTGGATTCCCGACCCCGCGCTCCGGGCGAGCTGCCCGCCGCGGCCGGGCTTGAGCTCGACGTTGTGGACGACCGTGCCCGTCGGCACGTTCTCGAGCGGCAGCGCGTTGCCGGCCTTGATGTCCGCCCTCGGCCCCGACTCGACGGTGGCGCCGACACGCAGGCGCGCGGGTGCGAGGATGTAGGCCTTCTCGCCGTCGGCGTAGTGGAGCAGCGCGATCCGCGCCGAGCGGTTGGGGTCGTACTCGATCGCCGCGACCTTTGCGGGAATCGCGTCCTTGCGCCGCTTGAAGTCGATCACGCGGTAGCGGCGCTTGTGGCCACCGCCGCGATGGCGCGTGGTGATGCGGCCATAGGTGTTGCGCCCGCCCTTCTTCGTGAGCGGCCGGACGAGGCTCTTCTCGGGCTCATCCCTCGTGACCTCGTCGAACGACGACGACGTCATGAACCGGCGCCCTGGGCTAGTTGGTTTGTACTTCTTAAGAGCCATTAGCTTGTTACCTCTCCACCAGAGCGAAGCGAGTGGTCAAACCAGCCAGTCTGAAAATGCGCCAGCATTTTCAGACTTGAGCTCCTTCGAAGATTTCAATGGTTTCGCCCTCGCGCAGCTGGACGATCGCCTTCTTCCAGCCCGGCCTCTTGCCCTTGATCAGCGCCCGGCGCTTGGGCTTGGGCTGCACCTTGAGCACGTTCACGTGCTGGACCTTGACGCCGAAGAGCTCCTCGACCGCCTGGCGAACCTGCGTCTTGTGCGCGTCGGGATGGACCTTGAACGTGTACTTGCGGTCAGAGAGCAGGCTGTAGCTCTTCTCCGACACGACCGGCGCTAGCAGGACTTGATTCGGATGAAGGCTCATTCGGGCTGTCCTCCGCCGGCGCGCTGCTGGACGAGCGGAAGCGCGACCTCGGTGATGAGCAGCGAGCGAGCCCACACGACGTCCGCGACCTCGAGCTCGGCCGGCACGGTCACCGCCACTCGGGCGAGGTTCCGGAACGACTTCACGACGGCGTCCTCGTCCTCGCCGGCGACGACCACTACGGGCACCTGCTTCTCCCACCCGGCGAGGATGTCGGCGGCCTGTGCGGTCGAAGGCTCGTCGAAGGCTGCGCCGTCGAGCACGCCGAGCGTCCCCGCGGACGCGTGGGCTGACAGCGCCGCGCGAAGCGCCGCGCGCCGAACCTTGCGGTTGACCTTGACGTCGAAGTTGGTGCGCGGCTGGAACGCGGCGCCGCCACCTCGCCAGTGAGCAGCGCGGGTCGAGCCCGCGCGGGCGCGCCCCGTCCCCTTCTGGCGCCACGGCTTCGAGCGCCCACCCGATACCAGCCCGCGCGACTTCAGCACGTGGGTGCCAGAACGCCGCGCGGCCTGCTCCGCGCGCACCGTTTCGTGCACGAGGTGCGCCTTCACCTCGGCTCCGAAGACCGCCTCGTCGAGCTCGAGCTGCCGCGCCTCCGTTCCGTCGCCCGCGAGGACCGCTGCCTTAGGCGCTGCCACGCTGCTCCTCCCGGACCTCGACGAGGCCGTTCGTCGGACCCGGCACGGCGCCCCTGACGAGCAGGAGGTTCCGTTCCGGATCGACCTGGTGGACCTGGAGGCCGACCTGCGTCACGCGCTTGCCGCCCATCCGGCCGGCCATCCGTAGCCCCTTGAAGACACGCGAAGGGGTCGCGGACGCGCCGATCGACCCCGGCGCCCGAATGTTGTGCGAGCCGTGCGTCTTGGGCCCGCGGCCGAAGCGATGCCGTTTGATCGTGCCGGCGAACCCCTTGCCGATCCCGATTCCCGAGACCTTCACGTGGTCGCCAGGCTCGAACGCCTCGACCGTCACCGCGTCGCCGACCGTGACGTCGCCGGGCCCGCGGAACTCGACCAGGTGCCGGTGGGGCGCGACGCCTGCCTTGCCGAGGTGGCCCCGCTCGCCCTTCGACAGCTTGCGCTCCGCGACGGGCTCGAAAGCGAGCTGCACCGCCTCGTAGCCGTCGCTCTCGTGGGTCTTCACCTGCACGACAGGACAAGGACCGGCCTCGATCACCGTCACGGGGGTGACGCCGCCGGTCTCCGCATCGAAGACCTGCGTCATTCCCAGCTTCTTGCCGATGATCCCCTTCACGACCCGGCCATGAAGCGGCCCGTCCGCGAAGCGGACCGGTGGAGGGGGTTTGGGGGAACCGGGAGGCTCCCCCAAAGAACCGCGCTGCTGTCTTCGCCGCTTCCCATCAGAGCTTGATTTCGATGTCGATGCCTGCGGGCAGGTCGAGCCGCATCAGCGAGTCGACCGTCTTCGGGGTCGGGCTGTGGATGTCGATCAGGCGCTTGTGCGTCCGGATCTCGAAGTGCTCCCGCGAGTCCTTGTCCTTGAACGGACTCCGGATCACGGTGTAGACGTTCTTTTCGGTCGGAAGCGGAACGGGACCGGTGATCGTCGCGCCCGTGCGCTGCGCGGTCTCGACGATCGACTGCGCCGACTTGTCGAGCTGCGTGTGGTCGTAGCCCTTGAGTCGGATCCTGATCTTGGCTTGCGGCAACGGTCCCGTTCCTTCTACGCGTTTACTTGAGGATGTCCGTGACGACGCCGGCGCCCACGGTGCGGCCGCCTTCGCGGATCGCGAAGCGGAGGCCGGTGTCCATGGCGATCGGCTGGATCAGCTCGACCTGCATGTTCGTGTTGTCGCCGGGCATAACCATCTCCTGGCCCTCCGGCAGGCCGATCGAGCCGGTCACGTCGGTCGTTCGGAAGTAGAACTGCGGCCGGTAGCCGTTGAAGAACGGCGTGTGGCGGCCGCCCTCGTCCTTTGAGAGCACGTAGACCTCGGCCTTGAACTGCGTGTGCGGCGTGATCGAGCTCGGCTTCGCCAGCACCTGCCCGCGCTCGACCTCCTCGCGCTTGATCCCGCGCAGCAGCGCGCCGGCGTTGTCGCCGGCCTGGGCGAAGTCGAGCGTCTTGTGGAACATCTCGAGACCCGTGACGACCGTCTTCTCGATCTCGGGATGGATGCCGACGATCTCGATCTCCTCGCCGGTCTTGATCTGGCCCTGCTCGATGCGACCCGTCACGACCGTGCCGCGACCGGCGATCGTCATGACGTCCTCGATCGGCATCAGGAAGGGCCGGTCGATCGCGCGCTCGGGCTCGGGGATGTAGCTGTCGACGGCCTCCATGAGCTCGAGGATCTTGGGCGTCCACTCGGGGTCGCCCTCGAGCGCCTTCAGGGCCGAGACCGGAATCACCGGGACGTCGTCGCCGGGGAACTCGTACGTCGACAGCAGCTCGCGGACCTCCATCTCGACGAGCTCGAGCAGCTCGGGGTCGTCGACGATGTCGGCCTTGTTGAGGGCGACGACGATGTACGGGACCTCGACCTGGCGCGCGAGCAGCACGTGCTCACGCGTCTGCGGCATCGGCCCGTCGGCCGCCGAGACGACCAGGATCGCGCCGTCCATCTGGGCGGCGCCGGTGATCATGTTCTTGATGTAGTCGGCGTGCCCCGGGCAGTCGACGTGCGCGTAGTGCCGGTTCTCGGTCTCGTACTCGACGTGCGCGGTGTTGATCGTGATCCCGCGCTGACGCTCCTCGGGAGCCTTGTCGATCTCGTCGAAGCTCGTGATCTCGGTGTTGGTCCCCTGCTCGGCGAGCACCTTCGTGATCGCCGCGGTGAGCGTCGTCTTGCCGTGGTCGATGTGACCGATCGTCCCGATGTTGATGTGAGGCTTGGTGCGCTCGAACTTCTGCTTTCCCATCGCTCCTCCGTTGGCTTACGAACCTTGCGCCGAGACGATCTCGGTCGCGATTCCCTGCGGAACTTCCTCATAGCGTTCGAACTGCATCGTGAACGTGCCGCGTCCCTGCGTCATGGAACGCAGGTCGGTGGCGTACCCGAACATCTCGGCGAGCGGAACGCGCGCCCGGATCGCCTGCGCGTTGCCCCGCGGCTCCAGGCTCTCGACGCGGCCGCGCCGTGAGTTGAGATTCCCCATCACGTCGCCGAGGTACTCCTCGGGCGTGATCACCTCGACGGCCATCACCGGCTCGAGCAGCTTCGGCTTCGCCCGCTGGGAGGCGTTCCGGAACGCCATCGAGCCCGCGATCTTGAACGCCATCTCGCTCGAGTCGACCTCGTGGTACGAGCCGTCGACGAGCTCGACGCGGATGTCGACGACGGGGTAGCCCGCCAGGATGCCCGACTCCATGGCCTCCTGGATCCCCAGGTCGACCGACGCGATGTACTCGCGCGGGATCTTGCCCCCCACGATCCGGTCGACGAACTCGTAGCCATCCCCAGGTGGGGTGGGCTCGAGGTCGATGACGGCGTGGCCGTACTGTCCACGGCCGCCCGTCTGACGGACGAACCGGCCCTCGACCGACTTGACGGGCTGCGAGACGGTCTCGCGGTAGGCGACCTGGGGGCGACCGACGTTCGCGTCGACGTTGAACTCGCGCGTGAGGCGGTCGACGATGATCTCCAGATGTAGCTCGCCCATCCCCGAGATGAGCGTCTGCGCGGTCTCCTCGTCGCTGCGCACCTGGAACGTCGGGTCCTCCTCCGCGAGCCGCTGAAGCGCAGTGCCGAGCTTGTCCTGGTCGCCCTTCGTCTTCGGCTCGATCGCGACGGAGATCACCGGCTCGGGGAAAACCATCGACTCGAGCCGAATCGGCGCCGTGTCGGCCGCGAGCGTGTCGCCGGTCGTCGTCGCCTTGAGCCCGACGACGGCCGCGATCTCGCCCGCGCCGATCTCCTGCCGCTCCTCGCGGTGGTTCGCGTGCATCTGCAGGATCCGCCCGATCCGCTCCGTCCTGCCGTTGGTGGTGTTGACGACGCGGCCGCCCGCGGGGACCTGCCCCGAGTAGACGCGGATGTACGTCAGCTTGCCGACGTAGGGGTCGGACATGACCTTGAACGCGAGCGCCGCGAACGGCTCGTCGGGCGCCGCGTGCCGAACGAGGTCGTGCTCGGTGCGGGGATCAACGCCGTGCACGGCCGGGACGTCGAGCGGGCTCGGCAGGTACTCGACGACCGCGTCCAGCAGTGGCTGGACGCCCTTGTTCTTGAACGCCGAGCCGAGCAGCACGGGCGTGATCCGGTTCTCGACGGTTCCCTTCCGCAACGCCCGGCGGATCATCTCGGGTGTCACCGACTCCTCGTCCAGGAGGTACGTCTCGGTGAGCTCGTCGTCGAACTCCGCGA
Organism: Actinomycetota bacterium; assembly: GCA_046725345.1. Classification (GTDB taxonomy): domain Bacteria; phylum Actinomycetota; class Thermoleophilia; order Gaiellales; family Gaiellaceae; genus JBKOYJ01. The sequence goes on along the minus strand of JBKOYJ010000118.1, from coordinate 4,778 downwards.
TCGAATCGATCAGCTGGTGGTGGTACTCGTCCGCCTGCTCGCGGAGCTCGGGCGGAATCTCGCCGACGTCCATCGTCGTGCCGAGGTCGTCCGCCCACGTGATCGCGCGCATCTCGACGAGGTCGACGACGCCGCGGTGATGCTCCTCCTGCCCGACCGGAAGCTGCACTGGCACGGGATGCGCACCGAGGCGCTCGACCATCGACTGCACGGAAGCGAAGAAGTCTGCCCCTGCGCGGTCCATCTTGTTCATGAAGGCGATCCGCGGCACGCGGTACTTGTCGGCCTGACGCCAGACCGTCTCGGACTGGGGCTGTACGCCGGCGACCGCGTCGAAGACGGCGATGGCGCCGTCGAGCACGCGCAGGCTTCGCTCGACCTCGACAGTGAAGTCGACGTGGCCCGGCGTGTCGATGATGTTGATCCGGTGCTCGCGCCAGAAGCAGGTGGTCGCGGCCGAGGTGATCGTGATGCCGCGCTCCTGCTCCTGCGCCATCCAGTCCATCGTCGCGGCACCCTCGTGCACCTCGCCCATGCGGTGCGTACGCCCGGTGTAGTAGAGGATGCGCTCGGTCGTCGTGGTCTTGCCCGCGTCGATGTGGGCCATGATCCCGATGTTCCGGACGCGCTCGAGACCGATGCGTGTCTGCGTGGTCGCCATCGCGTCCGTCACCATCTGTAGTGGGCGAAGGCCTTGTTCGCCTGCGCCATGCGGTACATGTCGTCCTTGCGCTTGTACGCGCCGCCCTGCTGGTTGAGGGCGTCGAGCATCTCCGCGGCCAGCTTCTGCTGCATGCCCTTCTCGCGGCGCTCGCGCGCGAACTGGACGAGCCAGCGGACTGCGAGCGTGCGCGCACGGCGCGCGGGGACCTCGACGGGAACCTGGTAGTTGGCGCCGCCCACGCGGCGCGAGCGAACCTCGAGCACCGGGGTGAGCGCCTTGATGGCCTGCTCGAGGACGTCGGCCGGCGGCCGGCCGGACCGCTCGCCGACGAGCGCGAGCGAGTCGTAGACGATGCGCTCGGCGACGCTCTTCTTCCCGTCGACCATCACCTTGTTGATCAGCTGGCCGACGAGCTGCGAGTTGTGGACCGGATCGCGATCTGCGCTCCGGGGCGTGATCTCGGCGCGGCGGGGCACGGCTAGGTCCCTCGCTTGGCGCCGTACTTCGAGCGGCCCTGGCGCCGGTCAGAGACGCCTGAGGCGTCGAGCGCCGCGCGGATCACCTTGTAGCGGATCCCCGGTAGGTCCCTGACGCGTCCGCCTCGGACGAGGACGACCGAGTGCTCCTGCAGGTTGTGGCCCTCGCCCGGGATGTAGGCGGTGACCTCGATTCCGTTGGTCAGCCGGACGCGGGCGACCTTGCGGAGCGCGGAGTTCGGCTTCTTCGGCGTGACCGTCGCGACGCGCGTGCAGACGCCGCGGCGCTGAGGAGCGCCGGCGAGGGCACGCGTCTTCGTCTTAGCCTTGGGGGTCGAGCGACCCTTTCTGACCAGCTGGTTGACGGTTGGCACGAAAGAAGCTCTCCGATCTCTTCAGGTTCTCTGCTCACAGAACAACGGTCGGCAGGGCCTTTCGCCCGGCCAACCGGGACAGCGGAGTGTAGCGAAAGCGGGGCTCACTTGGCGACTCGAAGCCCGCCAACCGATCCCTCGGTGCACCGGGACGCCGAGTGCCGCCTTGGACGTAAATCCCCTGCAACGGAGCAGATCGAGGCGGAAATCCGCCGAAACCCGACTACAGTGAGTGTGTGGCCCGGCCCGCTCTGGATGCGCGGTGGACGTAGTCCTGCCCGCGCTCGCGGTCGCGATCGCCCTCGCGATCGTCCTCGTCGCGCTCGCGTTCGTCCGGCTCACGCGCAGCCGGAGCCGTGCGGCCGACGAACGGGTGGCCACAGCCGTCTCAGAGTTGAACGCACGCATGGAGTCGATGGTGGGCGAGCTCGGCCACGCGCTGGAGCGGGCCAAGACGCGCGCCGGCCGCGCCCGGCGTCTCACCGAGGTGGGCGCGTCGCTCGAGCTCGACGACGTGCTCGAGCGGACGCTCGAGGCGACGCGCGCGATCGCCCGCGCCGACGCGGCGGTGGTTTCGCTGCCCGACGGGCCGGAAGGTCGTCCGTTCGTCGCGACGCTTGGCCTCTCGCGCGAGGAAGCCGAGCACCAGGCCCTGCTCTCGGGACCGCCGGACGGACGCGACGCCCGCGCGATTGCGATCAGGTACCGCTACACGGACGACGAAGTCGAGGGCGACGACGCGGTCGTCCACGGTGGCCTCGCCGTCCCCCTCGTGGCCGAGGGCCAGACCATCGGACACCTCGGCGTCTTCACACGCGCGGCGGGCGTCGGGTTCGGCGACGACGCCCTGGAGGAACTCGAGGAGATCGCGCTTCGCGCCGGCCCGGCGATCGACAACGCGAGGCGGTTCGGCGAGGCCCGGACGCTCGCCGACCTCGACGCCCTCACCAGGCTCCACAACCGCCGCTACTTCCACGACACGCTCGCCCGTGAGGTCGCCCGCGCGCAGCGGTACTCGCGGACCCTCGCGCTCGTCGTCTTCGACCTCGACGACTTCAAGGACGTGAACGATCGCATCGGGCACCTCGAGGGCGACGGCGTCCTGGCCGAGGCGGCCGAGCGCATCCGCGACGTCGTCCGCTCGGCCGACATCCCCTGCCGGGTCGGAGGCGACGAGTTCGGGGTGATCATGCCCGAGTCGACCTGCGCGGACGCCGATCGCCTCTCGCGCCGTGTCCAGCGGGCGCTGGCCGCCGAGCCTGTGGGCGAAGCTGGCCACCTGACGGTCTCCGCCGGGGTCGCCGACCTCGGGACCGGCGACGATCCCCGTTCCTTCTTCCAGCGCGCCGACGCCGCCCTCTATCGAGCGAAGGCGGCCGGGAAGGGACGGGTCGTGATCGCAGGCGAGACGGCGTCGTCACACGAAGCGAGTCCACCGCCGCCCACGCAGCTCGCGACCAACGTCGCAGACCACACGCTCGGCGCGCGCAGGCGGCCGTCCTCGAGCTAGAGCTTCAGCCGCTCAGGGAGAGGAACGGCAGGTAGGCCGTCAGGCGCACGGTTCCCGCTGCGGGGACCTCGTCGCGGCGGCAGAGCGCCTGGTTGAGCGCGCCGCGCTGGCGCTCCATCGTCCACGAGTCGAAGGACGCCCGGCGCGCGAACGACGAGAGCGCGGCCGCGATCGCCGGTCGCGCCCGTGCGAGCGGAACCGCGCCCAGCAAGCGTGGCTCGTCGAGCGCCGTGACCGTGTAGGAGCGGTCGGGCCCGAAGACGCTGAGCCGGTGCCGGGTCGGAAGCGTGAAGACGCGCTCGGGCGCGAGCGAGCGGAGCGCCAGTCCGCTGGTGCGGCCGCCGAGCCACGACGCAGCAGGACGCACGCGCACAGAGCGGACGAGGAGCTCCGGGTACGACGAGTAGAAGGTCGTGACCTCGCGTGCCGAGGGCCGACGCCCCCGCATCTGCGTTTCGAGCCGCGCGCGTCGAAGTTCGTCGGCGAGCCCCGCCCGCGCAATCGCCAGCGATGCGTTCGCACGCGCGAGCGCGCCGCGATACGCCGCGAGGCTGCCGCCGAAGCGCACCCGCACGACGGCGCGCTCGGCCATTCGCACCTGCGCCGCAGTCACCTTCGCATAGGGCGACTCGGCGAGCCGTGCGAGGAGGACGGTGAAGGCAACGGTGCGGTCACCAGTCGCCCTCGTCAGCAGCCCGACCTGGCCCGCCGAGATTCCGCGAGTCCCAACGGCGCACACGCGTCCCGACGGAATCCGTAGCTGGCCCTCGGTCCGCGACGTGTTGAACTTCGGCCCGGCAGCGCGCGGCCCGTCGCAGAGGCGCGCATCGCGCGTCCAGAGGTACACGCATGCGGCCCTAGGCTTGTCCGGATCGACCGCGTCAGCGCGGTACGCGGCCCAGCCCCAGGAGACGATCGTCGGGATCGCCATCTCGGCCGCGACCTGCTTGGCGGCGAGCACCTGCCACTTCACGACGCGGAACCACGCCTCCGACGGCTGCAGCCCGTCGCGGCCGCCCTTCTTCGTCTGGAACCCCAGCACGATCCCGAGCTTGCTGACCGGGATGCCGATCCCGGTGAACGCGCCGATCGATCGCCGCATCGCCAACCGCATCAGCCGGCTGCCGACGATCGGCCCGCGCGCGGAGATGTATCGGGCGGAGAAGTAGACCTCGGGGACGATGTCGGCGTACTTCGCCGTCTCGCGCCACCACTCGGCGGCGTCCTCGCTCGCCGTGTACGGCTGCTGGGAGACGAGCAGGAAGGGACGCGCGCCGCGCGCGGCCAGCGCGCGCACGAACGCGAGCACGTTGGCCCGGTACTGCGAGGTCGAGACCGACCACGGAGTCTCGAGGCTCGCACCGAAGAGCTCGTTGAGGATCATGTACGGCGTCTTGCAGGCCGTCTGCTGAACGGCGTAGTCGAAGAGCTTGTTCGCGCGCTCGGCGACGATCGCGGGATCGGCGGGCGCGACCGGCGTGCCGACCCGCTTGCTGTTCAGGTACATGTCCCAGTAGATCGTCCTCGCGCCCTTCGCCCGCATCTGTGCGGGGAAGTCGCCGCTCGAGACGGCGAGTGTGACTCCCGGCCGTGCCATCACGTCCGCCACTGCGGGGACGCCGTGGTCGATCCACATCGGCTTAGACGAGGGCAGGCCGCATGTCCCGGCGGCGCGCGCGACGCCGGGCAGCGCGAACGCAGCCACCAGCAATCCGAGAAAGAGAAGTAGACGCTTCAAGGGAGGCGCGCCACTA
>JBKOYJ010000025.1:0-8478 GCA_046725345.1 Actinomycetota bacterium | reverse complement strand
GGCGACGTCTCCATCGACGATCTCGCGCAGTGCCCAGGGATTCCCCTGCGCCGCGCGGCCGACCATCACGGCTGCGGCGCCCGTCCATGTGAGCAGGGCCTGTGCCCGCGCACGTGACCTGACGTCGCCGGACGCGACGACCGGAACGTCCACGAGATCGACGAGCTCGGCCGTGAGCCCGTGGTCGGCTTCGCCCGTGTACATCTGCCGTGCGGAGCGCGGATGGAGCGTCAGCGACGCTGCGCCGGAATCGACGAGCCGCGGCCCAAGCTCGAGGCACGTGCGCGAGCCGTCCTCGAGCCCTCTGCGCAGCTTCACGGTCACGGGTGCCGACACTGCGGACGCGACCGCGTCGATTACCCGGCAGGCGAGCTCGGGCTGCGCGAGCAGCGATGCCCCTGACCCCGTCTTCGTGACCTTCCGCACGGGGCAGCCGAAGTTGACGTCGACCAGGTCTGCGCCCGCCGCCTCGATCATCCGCGCCGCGTCGGCCATCGCATTCGGATCCGAGCCGAAGAGCTGGATCGCGAGCGGGTGCTCGTCACGACCAACCCGCAGGTAGCCGAGCGTGCGCTCGTTGCCGTGCTCGATTCCGGCGCAGCTCACCATCTCGGAGCAGACGAGGCCGGCCCCGTAGCGGCGGCCCTGCCTGCGGAACGCCTGGACGCTGACGCCGGCCATCGGCGCGAGCACGAGCCGCGTGGGGATCTCGACGTCTCGAATCCGCCATGGTGAGCGAAGATCTACCTGCATACGAGGGGAAATCGTAGACGAGGGGTCTTGACGTCGTCTGCCGTCCGAGCTACTATCCGCGACCGGTTCGCGGCGCGTCCAGCGCCGCGCTTCTTCTCTCTATGGAGAAGGTTGGGTCAGGAGGCCACGTGAACGAAGTCATCCTCACGCGCGAGGGGTACGAGAAGCTCAAGGACGAGATCGAGCTTCTCTCGACGACGAAGCGACGCGAGATCGCGGAGCGAATCAAGACCGCGCGCGAGTTCGGCGACATCGCCGAGAACGCCGAGTACGACGACGCCAAGAACGAGCAGATGATGCTGGAGCACCGCATCGCCCAGCTCGAGCACCGCCTGCGCTCGGCACGAGTCATCGAGCAGAACGAGATCACGGCCGACGCCGTCTCGATCGGCTCGCGGGTGAAGCTCAAGGACATGGACGCCAACGAGACGATCGAGTACCACATCGTCGGCTCCGCCGAGGCCAATCCCGCCGAGCACAAGCTCTCGAACGAGTCGCCGGTGGGCAAGGCGATCATCGGCCGCAAGAAGGGCGAGACGGTCGAGGTGGCCGCGCCGCGCGGCGCCCTCAAGTTCAAGATTCTCGATATCAAGGCCGCCTAGGCCGGCCAATCGAGCGCCCCGGCGCGCTAGGCTCGGGGCGTGTTCGAGCGCTTCACCGAGCCCGCACGCCAGGTGGTCGTCCAGGCTCAGGAAGAGGCGCAGCAGCTCCGGCACAACTACATCGGCACCGAGCATCTCCTGCTCGGGGTCTTGCACGCGGACGACGGCGCCGGGCGGGCCCTCCGCTCGCTCGGCATCACGGTCGACGAGGCGCGTGCGGACCTCGCCCGGATCGTCGGCGAGGGGGAGGCGCCGATCGCAGGTCAGATTCCGTTCACGCCGCGGGCGAAGAAGGTGCTCGAGCTGTCGCTGCGCGAGGCGAACTCCCTGGGCCACGACTACATCGGGCCGGAGCACCTCCTGCTCGGTCTCGTCCGCGAGGGCGAGGGGATCGCGTCTCGGATCCTCCGGGATCACGGCGCCGACGCCGGCCGCGTCCGGGATGCGGTCGCGGACGCGCTTTCGGTGCCTCGCGCGGCTCTCGACGCGGAGCCGCCGGCCCGCGGGATCGCCCTCCGCCCCGGCGTTGCTATCGCCGGCGTGGTCGGGTTCGCCGCCGGACTGGTTACCGGGCGCCGCAGCCGCCGCCAATAGACTCGCGCGGATGTCGCTGCCGAAGCGGTATCCCGGCCGCGTCGAGATCGCGTCCGTGCGTGCGGAGGCGGATCGCCTCGGCGCCGGCGAGGAGGCGGAGACGTCCCGACGCGTCGCCGGGCGCGTGATGGCGCGGCGCGACATGGGCCGTCTGATGTTCCTCGACGTGGTCGATCGAAGCGGCCGCATCCAGCTGATGCTGGATCCGGTCGACGTGGATCTGGGCGACGTCGTCGGCGCCGAGGGAGTCCCGATCAAGACGCGCCGAGGCGAGCCCTCGCTCCGCGTCTCCGAGCTGCAGCTGCTGGCGAAGATCCACCGGCCGCTGCCAGACGTCTACCACGGCCTCCAGGCCACGGAGACGCGCTACCGGCAGCGTTACCTCGACCTGCTCGTGAACGAGGACTCCCGCCGCGACGCGCTCCTCCGCGCTCGGATCGTCGCCGAGATCCGGCGCTGGCTCGACGCCGACGGCTTCGTCGAGGTCGAGACCCCGATCCTGCAGCCGCGCTACGGCGGCGGGTTCGCCGAGCCGTTCGTCACGCACTACAACGCACTCGACCAGGACTACTACCTGCGCATCGCGGACGAGCTGTACCTCAAGCGGCTGATCGTGGGCGGGCTCGAGAAGGTGTACGAGATCGGCAAGGACTTCCGCAACGAGGGCCTCTCCTACAAGCACAACCCGGAGTTCACGCAGCTCGAGTGGTACGAGGCCTACGCGGACTACCGCGACACGATGGAACGAATGGAGAACCTCGTCGAGCACGTCGCCCGCACCGTCTGCGGCACCACTCGCTTCGCCTACCGCGGCCACGACGTCGACCTCGCGAAGCCGTGGAAGCGGATCACGCTCGTCGGCGCGCTCACCGAGCTCGAGCTGTGGACGCGCGACGAGGACGAGCTGCGCAGCCGTCTCGAGAGCCGCGGCACCGACACGAGCAGCGACCGCACCTGGGCACAGCTCGTCGACCACGCGCTCACGACCTACGTCGAGCCCGCGCTGATCGAGCCCACGATCCTGCACGACTACCCGATCGAGCTCTCGCCTTTCGCGCGCACGACGGACGGAGACGAGACGATCGTGGAGCGGTTCGAGTTCTTCGTCGGTGGAACGGAGCTCGGCAACGCCTTCAGCGAGCTCAGCGACCCCGACGAGCAGAACGAGCGCTTCGCGATGCAGCGGGACGAGCGCGAGGCCGGCGACGCGACTGCGGAGGAGGGCGATCCCGACTTCGTCGAGGCGCTGGCCTACGGAATGCCCCCGACCGGCGGTCTCGGGCTCGGCATCGACCGGCTCGCGATGGTGCTGACTGGCAGCGACACGATTCGTGACGTGATCCTGTTTCCGGCGCTGCGCGAGCGTTCCTAGCCTTGCCGACGTTCTCGGTCCTGCACGTCACCGAGCCGGTCGACGGCGGGGTCGCACGCTGCGTTCTGGATCTCGCGGCCGACCAAACGCGGCGTGGCTGGTCCGTCTCGGTTGCATCGCCCGCTACGCCTGCGTTCGTGGACGCCGTCGCCGGAACAGGCGCCAACCACGTTGCTTGGCGTCTACCGGTGCGGCTCGTTTCGGACCGCGCGCCGGCCGTTCCGGCGCGTGCGCTGGTCCGCGAGCTGCGGCCGTTGCATCGGACTGTCCGCGACGTGCGGCCGGACGTGCTCCATCTGCACTCTTCGACGGCCGGCCTCGCAGGGCGGCTGGTAGCCCGGGGGTCGGTGGCGACCGTCTTTCAGCCCCACGCGTGGTCCTTCCTCGCCGTTCGCGGAATCGGTCGCAAAGCCGCGATCGCGTGGGAGCGGCTCGCTGCTCGCTGGACCGCGGCGGTCGTCTGCGTCAGCGACGCCGAGCGCCGACTCGGGCAGGAGGCCCGAATCAGCGCGGCGTTCCGAGTGATTCCGAACGGAGTCGACCTGGAGGCGTTTCGCGAGGCCTCGGACCTGGAGCGTGCGGACGCGCGGACGCGCCTCGGCATCGACGGATTCCCGCTCGTGGTGTGCGTGGGTGCGCTCCGGTGGCAGAAGGGTCAGGACCTGCTCCTCGACGCCTGGCTGCCGGTCCGCGAACAGGTCGCCGGCGCAGTGCTCGTGCTCGTCGGCGACGGCCCCGAGCGCGCCGCGCTGGAACGGCGCGCGCCGGAGGGCGTCGTCTTCACAGGCGACCGTGACGACGTCGTAGACTGGCTGGCGGCGGCCGATCTCGTCGCGCTCCCGTCGCGCTGGGAGGGGATGTCCCTCGTGCTCCTCGAAGCCATGGCTCGTGGCAGGAGTGTCGTTGCGACCGACGTGCCCGGCGTTCAGGAGGCGATCGATCAGGCGGGAGCCGTCGTTCCGACTGACGCGCCGGCGTCAATCGCGCGGGCTGTCGTCGAACGTCTTCGCGACCCGCAGCGAACGGCGCGCGAGGGGCGTGCCGCCCGCGAGCGGGCCGAGCGCTCCCACGATCTCCGCCGCGTGTGCGATGAGTACGCGGCCCTCTACGCCGAGGTCGTCAGCTCGCCTCGCTGAGCAACCGTTCGAATCGAAGCGCAATCGAAGGGAACGGGGCGTCAGCTTCCGGTGAGATAGCTCTTGATGGCGTCGTACACCGGTCGCTGCGAGCGGTCGGCTCGGAGCAGCCCGTACCCCTCGAGGTGGACCCGTAGCCACTCCGGATCCGAGCTCGGGTTGTTCCAGGAGCGCTCCTTGTACCAGAACATCACGCCCACGTAGGACCAGTTCGACGCGGCGTACCTGAGCGCGCGGACGGCGTAGTCGGCCTGCGTGGCCTCGCTGACGCCGCGGGCCCACGAAGGCGGGTTGAGGTTGTTGTCGTGGGCCGACCAGCCCCACTCCGTGAACCAGATCGGCTTGCCGCCTTCGCCGTTGTTCACCATCACGTTGTGCACCGTGGGCGTGTGCGTGAAGTACTCGCGCTGGCCCGGGTCCGACACCTCAGGAGCCGTGTCGGCGATTCCCTGGTACGGATGCGTCGCAACGACGTCGAACGACCCCTTGCCACCGTTGGCGTAAACCTGGCTGAGGTAGCCGTCGTCGTTGTACATCAGGCCGCCGAGGAGGACGGTCGCGCCTGAGTCGCCCGCCTTGAATCCCTGGTAGCCGGCCTTCAGCACGCCGACGTACTGGGCGACGCTGCCCGTCCAGAAGGTGGCGTTGTTCTGCTCGTTCCAGACCTCCCACGCGTTGACGCGGCTCCGGTAGCGAGCGGCGAGGAACTGCGCGATGTCGCCGTAGTTAGAAGCGCTGGTTGGCGGGGCGGCGTTGCCCCTGCCGCCGTTCGCCCATCCCGGCGTCGCCCAGAGGACGACCAGAACCGAGAAGCCGTGGCGCTTCGCGATGTCGACGCAGGTGTCGAGCCCGCCCAGGTAGGCGGCGTTGCGCGCGCCCTTCGCGGTGTCCTCGATCCGCGCCCACTCGGCGTCGATCCTGACCCACGTCACGCCGGCCGCGGCGAGCTTGTCCGCGACGGCTTCCCGTTCGGCGTCGGTGTAGTAGGGGGACTGCCAGGTGCAGTGGAAGTGCGCTCCCACCGGCTTCCGGGCCGCCGGCGGCGGGGGCGGAGGAGGCGGAGGCGGCGGGGGCGGGGGAGGCGGCGGCGGGGGCGGAGGAGGCGGAGGCGGCGAGACGGGTTGTGCGAGCGTGCTCGCGGTCGCGGTGTTCGAAGCAGTGGAGATGTTGCCGGCCGCGTCGCGTGCGACCACGGAGTAGCCGTAGGAGGTCGATGCCTGCAGGCCGGAATCCGAGTAGGACGTGACGGTGACGGCCGCGACCTTGGTCCCGCCCCGATAGACGTCGTAGCCCGTTACGCCGACGTTGTCGGTGCTGGCCTGCCACGCGAGGTTGATCTGATTCCAGGCCGCGACGGCGGCCGTCAGGTTCCTAGGCGAAGAAGGAGCGCTCGTGTCGGATGTGTTCGGGGGCGGGGGAGGAGGAGCGACAGGCTTCGCGAGCGTGGTCGCGCTCACCGTGCTCGACGCGGTCGAGCGGTTGCCCGAAGCGTCCCGCGCGACCACGTAGTAGCTGTAGGTCGTCGAGGCCTCCAGGCCCGGATCCGAATAGGTCGTGGCCGTCACGCCGGCGACCTTCGTCCCACGGCGGTACACGTCGTAGCCGGCCACGCCGACGTTGTCGGTGCTGGCCTTCCAGCTCAAGTTGATCTGGTTCCAGGCCGCGGCGGAGGCGGTCACGCTCGTCGGCGTCGACGGGACACTCGCATCGGACGTGCCCACAGGCGGAGGCGCGCCGGATTGGCCCGAGGGTGCCGGAGCAGACGTGGACGGTGAGCTCGCGTCGGTCGCGAAGCTGAAGTCCGCGCCGGCGGCGCTTCCCTGGCCGTTCCTCGCCAAGAGTCGGTAGTGGTAGGTGGTCGACGGCGACAAGCCCGAGAGCTGCGCGGCGGCGGCGACCGTCTCCACGCCCGCGCCGATCGCGTGGGCCGGGGTTGCCAATCCGTATGCCGTCGTCGTGCCGTACTCGAACCAGTAGCTCGTCTCCGAGCCGTTGCCGCTGAGCGTCCCCGAGAGCGCGGCCGCCGACGAGCTGACGGCAGCGGCCGAGCCGGTGACGACGATCGGGGGCCCGCAGTCCCGGGTGCAGCGCCTCCCGACGACGGGATCCTCGGCGAGCCGGAGCTCGACGTTGGAAAGCCGAAATCCGTTGCCCCGGCGTCCCCGCCTCTCCACGACCGATAGTCCCAGCGCGGTTCCACTCCGGCGCGCGCGATGCGTGACGGAGGGCAGCTGCTGCCAGCGGCCGGTCGACGTCACGCACCGTTTCGACTTCACGACCGCCTTGCCGTGCGAGACCTCACGGATGCGAAGGCAGAGCTTCCTCCCGGACCGCCGAGCCTTCGCCCAGCCGTCGGCGCGATAGAGCGCGCGAGCGGTCGCGCGTGTTACCGGACGTGGCCAGCGGTAGGCGGCGAAGGCGCGCGCGCGTCGCGAGGCCGGGGAGATGCGCACAGCCGGCGCTCCGAAGTGGCTTCCCGCGAGCCGCACATGCGCGAAACGGCCCCGCCACCCGGCTGCGTAATGCGACTGCCGGGCGACGTGAGCGGTCGCGCGTGCCTGCCCCGCCCCGTGTGCGCTCGGCGCCACGGCCGCCAGCGTGGCGACGAGGATTGCGAGGCCGAACGACGAGTAGACGGTACTGCGGCGGCAGCGAAGCGGCATCGCCCCCCGTGTCGGAGGCGACTCGCACCGGGTCGTCACTCATTTCAGGGAGCAAGGAGTCGAATCCCCCAGGTGGGGGGCGCGACGCCTATGGGCACGCTCGAGGGCGGAAAGGTGCCTGGCGAAGAGGTCGCGTTCCGTGGGGCCGTCACGACCGCGGAAGGGCCGACGGAGGGGCCCAGACGGGGGATTGTGGGAAATCTACGTCGTGGTTAGTATCAATGCCGTAGAAAAGGGAACCCTTTCGGGGGAGAAAGGGATAGGATGCGACGGCGTCGTTTAGCGGCCTGGCTGGTGGCGATTAGCGCTGCCCTTCTGATAGTGGTTCCGAGCGGCCTGTCCGCGGGCCCAAGCGCCGAGCAGGTCGCGCTCGGTCACACCCGCGTCGCGGCAGTCCAACATCGCAACGGTGTTCCGTTCACGGCATTCGATCTCGCGCTGATCGTCGGCGGCGGAGGCGGTCTGATCGCTGCGGGCGCTGGCCTCCGTCGAGCGGCGCTCAAGAGGACCTAGGCCAGGACTACCACGATGGCTCACGCGAGTGAACGGTGTCGACCGTTCCGCTGACGCAACCGGGCGAGAGCCCCATCGAGGACGCGCCGGTGGTCAATCGCCACGGAGCTCGAATGCGGCCTGAGTCGCTTTGGGCAGCCGTATGCGTAACGCTGGACGTCGCCATGCTCGCGGGCGCCACGCTTGCGTCGGGCATCGGTGCCGGGCGCGCCGGTGTTGGATCGATGCCGCTCGCGTGGGCCGCGCTCTTCGCAGGCATCGCGGTCTGCCTCTGGGCGATCCGCGGGCTCTACCGCCTTTCGCTGCGACCGCGTCTCCTCGACGACCTCGGCCGGATCGTCACCGCGACGGCGGTCGCCGGAATGACGGTGCTCTCGCTCCGGCTGCTCTTCGGAGAGGAAGGAACCGTCGCCACGGAGACCGTGCGTCTGACCGTGTTCGCCGCGGTCTACGTCGGCGCCGGCCGCGTCGCGCTTTCACTTGCCGCAGCGGGCTGGTGGCGTTCGGCACCCCTTGGCCGACCGACGCTGATCGTCGGAGCGGGCAAGGTCGGCAGGCTCGTCGCTCGCCGTCTGCTCGACGAGCCGCAGCTTGGTCTGAGGCCTGTCGCGTTCCTCGACCCCGACCCGCTGCCCCCGGACGAGGGCGGTCCTGATCTGCCTGTCGCGACTGCGAGCTCGGCGCTCGACGACGTCGTCGAGCGGTACGGCGCACGCCAGGTGGTCCTGACCTTTTCAAGCGCGACGAATGATGTATTCCTCGGCCTCCTCAAGCGGTGCAACGAGCTTGGACTCGGCGTGTCGATCGTTCCGCGGCTGTTCGACCGGCTGCCCGACCGGGTCGAG
>JBKOYJ010000040.1:0-49537 GCA_046725345.1 Actinomycetota bacterium | reverse complement strand
TGTACACGACGCGGTGGTGCGGCTTCTGCGTGCGCGCGAAGACGCTGCTCGACGCGCGAGGCGTCGAGTACGACGAGATCTCGCTCGACGACGAGCCGGCCTTCCGCGAGGAGCTGTTCCGGCGTACCGGGGGCTGGACGGTGCCGCAGATCGTGGTCGACGGCGATCCGATCGGCGGGTACGCCGAGCTGTGGCGGCTCGACCGTTCCGGCGAGCTCGACGAGAAGCTCGCCGCCTAGTCGAGGTCGAGCCAGGGCCGCGGCTGGCAGCGAGGGCAGTACCAGGTGCCGCGGCCTGCCGCCACGATCCGCTCGATCGGCGTGCCGCAGCGCGGGCAGGGCTCCCCGGCCCGGCCGTACACCTTGAACTCGTGCTGCATGCCGCCTCGGCCGCCGTCGGGAGTGGAGTAGTCGCGGAGCGTCGCCCCCTGGCGCTCGATCCCGGCTGCGAGCGCCGAGCGGACAGCGCGGTGCAGGCGACGGATCTCCTCGCGTGTGAGCTCTCCCGCCGGGCGCATCGGATGGATCCGCGCACGCCAGAGCGCCTCGTCGGCGTAGATGTTCCCCAGGCCGGCGACCGCGCGCTGGTCGAGAAGCGCCGCCTTGACCGGTGCGCGACGGCCTTCGAAGCGTCCCGCGAGCGTCGCGGACGTGAAGCGCGCGCCGAGCGGCTCGTGACCCAGTCGCGCCGCGAGATACGGCTCGATGTCGTCACGGTCCAGGAGCAGCCACGTTCCGAAGCGGCGCACGTCGCGATAGGCGACGTCCGATCCGTCGTCTAATCTGACAACAGCCCGCCGGTACGGATCGTCGGCGAGCGTTCCAGCGGGCGCATGTCGGAGGCTTCCCGTCATCCGGAGGTGAATCAGGAGCACCAGACCGCTCTCGAACCGGACAACTAGATACTTGCCGCGACGGTCGACCGCCGCGATGCGCTCGCCCTCGAGGCGCCGTTCGACATCGGCGGGGTCGAACGGACGGACGACGCGGGCGTCGCGGATCTCGACGTGCTCGACGCGGCGCCCCGCGAGCGCCGGGGCGAGCGACGCGCGGATCGTCTCGACCTCGGGCAGCTCGGGCATGGCCCTGGAGCGTAGCCCCGCGGGGGCGAGTGCCCGGGCCCGGGCGCCCGGAAGAGGTGCGAAGGCCGACCGTTACTCGATCGTGTCAAGCACGATCGGCCGGTCGGGCGGCGGCTCGGCGCCCGTGACGTACGCGTCGGCGACCTCCTGGACGGCTCGATCGGCACTTGCGTCGTCGCGCGCGTGCACCTCGGCGAGGACGTCGTCACGTGCGACGCGATCGCCCCGCTTGCGCCGGCACACGATCCCGACGGAATGGTCGATCGCGTCGTCCTTCGTGCGGCGGCCCGCTCCGAGGTGGAGCGCGGCGAGCCCGATCCGCGTGGCCGCGATCCGCGTGACGTAGCCGTCGGCGGACGCTTGGACCTCGCGCACGACCGGCGCTGTCGGAAGCGCACCCAGATCGGGGTCGCCGCCCTGCGCGCGGATCCACCGCTCGTAGGCGTCGAGGGCCGAGCCGTCCGCGATCGCGGCTGTGGCGCGGCGGCGTCCCTCGCCCTCGTCGACGTCGAGGTCGGAGAGCGCAAGCAGACGGCCGACGGCGGTGAGCACGAGCTCGGTGAAATCGGCCGGGCCCTCCCCGCGCAGCGTCGCGACGGCCTCCCGAATCTCCACCGCGTTGCCAACCGCGGCGCCGAGGGGCTGGTCCATGTCGGTCAGCAGGCAGACGATCTCGCGGCCCGCGTGCCGTCCGAGCTCCAGCATGGCGCCGGCGAGCTCGCGCGCACCGCCGAGCGTCTTCATGAACGCCCCGTCACCGACCTTCACGTCGAGGACGATGGCCTCGGCGCCGGCCGCGAGCTTCTTCGACATGATGCTCGCCGCAATCAGCGAGACTTGGTCGACGGTCGCGGTGACGTCACGGAGCGCGTAGAGCCGCTTGTCGGCCGGAACGAGGTCGGCCGACGTCCCCACGATCGCGAGCCCCGCGTCGCGCACCTGGGCGACGAACTGGTCGAGTCCGAGCTCGACCCGAAAGCCCGGGATCGACTCGAGCTTGTCGAGGGTTCCGCCGGTGTGCCCGAGGCCGCGGCCGCTCATCTTGGCGAACGGGACGCCGCAGGCGGCTACGACCGGCGCCACCGCGATCGAGGTCTTGTCCCCGACGCCGCCGGTCGAGTGCTTGTCGACGACTTTGCGTCCCAGCGCGGCGCGGAGGTCAATCGTGTCTCCGCTCGCGATGAGCGCCCCCGTGAGCGCGGACGTCTCGGCCGCAGTGAGTCCGCGGAAGTACACGGCCATGCAGAACGCCGCCATCTGGTAGTCCGGGACCTCGTCACGGGAGTACGCGAGCACGAGCTCCGATAGCTCGTCCGCGCCCAACTCCTCGCCGTCGCGCTTCCGCTCGATCAGCTCGGGAGCGCGAATCACTTGTCGGCGACGAAGACGACCGGCGCACGCGTCACCCGGAGCGCACCGTCGAACTCCGGCAACACGCCGCCGCTGAGCTGCGAGAACACGATCGTCGAGTCGACGTACGCCTGCGCCTCTGCTCGGCTCGGGAAGACGATCGCGCCGAACGCTTCTCGTCGCTGAACGCGCGCGAAGTGGCGACCCAGCTGCTCCTCGGCGTTCGCGCCGTCGAAGTCGGTCCGCGGGCGTTCGGCGCCGAGCAGCTCGGCCAGCTCTCGCATGTGCTCGGGCGCATTCGTGACGGCGACGAGCCGCGCGCCGGCACGCAGCACGCGCGCCAGCTCGGAAAGCGCTCTGTCGACGTCGGGGACGTGGTAGAGCATCCAGGCGGCGACGGCGCAATCGAACTCACCGTCCGCGAACGGCAGTGCTTGTACGTCGCCGACCAGCGCGTCCACGCCACGTGCACGCGTCAGCGTCACCATCCGTTCCGACTGGTCGACGGCGACGAGCTCGACGCCCAGCTCGCGGATCAACCGTTCCGCGAGCTCGCCCGTGCCGCAGCCGACCTCGAGGACCCGACGTGGCTTCACTTCGGCGACGCCGTCGAACGCGACGCGACGCGCGTCGGCGCCGTCCGCGAAGCGGTAGGCGGATACGCGTCCCAGGAGGCGGGACTCGTCCTCGTACTCTCGCCGGACGAGCGTCGGGTCGTTCAGCCTCACGGCGTCAGGATCGGCTGGCCGGGAATCCCCCGTGTCGCAGACTTGCCGCCGAGCCATGCGTTGACCGTCGCTCCGACGTCGGCGAACTCTCCGCCCTCGTATACGCGCCCCGCGGCGTTCCTTCCCTCGGCGTACGCGAGCAGCAGCGCGTGCTCGCGCGAGTGGTCGGTCGACGGCGTCGTCGGGTCGCAGCCGTGGTCGGAGGTCAGGACGAGCAGGTCGCCTGGCCGGAGCGCGTCGAGCAGGTCGGGAAGCCGCCTGTCGAAGTCCTGCAGGCAGCGATGGAAGTTGACCGGGTCGTTGCGGTGGCCCCAGAGCATGTCGGTCTCGACGAGGTTGACGAAGACGAGTGCGCCGTCATTCAGCCCACGGAGCAGCTGCTCGGTGACCGTGATCCCTTCGACATTCGACTTGGTCGGATGCGACTCGTCGATGTCGCAGCCGGCGAAGATGTCGTGGATCTTTCCGACGCCGTGGACGACCGAACCGGCGTCGCGGACGAGGGAGAGGTAGTTGGGACGCCTCGGCTGGAGCGAGAAGTCGTGGCGGTTCGGCGTGCGCTCGTAGTTGCCGGGGTCGCCGACGAACGGTCGGGCGATCACGCGGCCCACGGCATGCTTTCCAACCAGGATCTCCTCCCGCGCGATCCGGCACGCCTCGTAGAGCTCGTCGACCGGAATCGTCTCCTCGTGCGCGGCGATCTGAAAGACCGAGTCGGCCGAGGTGTAGACGATCCACTTGCCCGTCCGCTGATGCTCCTCCCCCAGCTCCTGGATGATCTCCGTTCCCGACGCCGGCCTGTTCCCGATCACGCCGCGACCCGTCCGGTGCATGAACGGGTCGATCACGTCGTGCGGGAAGCCGTGGGGGTAGGTCGGGAAGGGCTGCGCGGTGACGACGCCCATCAGCTCCCAGTGGCCGGTCGTGGTGTCCTTGCCCTTCGAGCGCTCGCGCAGCCTCCCGGCGACCGCGGGCGCGCCCGACTGCGGCGGACAGCCCTCGAGAGGCTCGACGTTGCCGAGGCCGAGCGCCTCGAGGCTCGGCAGATCGAGCCCGCCGACGGTCCGTGCGACGTTGCCGAGCGTGTCGGAGCCCTCGTCTCCGTACTCCGCGGCGTCAGGAAGCTCGCCGGCCCCGACGGCATCGAGCACGATCACACATGCCCGGGCCATGCGGCTATCGTAGTCCGTCGATGGGCACCGTTCTCGGCCTGCTCGGCGTCGCAGTCTTCGTCGTCGGCGTGCTCGCGCTCTCCGCCGCGATCACCTTCGCCGTCGTCAGGCTGACGCCCAGACGCGAAGACAAGACACCGGCGTCCTAGGTCAAACAGTCGCGAGCGGCAGGACGTCCTCGAGCGGCGCGTAGTCGAGGCCATGCGCGTCGGCAACGGCCTCGTACGTGATCTTGCCGGCGAGGACGTTGACGCCCCGTGCCAGCGAAGGGTCGTGCGCAACGGCCGCGGGGAGACCGCGATCGGCGATGTGCTCGACGTAGGGGAGCGTCGCGTTCGTGAGCGCCTTCGTCGAGGTGATCGGCACTGCGCCGGGCATGTTCGCGACGCAGTAGTGCGTGACGCCCTCCTCCTGGTACACGGGCTCGCTGTGCGTGGTCGGACGCGAGGTCTCGGCGATGCCGCCCTGGTCGATCGCGACGTCGCAGAGGACCGAGCCGTCCTTCATCCCGCGGAGCATCTCGCGCGTCACGAGCTTCGGCGCGAGCGCGCCGGGAGTGAGGACCGCTCCGATCACCACGTCGGCGCCGCCGACGGACTCCTCGATCTGGAGGGTCGACGACATGAGCAGGCTCACGCGGCCCGAGAGGATCTCCTCCAGGTGGCGCATGCGGTCGAGCGAGCGCTCGAGGATCGTGACCTGCGCCCCGAGCCCGAGGGCGATCACCGCTGCGTTGTAGCCGACGATCCCGCCGCCGATCACGACCACTTTCCCCGGGGCGACGCCGGCGACGCCGGCGAGCAAGAGCCCGCGTCCTCCGAGCGGCTTCTCGAGGAAGTACGCGCCCGCCTGCGCCGCGAGGCGCCCGGCAACCTCGCTCATCGGCGCGAGCAGCGGGAGGCGCCGGTCGTCGGTCTCGACCGTCTCGTACGCGACTGCAGCGATCCCGCTCTCGAGGAGCGCCCGGGTGAGCAGCTCATCGGCGGCGAGGTGCAGGTACGTGAAGAGGACGAGATCGTCGCGCAGCAGCCCGTACTCGGACTCGATCGGCTCCTTCACCTTCAGGAGCAACTCGGACTCGCCCCACACGTCGTCGACGGACGCGATCCGAGCGCCGACGGCCTCGTAGGCGCCGTCGGAGAACTGACTTCCCACGCCGGCGCCCGTCTCGACGATCACCTCATGGCCGCGCTGGCGAAGCTCGCGCGCCCCAGCCGGGGTGAGCGCCACCCGGTACTCGTCCCGCTTGACCTCTTTCGCCACGCCGATCTTCACGGCCGCGCGGACGATACACCGCCTCTCTCACCGCACTTAGTGGCTCTGAGCAACTAAGTCCGGCTCACGCGCCCGCGAGACGCTCGACGTACCGTCGCTCGTCAGGCCCGAACCAGGGCGGCGAGCCGGCCGCCGCGTTCTCGCTCGCATGGCGCGGATTCCGCGTCGCGGGAATGACGAGGTCGACACGCTCGTCCGACAGCGCCCACTTGAGCAGCGCCTGGGGCCAGGTACGGACGCGCCAGTCTGCGAGCGGCTCGAGCTCCCGTGGCGCCGGCGCATGACGGAGCAGGCCGCCCTCGCCGAAGGGGACCATCACGATCACCGCGACCCCGAGCTCGGCTGCGAGCGGCAGAAGCTCCTCCTCGCATTCGCGCTCGCGCGGGTTGTACGGCAGCTGCACCGTGTGGAAGCGGCGGGTCCGGAGGGCGCGCGCCAGCTCGGCGAACGCTCCCGCGCTCCAGTGTGTGACGCCGAGGAGGTCGATCCGTCCGGCCACCCGCTCGTCCTCGAGCCATGGCAGATGCTCCTCCCACGCGACGAGGTTGTGCACCTGCTCGATCGCGACGCGGCCGAACCATTCGAGCTGGCGCTCGTACTGGCGACGGCCCTCCGGCACGGAACCCGACCAGACCTTCGTCGCGATCGCCGGGCGCTCGCTCCGTCCCTCGAGCGCCGCGGAGATCGAGCGCTCCGCCCCGCCGTACATGGGCGAGGAGTCGATCACGCGGCAGCCGGCGTCGAGCGCGGCGCCGACGACCTCGCGGGCGAGGGCGACGTCACCGCCGAACGTCCGCCACGTGCCGAGCCCGACCACCGGGCCCAGGCGTCGCGCCTCCATCAAGATCGGGCGAGCACTCCGGCGGCGTACGCGGCCTCGAAGAAGCGCGCATCCTGCTCCGCGCCGCGGCCCATGTGCGAGAGCGGAAGTCCCTCGCACGCATCGCGCCAGCCGCTCGCGTCCACCTCGCTCGCGGTCTCCTGCAGCCACGCCGGAGCAGTCCAGCCGGCCGGCCACGCGACGGTGGCGTGCGTCATCCTCTGGATCGTCCGCGTGTGGTGGGACACGCCGCGGTGGCGCTCGCGAGGGTCGACGTCCGAGACCCGCGCGGCGACGATCGGCCGTCCGCCGAAGGCGGCCGCCGCGTTCGCCGCGTCTGCCGCCGCCGTTCCCCCGTGGCCTGCCGGCGTCCCTGTCCCGACGATTCCCGGCCCGATCGCGCACACGGCGACGTCGTGATCCGCCCTGGCCCAAAGCAGGGCCGACGCGACCGTCACGCACTCGACGTCTCCATCGAAGCATGCGCCCACTGCGACGGCAACGTCGACTAGGTCGCGCTCCTTGAGCGCGCGTACCGTGTCGGAGAGCGAGACCGGCAGCGAGCCGCCGGGGAGCTGCACGTATGCGACTCGGAGCCCGGCCAGCGCGGCACAGACGGGAGCGAGCTGGCTGTGCAGGGAGCAGCAGACGACCGGCATCCCCCGGAGTTCCGACCCGAGCGCGCCGGACTCCTCCGCGTGAGGAAGCGCGAGCTGGAGCGGCGTGTACGGGAGCTTCATCACGTGCGCGCCGGCCTCCGGCTCGAGCTCGAGGCCTCGGGTCAGATTCGCGTGGAGGATGTCGAAGCCGCCCGAGCCGAGCCCGAGCTCTCGCGCCTGCACGTTCACGAGCACGTCGTCGCCGAGCTCCACCGGGCCAGTGAGGCGCGGATACGAGACGCAGTGGACGCCGTCGACCTCGAGCCGCACGAGCCCGTCGAGCCGCTCGACGATCGCCGTCACGGCGCCTCGGCGAAGCGTGAGCGGCATCTACGCCGCCGACTCGCTCGCGACGTCGACGAGCGCGAGCGTGACGTCGACCATGCGCTCGAGATCCTCGACGGCGATGCGCTCCTCGGGGGTGTGGATGTCAGCCATCCCGTTCGCGAGGTTCACGCAGGGCAGGCCGCGCTCGTTGAAGACGTTCGCGTCCGCGCCGCCACCCGTGAGGACGAAGCGCGGCTCCGCGCCGCAGCGCACGAGCGCGCTCGCGGCCAGCTGCACCGGGCGGTCGCCCTTGCCGAAGCGGTAGCCCCGGTACGCCTCGTCGACCGTCGCCTCGACCTCGCATTCCTCGAGCCCCGCGCCGAACGTCGCCGCGTCCAGGAGCTCCTGGACGAGGTCGGCGACCTGGCGCTCGTCGTGGGAGCGGACCTCCGCCTCGACCGTGCACCACTCGGGGACGATGTTGCGGGCGGTCCCGCCCGAGACCATGCCGACGTTCGTGCTCGTCTCGTCGTCGATCCGCCCGAGCCGCATGTCCGCGATCGCGCGCGCGGCCGCCGCGATCGCGGACCGGCCCTCCTCGGGATACATCCCCGCGTGCGCAGCACGGCCGTGGAAGCGCACCGTGAGCGAGCGCTGCGTCGGCGCGCCGAGCACGATCTCCCCGATCGGCGCGGCCAGGTCGTAGACGAAGCCGAGCTCGGCCCGGAAGCGCCCCAGGTCGAACGCGCCCGCCCCGAGCAGGCCGACCTCCTCCTTCGGCGTGAACAGCAGCTCGATGCCGGCGTGTCGCCGGCCGTCCGCGAACACGCGCCGAGCCGACTCGAGCATCACCGCCACCGCCGCCTTGTTGTCGGCGCCCAGGATCGTCGGGCCCCGGTTTCGGACGACGCCGTCCTCGACGACGGGCTCGAGCTCGCCGTCGGGCGGCACGGTGTCGAGGTGCGCGCACAGGAAGATCGGCGTCCCCTTAGCGTCCCCCGGCAGGCGCGCGAAGAGGTTGCCGGCGGACGCGTCGATCCGCGCTCCCGCGTCGTCCTCGTCGACGTTCAGGCCGAGGTCGCGCAGGTACGCCGCGACGACATCCGCGACGGGCCGCTCGCCCCCCGGCGGGCTCGCGATCGCGGCGAGCTCGAGGAAGAGCTCGAGGACTTCGCTCACGGCCTCGCCGGCAGGCTGCCGACGCTAGCCGGCCGCGACCTCGACACGCTCGCCGCGCCGCTCGCGGGAGCGTGCGAGGGCGGAGCCGATGAAGTCGCGGAAGAGAGGCGCCGGGCGCGTCGGGCGCGACTTGAACTCGGGATGGAACTGGCTCGCGACGAACCAGGGATGGTCCCGCAGCTCGACGATCTCGACGAGCCGCCCTTCTTGGTACGTGCCCGAGACGACCAGGCCCGCCTCCTCGAGGCGTGGGCGGTACTGGTTGTTGACCTCGTAGCGGTGCCGGTGTCGCTCGTGGACGACGGGCTCCTCGTAGGCGCCTAGCGCCCTCGTGCCCTCGACGAGCTCGACCGCCTGCGCGCCGAGCCGCATCGTCCCGCCGAGGTCCTCGACGCCCTTCTGTTCGGGGAGCAGGTCGATCACCGGATACGGTGTCTCGGGATCCATCTCCGTCGAGTTCGCACCGGCGAGGCCGGCCACGTGGCGCGCGAACTCCGAGACGGCGACGTGCATCCCGAGGCACACGCCCAGGTAGGGGATCGAGCGCTCGCGGGCGACGCGGCAGGCGAGCACCTTGCCCTCCCACCCGCGGGAGCCGAAGCCGCCCGGCACGAGCACGCCGTCGACCTCGTCGAGCGTCGCCACGGCCTCCTCGAGCGACATCCCCTCGGCGTCGACCCAGCGCACGTGCACGCGGCAGCCGTGGTAGATGCCGGCGTGCTTGAGCGCCTCGTGCACCGAGAGGTAGGCGTCGTGGAGCTTCACGTACTTGCCGACGAGCGCGATCTCGACCTGCTCGCGCCGGTCGCGGATGCGCTCCGTCAGCTCGAGCCACTCGCCGAGCTCCGCGGGGTCGGTCTCGAGCCCGAGCTTGCGGCAAACGAGCTCGTCCAGGCCCTCCTCCTGCAGCGCGAGCGGCACGAGATACACGTCGGGCACGTCGGGGTTGGACACGACCGCCGTCGTCTCCACATCGGCGAAGAGGGCGATCTTGTCGCGGATGTCGGGCGACAGCTCGTCCCGTGAGCGCGCGACGACGATGTCCGGGTGGATTCCGATCCGGCGCAGCTCGTTGACCGAGTGCTGCGTCGGCTTCGTCTTCAGCTCGCCGGCGGTGTCGACGAAGGGGACGAGCGTCACGTGCAGGTAGAGAACGTTCTCCGCGCCGCGCTCTCGCCGGAACTGGCGAATCGCCTCCAGGAACGGGAGCGACTCGATGTCGCCGACCGTGCCGCCGATCTCGCTGATCACCACGTCGGTCGGCGTGGCCTCTGCGGCTCGGCGGATGCGCTCCTTGATCTCGTTCGTGATGTGCGGGATCACCTGGACGGTCGAGCCCAGGTACTCGCCCTTGCGCTCCTTGCGCAGCACCGCGTACCAGATTCCGCCCTGCGTGTGGTTCGCGTTCTTCGACAGGTTCTCGTCGACGAAGCGCTCGTAGTGGCCGATGTCGAGGTCGGTCTCGGCACCGTCCTCGGTGACGAACACCTCGCCGTGCTGGAACGGGCTCATCGTCCCGGGGTCGACGTTCAAGTACGGGTCGAACTTCTGCACCTGCACCTTCAGCCCGCGTGCCTTGAGCAGGCGGCCGAGCGAGGCGGCCACGATGCCCTTGCCGAGCGACGAGACGACGCCCCCGGTGATGAAGACGTACTTGGCCGGAGGACTGCTCACGCAATCCTCCGCCCTAGAGAGTCGAGCTGCGAGAGGAGCGGCGTCCGTTCGATCAACTCGCCGAGAGAGCGACGCTCGCCGAGGGCCGTGAGCCCGGCCAGTGCCCCGATCGCCAGCCAGCTCCCGCGTCGCCCGAGTCGGCCCACGGACTTCAACCCTAGCAAGGCCCCCAGCGCGTTCGACCCTGCGTCTCCGAGCATCGCCATCTCGCGAAGATCGTAGGCAAGCAGCAGGACGACGAGCCGCTTCGGGGCCCCGAGCACGGTCGACGCCGCCAGATACGCCTTCAGCGCCCGGCCTGGACGCGTGTCCAGCTGGTTGAGCGCGTTCGCGGAGAGGCCGACGAGCAGCGCGCCGGTGAGCCGCCGCGTGGAGAGCAGGCCGACGAAGGGGATTCCCAGGAGCTTGAGGACCCCGGTCGAGCGACCGGAGCGGAGATGCTCGCCGAAGCCGCGCTCCGGCCCGCTCCAGAGATCGTCCGCGAGACCGATCGCCGCGACCGTGCCGACGGCCGGGTCTCGCCGCAGGGCGACGGTCCAACCGACGATCGGGAGGCGTACGCCGCGGTAGTTGACGGCCATCGGCCCGAGCGCGAGCACGACGTCGCGCAGCTGGCGCGCGCGGTGTACGAAACCAGCGAGATCGCGGCCCGTGGCGCGATGCGCGAGGTCGAGCTCAACCTCGCGAACGGACAAACCGCATTCGACCGCGTCGACGGTCATGCGCGCCTCGCAGCCGAAGCCAGGGGCAAGCGGGAAGCACGCCGCACGCGCTCGCGGCGACAACGCGCGCTGGCCCGAGAGCGGCTCGGCGGCCTCGAAGCCGCACCGCGCACGGATCAGCGCACGTGCGACGCGCTTGGCGACGCCGAACCCGCCCCCCTGGCGGCGCGCGAACCGCGCGACGGCGACGTCCGCCTCCGCCGCGAGCAATGGGCGCAAGTCGCCGGAGACGTCTGCGTCGCAGAGCAGGAGCGCACCGGGCGACGCCGCGCGCTCGGCGGCGGAGAGCGCCTGCCCTTTTCCACGTCGCGGCAGCCGGAGCGCGATCGCGCCCGCCGCCTCGGCGGCCGCAGCCGTCCCGTCGCGCGATCCGTCGTCGGCGACGAGGATCTCCGTGCCGGGGAAGGCTGCGCGCAGGCCAGCGACAGTCGCGGCGATGCGCTCGTGCTCGTCCCGCGCCGCGACGAGGATCGTCGCGTCCGGCGTCATGGGGCCGCCGACGCGGGCTCGATCGGCGGCAGGTACCGGCTGCTCGTCTGCTTGATCCCGTAGTCGCCCGGCGGTCCTCCGGCGAGGAGAACCGCGAGGGCGACACGGCCGACCGCGAGGTCGACGTCGTCGACGCTCGAGAGGCCGCCACGCTGGTAGGACCTCACGGCGGACGGGTCGGCCGTGGACGTCTCCACGCCGACTGCGACTTCGGTCGCGCCCGTGAGGCCGCTGTAGAGGCCCCGGACGAAGCGACGCGTCTGGCCCCGCTGGGGCGGCGCCGTGCGGCTGACGACGACGCCGTCGACCGCGTCCTCGCCGTCGCCGCTCGTCTCCTCGACGAGCGCATCGGAGAGGGCATCCCAGAGCGGAGTCTCGCCGCCGTCGACGAGCTCCACCCCGAGGTCGTGGCCGACGTCGTCCAGCCGGTCGACGCCGACGTAGCCCTGGAGCGCCCGGCGACGCCGGAGGGCGGCCTCGAGCTCCTTCGTCTGGATCGGGGCCGTGAGCGCGCGCATCCGCACGACGCTCCCGCCCGCACGGGTGACCGCGTCCTCGACCGCCGCGCGGACGGGCTTGGCCACCGAGCCGACGAAGAGGAGCGCCACCCCCTTGCCTTCGAGCCGGTTCGCGACGAGGGCGCGGTAGCCGCTGCGCGCGAGCGCGTCAGAGGCCTCGAGCTCACGCGTGTGCTGCTCTTCGGCCTTGTTCGCCGCCTCGAGGTCCGCGATCCTGCCGTTGAGCTTGTCACGCTCGGCCTCGTCCAGCAGGCCGCGGCCCGAGATCCCCGCGCCGACCAGCATCCCGATGATCAGCGCGAGGAAGACCGCGGCGAGCGACGCGACGTGGTAGCGGAGGTCGAACACGCTCAGAGCGTATTTCGGTTGACCTCGGGCGTGTCGACCGGTCGGTTCAGACGCGCGCGGAGCGAAGCCCCGCGCGCTGAAGTCGGCGTCGCAAGCGCCGCCTCAGATTCCGAGCACGTCGCGAAGCCGAGCGAAGAGGAGCTCCGTGGTGTTCCGCAACGTCGGCGAGACCGTGACCGCGACGACGATCGCCGCGAGCCCCGCCAGGATCACGAGCACGAGCGGCCAGATGCCGACCTGGCGTCCGACGAGCCTCGAGACCCCCTTCGCGTCGACGAGGATCTCCCCGACCTTGAGCCGGGCCACGAACGTCGACGACATCCCGGCGCGATCGCGCTCGAGGAACTCCATCAGGTTGAAGTGCGTGCCGACCGCGACGATCAGCTCTGCCCCTTTCTCGTACGCCAAGAGCAGCGCCACGTCCTCGCTGATACCCGGCGCGCTGACCGTCTCGTAGCGCAGGCCGAGCTCGTCGAGCCGACCGGCTCCCGGCGCGCCGCCGTCCGGATAGGCGTGGACGACGAGCTCGGCGCCCGACCGGAGCGCCTCGTCGGTCACCGAATCCATGTCGCCGACGATCACGTCGGGGCGGTGCCCGGCCTCGAGCAGCGCGTCGGCGCCGCCGTCGACGCCGACGAGCACCGGCTTGAAGTCGCGCAGGTAGGGGCGGACGATCCGGAGGTCGCGCTTGTGCCCGGGGCCGCGCGCGACCACGAGCGCGTGGCGGTCGCGGAACCGCGTCTCGAGCGCCGGGAAGTCGACGCCGCCTGAGAGCACGCGACCCTCCTCACGCAGGTAGCGGAGCGTGTTGTCGGCGAAGGCCTCCAGCGCGTCGGTTACCCGCGCGCGCTGCTCGTGGAGATCGCGGGCGAGCTCGTCAGCGCCGAGCACCCGGCCGGCTGTGAGCAGTGTCCCGTTTCGGAACACGCTTCCTCCCCGAACCGTGATCCTGTCCCCGTCGGCCACGTTGTCGAAGAGCTCGCCGTCGGGCGCGTCGATCAGGCGAACGCCGCCCTGCACGAGGAGGAGCGGGCCCGGATTCGGAAAGCGGCCGCTCTGCGAGCGCGCCACGTTGACGACGACGCGGACGCCCGAGTCGACGAGCTCCTCGGCCGAGACGCGGTCGAGATCGAGGTGGTCGATGATCGCGACGTCGTCAGCCGAGAGGCGGCGGACGAGCCGCTTCGTCCGCTTGTCGAGCCGCGCTGGACCCGTGAACTCGACGAAGCCGTTCGCCATTCGGTCGAGAGGCTACTCCTAGCACCGTTCCGGTTGGCGCTCGATCGTGCCGACGGGTCAATTCAGACGGACAGGCGGGCAAGCCTGCCTGTCCTGATGTCGGCACCGCAAGCGGTGCCTCAGCGCACCTGCGCCAGAAACTCCTTGCCGCCCAGCATCCGTTCGAGCTCCTCGCGCCGCTCGTCCTCAGCAAGCGGCGTGATCATCGTCGAGGTCGGGTCGCCTGCGATCTTCTCGACCCGGAAGTGCCGGTCGGCGAGGCTCGCGATCTGCGGAAGGTGCGTGATCACGATCACCTGCGCGTCCTCCGCGAGCCGGCGCAGCATCTCGCCGACGGCGGTCGCCGTCCGTCCGCCGATGCCGGCGTCGATCTCGTCGAAGATGATCGTCTCGCCGCCCGCCACGGCGGCGATCGCGAGGGCGATCCGCGAGAGCTCTCCGCCGGACGCCGTCTGCGCGACGCGCGCGAACGGAAGGCCGGGGTTGGGACGGATGAGAAAGACGGCCTCGTCCTCTCCGCTCGCCGAGCGCTCGCGTCTCCGCAGCTCCACGCGAAACTCCCCCTCCCCCATGCCGAGGCCGCGCAGATTCGCTGCGACGGCAGCCTCGAATGGGCTCACGGCGGCCTCGCGCGTCGCGCGCAGGTCGTTCGCGATCCCGGAAGAGCGGGCCTCCGCGGCAGCGAGCGCGGATTCGGCGGCCTGGAGCGGGTCGCCCTGCTCGGCGAGCCCCGCCAGCTCAGCCCGGGCAGCGGCTGCACGCGCGGCCAGCTCCTCCGTGGTCGCGCAGCCGTAACGGCGCCGTAACGTCGCCAGCCGGTCGAGCTCTTCTTCGACCGTCTCGAGCCGGCCGGGCTCCGCGTCGAGTGACGCGAGAAACGAGCGCAGGCCAGCCGCCGCCTCTCGCAGCTGATGCCCCGCGTCGTGAAGCTCGTCCGTCAAGGGCGCAAGCTCCGGCGCCAGCTCACGAATCGACTCGAGCGCGCGCTCGGCCTGCGCCGTGAGCGCGACGGCCCCGTCACCGTCCTCGGGGGCGAGCGCCTCGGCCGCCGTGAGCGCGCCTGCCGTCAGCTCCTCAACGTGGCGAAGCCGTTCGCGCTCCTGCCGAAGCTCCGCCTCGTGGCCTGCGTCGACCGCATCCGCGTCCTCGACGAGCGCCCGCAGCTCGGCGAGCCGCGCCTCCACCTCGGAGGCGCCCTGAGCCAGCTCGTCTCGACGCCGCCGCGCCTCGCGCAGCTCCCGCCACGCCTCGCGTCCGGACGTTCGCCGCCGCTGCTGCTCCTCGCCGGCGAAGGCGTCGAGCACGTCCAGCTGGTAGGCCGGCCGCGCGAGACGGCGCTGCTCGAACTGGCCGGACATGGCGACGAGACGCTCCGCTGCGGCAGCGAGGTCCTCCCGCGCCACGCTGCGGCCCCATGCGTACGCGCGTGTGCGGCCGTCGCCGAAGACTCGGCGCGCCAGGACGAGCCCGTCGTCGTGCTCCGGCCGAAGCTCGGCGAGCGCCTCGAGGCCGTCCTCCTCGAGGAGGTCGTCCGGCACGTCGAGCTCGGACTCGACGTACGCCTCGTCTCCGGCAGGACCCACGAGCGCGGCGTCCGCGCGCGCGCCGAGGAGGAGGCCGATGGCCTGGGCCAGGATCGTCTTTCCTGCGCCGGTCTCGCCCGTGATCGCGTTGAGGCCCGACGAGAGAGCGAGGTCGGCCTCGCGGATCAGGACGAGGTTCTCGACGCGGAGCCGCCTGAGCACGCCGAGATCGTAGAGCCCGGGCAGGACCGCGGCGAGTGGCCGAATTGGACGCGCCGCTACGAGCCGAAGATCTCTCGGTAACGCCTGAAGAAGGTCGCCTCCGGAAGGGTGGCGAGCATCGCACGGCGATCGCCGAGCCGCACCGACGCCGTCGCTCCAGCGCCCAGTTCGGCGAAGACGTGGCCGTCCAGGATCAGGGTGACGGGGACGTCGGGCGTGCGGTTCTCGATCGCGAGCTCGAGCCCCCGAGGCACGACGAGCGGGCGCGCGTGCAGCGAGTGCGGCGCCACGAAGCTCACCGCCATCGCCTCGAGGCCCCAGACAAGCACGGGGCCGCCATTCGAGAGGTTGTACGCGGTCGAGCCGGCCGGAGCCGCGCAGATGACCCCGTCGCACGGCTGCGACCCCAGGTCCTCGCCGCCCAGCGCCCATCCCAGCTCGACCATGCGGCCGATATCGGCGCTCCTCGCGACGAGATCGTTGACCGCAGGTCCTCGCTTCCCCGCGGCGGCGGCCTCGAGCGTCGGCAGCTCGACCACCCGGAAGTCGCCGGCAAACGCCCGCGCCAGGCCCCGCTCGAGATCGTCGGCCTGGACGGAAGACAAGAAGCCGACGCGACCGAAGTTCACCCCGAACACCGGCACCCCCGTCGCCAGAAAGCGGTTGAGCGCACGGAGCATCGTCCCGTCCCCGCCGAGCACGACGGCGAGATCCGCGGATTCGAGGCCGTCGCCGCCGTCCGGGAGGTGGTGCTTGTCGACCTCGTCCTCAGGGAAGACGAGCTCGACGCCCGCGGCTGCCGCCGCCGGCTTCAGGCGTTCGAGCCCGCCGCGGATCGCGGCAGGCTTGCCGTGAGTGATCACGGCTGCCCGCCGGACGGCCCTACGAGACGGCTTCTCGGATCCAGTCGTCGATCGCATCGGGGAGCGCCGGGCGGTCGCGTTGGACGAGGTGAAGGAAGAACTCGCGGTTCCCCTTCGGGCCCGGCAGGCCCGAGTCTACGACGCCTACAGGCTCGCCACTCCATGCGAGTGCCGCCTCGGCGACCTCCCGCAGCACACGGCGGTGGATCTCCGGATCGCGGACGACGCCGCCCTTTCCCACGTCGGAGCGTCCAGCCTCGAACTGCGGCTTCACGAGCACGAGCGCCTCCCAGCCGGGCGCCGCGAGCGCGAGCGCAGGCGGCAACGCCGTGCGAGTCGAGATAAACGAGACGTCACACGTGATCAGATTCGGCGCGAACGGAAGCTCGCGCAGCTCGCGCGCGTTCACGCGCTCCATCACGACGACCCGAGGGTCGGCGCGTAGGCGTGGATGGAGCTGGCCGTAGCCGACGTCGAGCGCGATCACGCGCGCCGCGCCCCGCTGGAGGAGCACGTCCGTGAACCCGCCCGTGGACGCGCCCACGTCGAGACAGTCGCGTCCGCGCGGGTCGACGGCCAGCACATCGAGTGCATGCGCGAGCTTTTCGCCGCCGCGCGAGACGTACGGCGGCCGCTGCTCGACGTCGAGCGGCGTGTGCTCGTCGACCTGCACACCCGGCTTGTCATGGCCGCGCACTCGACCCGCGAGAACGAGCGCCTGCGCCTGTGAGCGGCTCTCGGCGAGACCGCGCTCGACGAGCAGGACGTCGAGCCGCTTCTTCACGCCGGTTTAAGAGGCTGTTTCGGTTGACCTCCGGGCGTGTCGACCGGTCGTTTCAGACGGACGCGCCGGCATAGCCGGCACGTCCTGATTTTCGGCGCCGCGGAGTCGGCGCCTAAGCCGTCAGGAGGTGCGAGCAGCGAGATCCCCCACGAGCTCGGCGAGAACGGCCGTCTCGACGGACAGCTCATCGAGGCGCGTCAGCGCGCGCTCGGCGGCCGCGTCCGCGAGGCCGCGCGCCTCGTCGGCGCCGTGTGAGGCGGCGTAGCCGTCTCCGTCGAGAATGTCGTCGACGAGCTGGAAGACGAGCCCGAGCTCCGCGGCAAACGCGCGCCAGGGCGACCGCTCGTGTTCGGGCACACCTGCGATCTCGAGCGCGCAGCCGATCGAGGCGTCGAAGAGCCGACCCGTCTTGAGCCTGCTCAGCGTGAGGGCGTCGGCGGCGTCGCCGGTCAGGTCGAGGTACTGGCCGCCGATCATCCCGAGCGTCGCGCGGACGAGCTCGCCCGCGACGCCTGGCGTCGGATACGCGAGCACCAGGCGGAACGCCTCGGCCAGCAAGGCGTCGCCTGCGATCACGGCGACGCCCTCGCCGTAGCGGACGTGCGTGCTGGCGCGGCCGCGGCGAAGGTCGTCGTCGTCGAGGCCGGGAAGGTCGTCGTGCACGAGCGAGAACGTGTGCACGAGCTCGAGAGCCGCGGCGGCGGGCAGGAGCTGGTCGGGGTTGCTACCGAGCGCGTCGCCGACCGCCAGGCAGAGCACCGGCCGGATCCGCTTTCCGCCGCCGTCGAGGGCGTAGCCCATCGCGTCCGCCAGCCGCCCGAGCTCGGGCGCGAAGGCCAGCTCGTCGAGATAGGCCTCGAAGAGCGCGCGCAGATCGTCGGCGGATCTCGGCACCGGCTACCTAGGACACGCGTCTTCCACGGGAGTCCCCACCTCCGTCGCTCGGCTTCGCCTCGCTCCCGCGGGGAAACCATGTTTCCCCACGTGCCCCTTCTTCGGCGACGGCGCGCTTGCGCGCGCGAAAGGGCGGGAAACCTCCCGGTTTCCCGAGACCTTCCCCGGGCCGGCTCCCCCGGCCACCGTCCCACGGCGGCAGCGTACCGCCGAAATCCGCACGTCTCCGTGCCGCAACGATGCTGAAAATGTGACGACCGGCCCGGCCTGACGTGTCACGCCTCCGCCTCGCGACGCGCCCGCGCCAGTTCGGCTTCGACCTGCCTGGCGAGGTCGGCGAGCTCGCCGAGCACGTCGATCGCGGACTCCGCGTCGTCGCGCTCGGCGGCACGCTCCAGCTCTGCGCGAGTCGCCTCCAGCTGGGCGAGCAGCTCCTCGGCGCGCTTCAGCGACTCCTCGGCGCTCAACGCCCCACCCCTCGACCGGTCGCGCGCGTCAAGGGCGAGAAGTCCCTCATCGCCCCGCCCCTGCGGTGCCCGCACGGCCGACCCCGAGATCGCGGGCGATCCGGCCGAGGATGCCGTTCACGAGCCGCGCGGCGTCCTGGCTCGCGTAGCGCTTCGCCAGGCGCACCGCCTCCTCGATCGCCACCTCCGCAGGCACTTCCCCCGTCTCGAGCTCGCTCACCGCGATCCGTAGCACGTTCCGTTCGACAGCGCCGAGCCGCTCGACGCTCCACTCGTCCGACGCGCCGGTGATCGCCGCGTCGATCGCCTCGACGCGGGCCACCACGCGCTCCGCGGTCTCGCGCGCAAACGGATCGATCTCCCCCTCGTACAGGTTCCCGATCGCCTCGCCGGTGACGTCCCACTGGTAGAGCAGGAACAGCGCCGTACGCCGTGCCGCACGCCGGCCGGCACTCATGGAGCAACCTCAAAGCAGCTGATGCGGCACCGATGGTGGAGATCCGCGCGGTCGTCCGGCGAACCCAGACCCATAGGATTCAAGCGCCGACCTCCTCGGCGATCGCGACCGGCTCGGCGGTGAGCGAGGGCAGCCGGTCGGCGACGTCGGCGAGGAAGGTCGTCGAGTAGTCGCCACGCACGAACTCCGGCGTCTGCAGCACGTCGAGGGCGAGCTCTCGCGTCGTCGGGACGCCGACCACCTCGAGCTCGCCGAGGGCGCGCCGCGCACGAGCGAGCGCGCCGGGCCGGTCCGAGTCCCACACGATCACCTTCGCGATCAACGAGTCGTAGAAGGGCGGAATCGTCACGCCGTCCGCAACGTGCGTGTCGACCCGGTCGAAGGGCCCGAGCGGAGGCCGGAAGCGCTCGATCCGGCCGGGGGCAGGCTGGAATCCGTGCAAAGGATCCTCGGAGTTGATCCGCACCTCGATCGCATGTCCGCCCCGACCCGCGCGGCCCGTCGCGACGACGCGTTCGCCGGCCGCGATCCGGACCTGCTCGCGGACGATGTCGATGCCGGTCACGAGCTCGGTCACGGGGTGCTCGACCTGCAGGCGTGCGTTCAGCTCGATGAAGTAGAAGGAGCCGTCGGAGCCGAGCAGGAACTCGAACGTGCCTGCGTTGCTGTATCCGATCGTGCGGCAGGCCCGCTCGGCAGCCGCCTCCATCGCCTCGCGAGTCTCGGGCGTCAGCGCCGGCGACGGCGACTCCTCGATCAACTTCTGGTGCCGACGCTGGATCGAGCACTCGCGCTCGCCCATCGTCAGGACGCCGCCGTCGACGTCGCAGAGCACCTGCACCTCGACGTGGCGCGCCGGACGGATCACCTTCTCCACGTACAGCCCGGCGTCGCCGAACGCCGCCTCCGCCTCGACCGACGCGGTCGCGAAGGCGGGGTCGAGCTCCGCCGGCTCACGGACGAGCCGCATTCCCTTGCCGCCGCCGCCAGCGGCCGCCTTCAGCAGCACCGGGTAGCCGAGCTCCTCCGCAGCCTCTCGAGCGGCCGCGCGGCCGACGCGATCGGTCCCCGGGACGAGTGGCACGTCCGCCGCCTGCAGTTCGCGCTTGGCCTCGGTCTTGTCGCCCATCCGCCTCATCGTGTCCGCGTCGGGGCCGATGAAGACGAGCTCGTTGTCCTCGCACGCCCGCACGAAGTCAGGGCTCTCCGCAAGGAAGCCGTAGCCCGGATGGACAGCCTCGCACCCGGTCGTCACCGCCGCCGCGACGATCGACGCGATGTTGAGGTAGCTCTCCGCCGCCGCCGGCGGCCCGATTCGAACCGCGCGGTCGGCGAGTCGGACGTGGGCCGCCTCGGCATCGGCCGTCGAGTAGACCGCCACGGCCTCCACGCCGAGCTCCCGCAGCGCCCGAATCACGCGCACGGCGATCTCTCCCCGGTTCGCGACGAGCACGCGCTTGAACATGAAGGCCTACAGCGCGTCGAGCGGCCGGTCGCCGACCGGCTCCAGCTCGAACAGCAGGTCGCCGAACTCGACCGCCTGCCCGTTGTCGACGTGTATCGAGCGGACGACCCCGGCGGCGTCGGCCTTGAGCTCGTTGAAGAGCTTCATGGCCTCGATCAGGCACATCGTCTGACCCTGGGCAACGACGTCCCCCACGTCGACGAACGCCGGCGCGCCTGGCTCCGGGGCCCGGTAGAAGGTGCCGACCATGGGCGACTCGACCCTCACGAGCTCGCTCGTCCGCACGGGCACGGCGCCCGGAGCAGGTTCCTCCATCGACAGCGGGGCGCTTTCGACGGCGGCGCCGCGGTCGTCGGAGCGGCGCACCGACACGCGCAGGTCGTCCTCCTCGAGCGTGACCTCCGCCACGGCCGACTCCTGCACGATGCGCACGAGCTCGCGAATCCGCTCGGCGCGCGCCTGGTCGACTCCCGCCTCGGCCAGCCCCTCGCCGCCGGTTGCGCGGCCCCGGATCGTCCGAAGGAGCGGCTCCGCGGCGTCGCCGAACAGCCCGAGCAGGAGGAGCTCCTCGTCGCTCGAGGCCAGCCCCTCCGCGCTCTCCCGCAGCTCCTCCAGGCGGGCCTCGGGCTGGCGAGCCTCACCGTCGCCGAGCAGCGAGATCGCACGACGAACTGCGGGGTCGACGGGACCCGGCGGGGAGCCCCAGGTGCCGCTGACGAGATCGTGCAGCTCGTCGACGACCGTCGTGTAGCGGCTCGCCGAGAGCACGTGCAGCAGCGCCTGCGAGGCCAGGATTTGACCGATCGGCGCCGCGAGCGGGGGAAAGCCCACCTCCTCGCGGATGGTCCGGAGCTCTTCGAGCACCTCGTCGATCCGGTCGCCCGCGCCGTGCGCCCGGAGGTGTGCGTCCAGGGCGGCCACGAGACCGGGCGGAAGTGCGTGCTCGGCCGCGCGCACTGCGATCCGCGGCGCGAGCGGCGCCACGGGCGCATCGCCGATGTGCCCGTCCACGAGCTCGGACGCACGCCAGAGCGCGTCGACGTCCACGCCGTCCTCGAGCCCGAGGCCTGAGAGCGCCTGCGCGAGGCTCTCGCCGGAGACGCGGTAGAGCGCGAGCGCGACGGGGTACACGGCGCACGCAATCAGATCGGCGCCTGCTCGAGCGGCCTCGAGCGCGGCGGCGAGCGCGTTGCCGCCGGCGCCCTGACAGTAGATGCCGACCGGCAGACCGCTCGCCTCCCCCAGTCGCGCCGCCAGCTCCGCCGCTCGATGTGGCTGCAGCGATCCGGTCGGATCATGGACGAGGACGCGCGCCGCGCCGAGCTCGCGCAGGCTGCGTGCCTGCTCGACGAGCGTGTCGGTCTCCCCGGTGCGGTCGGCGCCGTAGACCAGTCCCGCCTCGAGCTCCCGTCCTGCATCGGCGATCGCCTCCGCGGCCTCGCTCAGATTGGACACGTCGTTGAGCGGGTCGTGGAGGCGGAAGACCTCGATCCCGTTTTCGGCAGCGGTCGCGACGAACCGTCGCACGAGCTCGGCGTCGACCGGCCGGGCGCCGACGAGGAAGCGCCCGCGCAACGCCATCGCCAGCGGCGTCGTGGTCCGCGCGCGCACGGCGCGGACCCACTCCCAGGGGCTCTGGACGCCTCGTTTGACGGCGCTGTCGAAGACCCCGCCACCCGACACCTCGAGGTACGCGAAGCCTGCCGTGTCGAGCACTTCGGCGACCTCCAGCAGCGCCGACGTCGGGACGCGCCCTGCCAGCGGCTCTTGCCCGAGCAGGCGGATCGTGGTGTCGGCGAGCCTCGGCAAGCGGTTGGACCTTAACTACCCTCGGCGTGGTGTCGGAACGCACGAGCCGAGCCGTCGCAGCCGCGGTGGCCGTCGCTTCCGACCTGGGCCTCCGCGGCCTGAAGCCCGTGGTGCTGCGCGACGCGTGGCACGTCCTCGTCCACCTGCGGCCGCACGCCCTCATCGCTCGCGTGTCCGTCGACGTCGTTTCCCCGGATCTGAATCCGGACCAGCTCGCGTACGAGCTCGCGGTCGCCAGCCACGCGGTCGCCGCCGGCGCGCCGGTCGTACCGCCGGCGGATCGGCTCGACCCCGGGCCGCATCACCGAGACGGCCACGTGCTCACGTTCTGGCGGTACGTCGACTCGAGCGGCGTGCTCGACGCGCGGGCAGCCGGCCGTGGGCTCCGCGAGATCCACGACGCGCTCGCCGACTACTCGGGGCCGCTTCCCGCCACAGGGCACCCGGAGGACACCACGCGGATGCTCGTGGCGCTCGCGCCCTCACCTGACACCGAGCTGCTGCGTCGCGCCCACTCGTCGTGTCCTCCGGTCGACGGTCAGGCCTTGCACGGCGACGCGCACCTCGACAACTGCCTGGCGACGTCGTCGGGACCTCTCTGGCACGACTTCGAGACCGCCTGCCACGGGCCGCGGGAGTACGACCTCGCCGCGCTCGTCTTCCGCGACCGCGTCGGCCAGGGTCACCCGGCCGCACGCGACGCTCTGGCGGCGTACGGCGAGCACGACGCCGAGCTCGTCGACGCCTGGCTCCCGGTCTACACGGCGTGGGTGTTGGCGTCGATGCTCACGGCGCTCCCGCGCAGACCCGAGTTGGGCCCTGTTTTGGGCGACCGCCTTGCCTGGCTACGACGCCGCTACGCCCGCGAGATGTAGCGCCGCTCGCGCGGGTCGACCTTGATCCGCTCGCCGGCGTTCACGAACAGCGGCACCTGCACGACAGCGCCTGTCTCGAGCGTGGCGGGCTTCGTCACGTTCGAGACGGTGTCGCCGCGAACCCCCGGCGACGTCTCGGTGACCTCGAGCTCGACCGACGACGGGAGCTGCACGCCGGCCGGCCGCCCGTCGACCGTCAGCATCGGCACGCTGCTCGAAGGCTGCAGGAAGTCGAGCGCATCGGCGACGGACGCCCGCGGCAGCGAGATCTGCTCGTAGCTCTCCTCGTCCATGAAGACGACCTCGTCGCCGGCGTCGTACAGGTACTGGACGTTCTTCGTCTCGGTGTGGACGCGGGGGAACTTCTCGCCGGCGCGGAACGTGCGGTCGACGACCGCTCCGCTGTCCAGGTTCTTCACCTTCGTGCGCACGAACGCGCCGCCCTTGCCCGGCTTCACGTGCTGGAACTCGACGATCCGCCACACCGCGCCGTCGACCTCGATGTGCATGCCGTTCTTGAACTGGTTGGTGTTGACGACCTCGGCCACGGCACGCGAAGGTTATTGAACCTCGATGAGGTCCTTCGAGACCGGCGTCAGGACCTCGCGGCCGGCGTCGGTAACGATCAGTAGGTCCTCGATCCGGATCCCGCCCACGTCCGGCAGGTAGATGCCGGGCTCGACGGTGACGACGTTCCCGGGCTCGAGGGTGTCCTCGCTCTCGGGCCGCAGCGCCGGCGCCTCGTGCACGGCGAGCCCCACGCCGTGGCCGAGCCCGTGTCCGAACAGTCCGCGGAACTCGGTCGCGTCGATGCGCTCGCGGGCGACGCTGTCGACTTCGCGGCCCCGTGCGCCCGGACGCACAGCCTCGAGCGCAGCCGTCTGCGCCTCGAGGCAGACGGCATACGCTTCCCGCAGGCGTCCGTCGAGCGGGCCGGTGGCGAAGGTGCGGGTGCAGTCCGAGCAGTAGCCGTCGACGACGCTGCCGGCGTCGACGACGACCGTCTCGCCGGGCTCGATCCTGCGCTCTCCGGAGTCGGCGTGCGGGGACGCGCCCGTCGGACCGGCCGCGACGACCACGGGGAACGACGCCGCCTCGCCCCCGTCGTCGTGCAGGAGCTGCTCCATGCGCCAGGCGAGCTCGCGCTCGGTCCTGCCCGTGAACCGCTCGCCGGCGAGCCGCTCGAAGGCGCGGTTGGCCACGCGTGCCGCGCGTCGGATGCTCGCCAGCTCATCCTCTTGCTTAACGGCTCGAAGCTGCTCGACGACGCGCCGGCGAGGAACGAGCTCCGCGCCGCTGGCGGCGAGTGTCTCCCATCCGGCATAGGTGACGGAGTCCGCCTCGAAGGCGATGCGCCCGGAGAGCTCGTTGGCGAGGCCTGCGAACAAGTCGCGCGACGTCTCCACGACTTCGAGCCCCCCGATCGCGCGCGCCTTCTCGGCATAGCGGAAGTCCGTGAAGAGACGCAGCCGCTCCGGCTCGACCAGCAGCGCTGCGTTCGTGCTCCGCAGGCCCGTCAGGTAGAAGACATTGAGGGAATCCGTGACGAGCAGGGGCTCCCCGAGCTCGGCTCGCCAGCGCTCGCCTCGTTCCGTCATCGGCCCTCCGACGCCAGGAACTCGAGGGCCTCGCGATAGCCGTCTGGCCCCTTGCCGACGATGCGGTTCGCGGTCAGCCCGCCGAGCACCGTCTGCCGACGCCAATCCTCGCGCTCGTCGACGTTCGAGAGGTGCACCTCCACGATCGGGATCGAGGCCGCCTCGAGCGCGTCGCGGATCGCCCAGCTGTAGTGCGTCCACGCGGCCGGATTCACGATCGCCCCGTCGACGCCCTCGTACAGGTCGTGGCACCAGCCGATGTACTCGCCCTCGTGATTCGTCTGCCGGCAGCGGACGGTGCAGCCGAGCTCGATCGCCCACTGGTAGATGCGCGTCTCGAGCTCGTCCAGGCTCAGGCCGCCGTAGAGCTCCGGATCGCGGCGCCCCAGCACGTCGAGGTTCGCCCCGTTCAGGACCTCGATCCGCACGGGCGGACTTTAGTCGTCGATCAACGCCTCGAGAGCCTTGCGGACCTCCTCGTCGGGAAGCTCGACGCCGGTGACAGGGCGCCCCGGCGACTCGAGCAGCACGAGCCGCACGGCGCCGCCGGCCGCCTTCTTGTCGCGCTGGAGCGCGGCCCAAGCGCGCCCTCGGTCGGCCACGACCGGCTGCGGATTCACCACCTCCTCGGCCTCCTCGCGCACGGCGGGGTCGAGGCCGAGATGCTGCTCGGAGAGCCGGAGCGCGGCCGTCAGCCCGAGGGCGACCGCATCGCCGTGCGAGAGCGCGTAGCCCGCGGCCGCCTCGAGCGCGTGCGCGAAGGTGTGGCCGAGGTTGAGGGCGGCACGCGGGCCGCGATCGAAGGGGTCGCGCAGGCAAAGCGCCGACTTGTACGCCGCCGCGCG
The DNA here is from genome assembly GCA_046725345.1 of Actinomycetota bacterium. GTDB lineage: Bacteria > Actinomycetota > Thermoleophilia > Gaiellales > Gaiellaceae > JBKOYJ01. The sequence continues at coordinate 24,214 of JBKOYJ010000040.1, read as the reverse complement.
ACGAACGAGCTCCGGGTCCGCCAGCTCCCAGAGCGGCTCGCCGGTGAGCAGGCCCGCCTTCACGACTTCGGCCATGCCCGTGCGCCGTTCCTCGGCCGACAGCGTCTCGAGCAGGGCAGGGTCGCCCACGACGCCTACCGGCCAGTGGAAGGCGCCGACCAGGTTCTTCCCCGCCGCGAGGTCGATCGCCGTCTTGCCGCCGATCGCGGCGTCAACCTGGCCGACGAGCGTCGTCGGCACGGCGACCCAGTCGAGCCCGCGCAGGTACGTCGCCGCGACGAATCCCGCCGAGTCGGTCACGCAGCCGCCGCCGAGCGCGACCAGCGTTCCGGAGCGGTCGACCCGGAGCTCGTCCCAGAGCCCCTCGCACGCCGAGAGCGTCTTCGCCGCTTCCCCCGTCGGCAGCTGATGGGTCGACATCAGTCGCTCGCCGAGCGCGAGCTGGGCCGCCGCCCCGTGGATGCCCGCGACCCACGGCTCGGTGACGAGCGCGACGGCGCCGTCCCCGGGAACGAGCTCGCCGAGCAGCTCGAGCGAGCCGAGCTCGACGTGGACTCCCGCCGTGGCGAGCACGGCGCCGTCGGCGTCCCCCGTGCGCGCGTCGGCGCACTCGTCGTACAGCGGCATTCGCTCCTCGTAGAGGCGGCGGAACGTCGCCTCGTCGCGAGCGAGCGGTCGTCCGCTCTTCGCGGAGCGGCGCCAGGCCTCGTCCGGGTCGATCTCGACCAGGAGCGTGAACGCGCGCTCGGCCAGCGCGACGCGGGTCTCCGCGGTCGTCACGGCCCCGCCGCCGAGCGCCAGCACGTGGGGTCGGCCGCTCTCCAGCAGCGGCTCCAGGGTGGTCGCTTCGACGTTCCGGAACGTGTCCTCGCCGTACCGGTCGAAGAACTCGTCGATCGGCCCGATCCGTCGCTGGATCTCATCGTCGACGTCGACGAACGGCCGCCCGATCCGATCGGCCAGCTCGACGCCCACCGTGGTCTTCCCCGCGCCCATGAAGCCGATCAGCGCGACGTGCCGGTCTAGCGCGTGCGAGGCTGCCAATCGATTCGGTCGAGATAGGAGCGATAGGCGCCGACGAAGTCGCCGAGCGCGTCACCGCCGAACTTCTCGCGCGCGGCGCGGGCGAGCTCGAACGCGACCGCCGCCTCCGCCACCACGGCGAACGCCTCGACCGCGGCGACGTCGCTCCGCTCGACGAGCGCTTCGGCCGGCTCGCCGGTGTGGAGATCGACGGAGCGCAGCGGTCGCATCAAGGTCGGCAGGGGCTTCATCGCGGCGCGAACGACGATCTCCTCGCCGTTCGACACGCCGGCCTCGACCCCGCCGGCTCGATTCGTCTCGCGGTGGAAGCCCCGCTCGTCGCGGAGGATCTCGTCGTGCGCCTCCGAGCCGCGCAGCCCGGCGAGCTCGAAGCCGGCCCCGATCTCGACGCCCTTGACCGCCTGGATGCCCATGAGGGCCGCGGCGAGCCGGGCGTCGAGGCGCTCCTCCTTGCTCGCGTACGAGCCGAGGCCAGGCGGCACGCCGCGGGCACGGACCTCGACCACGCCGCCGACGGTGTCCCGCTGCTCGCGCGCGTCGTCGATGCGTCGTTCCAGGTCGTCGACCGAGACGCGGCCCTCCGCCTCGATTTCCAGCGCGCGCAACAGCGCCTTTGCGACCGCGCCGGCCGCGACGGCGACGGCGGTCTGGCGCGCACTCGCGCGCTCGAGGGCGTCGCGCACGTCCGCGAGCCCATACTTGAGCGTGCCTGCCAGGTCGGCGTGTCCCGGACGCGGCAGGGTGACAGGCTTCGTCCCCTTGCCTCGCGGCTCGCCGGCCGGCGGCCAGGCGCTCATCCCCCACTCCCAGTTCGCGTGGTCGCGGTTGCGAACGAGGAGCGCGAGCGGCGTTCCGAGCGTGCGTCCGTGGCGGAGGCCCGCGAGCACTTCCACCTCGTCGGTCTCGATGCGCTGGCGGGGGCTGCGTCCGTACCCCTGCTGGCGGCGCCGGAGGTCGCGGTCGATCGCGGCCTTGTCGAGCATCACACCCGCCGGCAGTCCGGCGACGATCGCGACGAGCGCCGGACCGTGCGATTCGCCGGCGGTCGTCAGCGTCAAGGTCATCGCCGGAAGCCTACGACTGCGGCGCGCATCACCTCGACCGGGGCGGGCACGCCCGTCCAGCGCTCGAACGACGCCGCGCCCTGCGCGACGAGCACGTCGAGCCCGTCGATCACGATGCACCCGGCCGCGTGCGCGGCTCGGGCGGTGGCGCTGTCGGGATAGGGCAGGTCGACGATCGTCTGTCCTCGACGCGGCGTGAAGAGGAGCTCGTCTGCCATCGGCGTCGCGTTGACGACGAGGTCGGCGTCGTCGGTCTCCGGCGGCCACTCCCCTCGCCGTGAGAAGACTTGTGCGCCCGGCAGCGCCGCCGCGAACGCGCGAGCCGCCCCACCATCGCCGACGACGACCGGGCGCGCCGCTGGCGTGCCGCGGACGGCCTCGGCGTCGGTGCTCGAGCCCACGATCCGTCCGCTTGCGAAGACGAGGGTGTTGACCGAGTCGACGCCTCCGTCGATCTCGTCGCAGAAGGCGGCGACGGCCAGCTTGTGGGGAGCGGTCACATTCGCGCCCGCGAACCCGAGCGCAGCGAGGCCTCGCACTGCCTCGCCGAGCCGCTCGGGCGGTACGTCGAGCGCCACGTAGGCCCAGTCCAGCCCGCGAGCAGCGAAGGCGGCGTTCTGCAAGTGCGGCGAAAGCGAATGCGCGACGGGATGCCCAAGGAGCGCGACGAGACGAGTCGAGGCACCGATCACGTCTGTCCGCGGCGCGTCCGCGCGTGCTCGCGCTCGGCCTCTCCAATCGCGACAAACTCGGCTCCTTCCCGCTTCACCTCCGTCACAGCTTCCTGATTACGATCGAGTCGGGAGGAGGCACGGGGTGGCCCCTCGATCAGCGGCCATATCCGTGCTCGGCCAGGTAGCGGAGGAACAGCCGCTCGTTGGCGGTGAAGAAATGATGGCGCTTGTCGGGCTTGCGCGCGAAGTAGAGGTAGTCGACCTTCGCCGGGTGAGCCGCGGCACGCATCGAAGCGAGGCCGGGGTTCGCGATCGGCGTCGGCGGCAGCCCCGGATGGATTCGCGTGTTGTAAGGCGTCGGGTTGCGCAGATGCGAATTCCGCAGCGACTCCGTCGGCGGCACGTGCAGCGCGTAGCGCAGGGGCGCGTCGATGAAGAGTTTCATTCTCGCGTGCAGCCGGTTGTAGATCACAGCCGCGACGAGCGGGCGCTCGCGGGGCACGGCCGCCTCCTTCTCGACCATCGACGCGATGATCAGCACGTCGTAGGGCGTCAGGTTCTTCGTGGCCGCGTAGCCCAGGCCGACCTTCTTCCAGTTCCGCGCGAACGCCTCGAGCTGGTCGGCGACGAGCTCCTTCGTGGTCGTCTTCGGCAGGAACTCGTACGTCGCCGGGAACAGGAAGCCCTCGAGCTGCCGCCGTTTGCGGTCGCCCGCGAACTTCGCGGGGAGCCGGCTCTTCGCCGTCAGCTTCATGTACGCCGCAGCAGAGAGCTTCGGCCGCACGTGTCGCTTCCGCCGCGCGATCGCGTTGACGGCCGTGATCCGCTCCGCCATCTGCGCGCGCGTGAAGCCCTCCGGGAAGATGATCCGGAGCGGCTTCGGCCGCGGCAACGCCCGAGTGACCGGCGGAGGCGGCTCTGAGTCGCGTACGGCGTCGAGCGCGAACGCCACGCCCCATCCGGCGAGCGCGAGGAGGCCGAGCGCGACGAGCACTCCGACCGCACGCCGAAGCGCGATCCGGCGCCGCGACGGCCCCGAGGGGCCGGGAGGCGGCTCGACCGGCGCTGCCGGGGGCTCTACCTGCTGGACCACGCCAGGTAGCTCTCTAGGAGGTGAGCCGCCGCACGCGCGTCCTCGGCTGCTGCGCCGTCGGCCCTCGACGCGAGCGCGGTCGTGAACCGCTCGTCGAAGCGCTCGACCGGCACGTCCACCGCCCGCCGCAGCGCGTCGATGAAGCGCTGCGTCTCGCGCGCCTGCTCGCCCTCCTCGCCGCTAAGCGTCAGCGGAAGGCCGACGACGATCCGCTCGGGACTCTCGGCGCGCACGATCGCAGTGAGCCGTTCGAGGCCGGGCTCGCTCGCCGCGCGCTCGACGACGCCGATCGGCCGCGCCAGCGTCCCCGTGGGATCGGACACAGCGACGCCCGTCCGCGCCGCCCCGTAATCGAGGGCGAGCACCTTCACGGGGCAACGATTCTATGAAAGGGCCGCGACGATGAGCCGCTCCGCCTCGGCAAGCGCGTCGGGAAGCTTCTCCGGATCGCGGCCGCCGGCGCGAGCCATCGTCGGCCGTCCGCCTCCGCCGCCGCCGACGAGTGCGGCTGCGCCCTTGACGACGTCGGAGGCGCTGATTCGCGTGGCGACGTCCGGGTCGAAGTTGGCGACGAGGTGCACCTTGCCGTCCTCGCGGGCGCCGAGCACCACGGCCGCCGGGCTGCGGCGCTGCTTCTCGCGGTCCGACACCTGCAGCACGGTCTCGGCGTCCGCGTTTTCGACCTCCGCGACGAAGACGCGGATGCCGCCGACCTCGGACTCTCGCTTGCCGGCGATCGCGAACGCTGCCGGCGCCTCCACGGCGGCCTTTTGCTTCCGGACCCGCTCGAGCTCCGCCTGCAGCTCCGCCACTTCCCGCGCCCGCGCGCGCAGGTACGCCCACGCCTCGCCCGCGGTCACGGCCTCGATTCGCCGCGCACCGGCTCCCACGGATCCCTCGGACAGGATCACGAATGGTCCGATCTCCGCCGTCGTCCGCACGTGCGTCCCGCCGCAGAGCTCGCGCGAGTAGCCGTCGACCTCGACGACGCGCACGTGCTCGCCGTACTTCTCGCCGAAGAGCATCATCGCGCCGAGCTTCCGCGCCTCCTCGATCGGCGTGACGAACGCGCGCACGGCCAGGTTCGCGAACACCTTCTCGTTCACGCGCCGCTCCACTTGCTCGCGCTGGTCCTCGGACAGCGCCTGCGGATGGGTGAAGTCGAATCGGAGCTTGTCGGGCCGCACGGCCGATCCCGCCTGGCGGACGTGGTCGCCAAGCAGCTCGCGTAGCGCCTGGTGGAGGAGGTGCGTCGCCGTGTGGTTGGCCATCGTCGGGAACCGCACGTTCCACGGGACGACCGCGTGAACGCGATCGCCGACGGCAAAGCCGTCGCCCTCGAACAGCAGCACCTGGTCGTCCTCGAGCCGGTAGGCCTGGCGGAGCTCGGCTCGCGCGCCGCTCTCCTCGTGCTCGATGAAGCCCTGGTCGCTCACCTGGCCGCCGCCCTCGGGATAGAACGGCGACTCGTGCAGCTTCGCCTCGAAGCGCCCGTCCTCCAGCTCGCGCAACGCCGAGATCGCCGTCAGCACCTCGGTCTTCTCGTACCCGACGAACTCAGTCTTGGGGCCGCCCAGCTCGCCGACAAGGCGGACGTCCCCGGCCGTCGCCGCCCGCGAGATCTCGCGGTGTTCCTCCGTCAGCCGCGTGAGCTCCTCCTCGTTCACCTCCAGCCCGCGCTCGCGCATGAGCTCCTTCGTCAGCTCGAGCGGGAAGCCGTACGTGGCGAAGAGCGTGAACGCGTCCTCGGCCGAGACCGCGCCTCTGGCGGCGACTTCCTCGAACAGCCGCATGCCGCGGGCGAGCGTCTCGGAGAACCGCTCCTCCTCGGCCGCGAGCACGTCGTGGATCTGCTCGCGTTGCTCACGCAGTTCCGGATACGCGTCCCCGAGCTGGTCGATCACGACGTCGGCGAGGCGCGCGAGGAACGGCGCCTCGAGCCCGACGCGGCCGCCGTGCTGGACTGCACGCCGGATCACGCGGCGCAGGACATAGCCCCGTCCCTCGTTCGAGGGCGTCACGCCGTCGCCGACCAGCGCCGTCATCCCGCGGCCGTGGTCCGCGAGGACGCGATGCGCCTTCGTGGCCGTCTCGTTCGCGTTCCACGCGACGCCGCTCTCCGACTCGATCCACGCCATGATCGCCTGGTAGCCGTCGGTCTCGTAGACCGACCGCACACCCTGGAGGACCGCCGCCGTTCGCTCGAGTCCCATCCCCGTGTCGACGTTCTGCTTCGGCAGCGGGACGAGCGTCCCGTCGGCCTGCAGCTCGTACTCCATGAAGACCAGGTTCCAGAACTCGAGGAAGCGATCGCAGCGTGGGCAGGCGGGTGCGCACCCGGGCTCGCCGCAGCCGAACTCCTCGCCCCAGTCGAAGTAGATCTCGGAGTCGGGGCCGCATGGGCCGGGGCCGCCCACTGACCAGAAGTTTTCGCTCGTCGGCAGGCCGACGATCCGCTGTCGCGGCATGCCGATCCTCTCCCACAGGTCAACCGCCACCGAGTCCTCGCCGAGCCCGAGGTCGGGATCGCCCGCGTGCACGGTGACCCAGATGCGGTCCCAGTCGAACTTCAGGCGCTCCTGGACGAACTCCGTCGCGTACTCGATCGCACCCTCCTTGAAGTACTGGCCGAACGAGAAGTTGCCGAGCATCTCGAAGAAGGTGAGGTGGTGGCCGTCGAGACCGACCTCGTCGATGTCGGGAGTCCGGAAGCACTTCTGGGCGGTCGTTGTCAACGGCGCCGGCGGCTGCTCGTGCCCGAGGAAGTACGGCATCTGCGGCTGCATGCCAGCCGTCGTGAGCAGCGTGGAACGGTCGCCGGGACGGGGAACGAGCGACCACGACGGCAGGCGCTTGTGCCCCTTCTCCTCGAAGAAGGACAGGAACCCTTCGCGCAGCTCGGCGCTCGTCCGCATGGAGCGATTGTAGGTGGGCGCCCGAGGGCCGCTCGGCTGTGGTCCCATTGTGTCGACCGGTCGGTTCAGACGCGCGCACGGGCAGAGCCCGTGCGCGCTGACGGTCGGCGTCGCAAGCGACGCCTTAGGGATAGGCGCGGCGGCTGACGTCCTCCCCGCGTCCGGGCGACCAGCGCCGGACGGTCATCTCGCCGCGCGCGGTGTCCCAGCTCACGAGCGCGGCCTGCGCGATCTCGAGCGCGAAGAGGTGCGCCTCCTCCGGCGGCCTGCCGGTCCACCAAGCGCCTGCTGCGTCGCGATAGGCGTCGTCCTCGGCGGAGGCGGCTCGGCCGTAGAGCTTGAGCTCGCTGTCGCCGCTGTCGGGATCGGTCACGGCACTGTGGAGCGTGCAGCGAGGATCGCGCGCCAGGTCGCGGGCCTTGAGCGACCACGGCATCGCGGCGAACACGAGCTCGTCGTCGACGAAGTGCGGCTCGACAGGACTGATTCGCGGCCAGCCGTCCGGACGGACGGTCGCGAGCAGCGCGATCCCGACCGCCGTGAGGCGCTCCTTTCCGCTCGAGGCGAGCTCCGGCGCCGCCGACTCGAGCTGCCGCCAGCTCACACGTGCCTGCGTTCAGCCGCGAGCCGCGCGCCGCGGTGCTTCCGGCTCATCGACCGCGATCTCCTCGCGGATCTTCTCGAGCGAGCGGCGGATGAGCCGCGACACGTGCATCTGCGAGATCCCGATCTGCTGGGCGATCTGTGACTGCGTCAGCCCCTCGAAGAAGCGCAGGTGCAGGATCTTGCGCTCGCGCTCGTCCAGCACGCGGAAACCCGGCTCCAGCACCGCCCGGTCCTCGGAGACCTCGTACTCGTGCTCCTCGGTCCCGATCGCCTCCAACGGGTCGAGGTCGTCGTCGTCGTCGTGCCCGCCGCCGCTCGAGAGCGAGAGCGAGCTGTAGGCGCGACCGCTCTCGAGCGCCTCGAGCACCTCCTCCTCCTCCACGTTCGCCGCCTTCGCAAGCTCCGGGATCGTCGGCGAGCGGCCGAGCTGCACGGTGAGCTGCTCGACCAGGCGCGAGAGCTGGACGTTGAGCTCCTGCAGCCCGCGCGGGACCCGCACCGACCACCCCTTGTCGCGGAAGTGGCGCTTGATCTCGCCGATGATGTTCGGCGTCGCGTAGGTCGTGAGCTCGACGCCGCGGTCGATGTCGAAGCGGTCGATCGCCTTGATCAAGCCGATCGCGCCGATCTGGACGAGATCCTCGAGCTGCTCGCCGCGGTACGAGTAGCGGCGGGCGAGCGAGCGGACGAGCGACATGTACTGCTCTATCAGCTGCTCGCGGGCCGCGAGGTCGCCGTGCTCGTGGTAACGGCGGAGGAGGGTCTTGTCCGTCTCGCTGGGCATCAGCGGACCGCCTTCGTCAGCTCGATCCAGTGCCCGCCGTCGCCGTCGACGACCTTGTACGCGTCGACGACGGCATCGAGGAGCCGACGAAGGCCGATTTCCTGACCCGCCTCGCGGCCGAGCTCGGCACGCAGCTGCTCGCCGTACGGCCCGATCGACGCCCTGAAGGCGTTGTCGTCGACGCGCAAGCGGAGCATCGCGGGATCGTGGCCGTCGAGGCGGTCGAGCAGACCCTCGAGCGCGAGCTCGAGATCATCGAGATGCTCGAACGTCACGTCGTGGCGCGCGGCCAGCCCGCTGACGACGAGCTCGGCGATCGGGTAGTACGGGCGCTCGCGCGGGAGGGTGAGCGTGATCTCGTCGCTGGTCACCGCTGCTCGCGGCCCGCTTCGGCCAGCTCCTCCGCGAGCTCGCGCTCGCGCTGGGCCGCCGCCTCTTTCCCCGTCTGGACGGCCCGGCGCCAGTTGCGGTGCGTCTTGAGGTCGGAGAGACCGAAGCTGAGCCCAGCGGCGAGACCGGACAGCTTCTGGACGGGACGCGTGACCGCGAAGCTGACCGCACGCACAGCCGTGTCGACGCTGTCGGCCGCGTCGACGGCGCTGTCCGTCACCACGTCCACCTTGTCGAGCTGCGCGTTCACCCGGTCTACCGTCCCCCCCACCTTGCCGATGACCGGCAAGAGCTCGTCCTGACTTCCCTTGATGAACGCCGAGAGGCGCCCGAAGGTTCCGCCGAGGCGCAGGAGCATGTAGGCGAGCGAGAGGCCGACGGCGAACAGGAACACGCTCAGCGCGAGGTACGCGAGGTCGCTCCAGACGAAGGCGAGCACGGCGTGATCCTACGCGGCGGCCGCGGACGAGATGGTGCCCCAGCCGACGACGGCGTCGTCCTCGTAGAGAACCGCCGCCTGCCCGCATGCGACGCCGTAGGCCGGCTCGGCCAGGGCGAGCCTGAACCCGCCCTTCGTCGCGGTCACGACCGCCGGCACGGCAGGAGCGCGATGGCGGAGCTTCGCCTGCGCGTTCTCGACCGGGACGTGCAGGCGGCCGCGTGCGCGGACGTTCGTGCACGCGAGCGAGCGGCGCGAGCCGACGACGAGCGTGTTCGTGCGTGGCTCCGAGCGCAGCGCGTACAGCGGCTCGGGAGCCGACACGCCGAGGCCGCGGCGCTGTCCGACGGTGAAGCGCCAGACGCCGTCGTGGCGCCCGACCTCACGGCCGTCCTCGTCCACGATCTTGCCCTCTTGGCGTGCGAGCCCCCCGCGCTCGAGGAACTCGCGGTAGTCGCCGCCGGCGAGGAAGCACGCCTCCTGGCTCTCGCGCCTTCCCGCGGCGTCGAGCCCCGCCCGCACCGCCTCCGCGCGCGTCTCCTCCTTCGTCTGCTCGCCCAGCGGGAACCAGACCCGCTCGAGCGCCCGAGGCGGCAGCGCCGCGAGCATGTATGACTGGTCCTTCGCCGCGTCGACGCCACGCGCGAGCAGAAGCAGCTCGCGGTGGTGGACGATGCGCGCGTAGTGTCCGGTCGCGAGCCGCGCCGCGCCGATGCGGCGCGAGAACGCGAGCAGCTCTGCGAAGCGAAAGCCGCCGTTGCACTGGACGCACGGGTTCGGCGTCTCGCCGCGTCCGTAGCCGCGAACGAACGGCTCGACGACGGCGCGACGGAACGCGTCGCGCAGATCCAGCGTCACATGCGGGAGACCGAGCGAGTGGCACGTCGCCCGGGCCGCGAGGACGGCCTCGGGCGAGCAGCACGCGCGCTCCGCGTCGGGGCCGTGGGGATCGAGCCAGAGGCGAAGCGTCACGCCCACCGCCTTCCGGCCGGCACGGAGCAGCGCGACAGCGCTGTCGACGCCGCCGCTCATCGCAACCGCCACGCGCTCCGGATCGTGCTCGGCGCGTACGAGTGGTCCGAGCGCGTTCGCGAGCGCGTCGACGACGAGCTCGTCGCCGCCGACCGCCGCCGCCTCGAGCAGGTTCAGGCCGACGAGCGGTACGTCGAGCCCGTCGGCGTCCGCCTCCACGATCCGCTGACCGTCGACGCGAAGCCGCACCAGCGCGAAATCGTCCCCGCGGGCCGAGTCGCCGATCGCCTCGATCACGGGGTCAGGCTAGCGGGAGACCCCCGGAAAGGCGCGTGGGGGAGCGTCGCTCCCCCACGCGTGCCCCACCCCGCCGTCGTGCTCCGCGCCCGTGAGAACCTGGACTTGCCAGGTGGGTGCCCTGCCGGCTTCGGCGACGCCTCCGCCGGACGCGGGCTCCCTTCTCAAGTGTGTTGGTTCCACTTGTTGGCGCAGAGCCGCGCACGGGGTCGAGCACGACCAGCCTAGCGTCAAGGCGCCGCGAAGCGCCAGCGAATCCGCTCGACCGTGCTCAGGCCGAGGCGGCGCGCTAGCGGGCGTGTGATCCCGAACTCGCGGTTCCGCGCGCCGGGGTCGCGGTCGACGACCTGCGTGAGGACCAGGCGCCGTCCGATCCGCAACGTCAGCTTCGCCCCGCATGGAAGCACGGGGTGTGCAACGCCGAGCAGCGGGTGGCGCGTGACGAGGTAGCCGCAGTCTGTGCGGCGGTTGCGCGGCCGGACCGAGTAGGGGCCGGCGAGCGCGGAGTACCAGCCGCCGCCGGGCGCGGGGACGGACGCGGGCTCAGCAGCCTGGTGCCCGCGGTCCCGGATCTCGAGGACGGCGAGCGCGGCGACGAGGCCGACGAGCGTGGCCGCGGCGAGGAGAAGCAGTCGTTGGGCCAGATCCGAGCTCATTCGACGACCTGGACGCCGAGCTCTCGCAAGACGTCGTTCGGGATCGGCGTCGGCGCGCCCGTCATCGGATCCGACCCGCTCGAGACCTTCGGAAACGCGACCACCTCGCGGATGTTCGGCTCGCCTGCGAGGAGGGCGAAGAAGCGCTCTAGGCCGAGCGCGAACCCGCCGTGCGGCGGCGCGCCCATCCGCAGCGCCTCGAGCAGGAAGCCGAACTTCGCATGCGCCTCCTCGTCGGTCAGCCCCAGCGCACGGAAGACTCGCCGCTGCAGCTCCTGGTCGTGGATCCGGATCGAGCCGGATCCCAGCTCCCACCCGTTCCAGACGAGGTCGTACGCGAGGCTGAGCGCGTTTCCCGGATCCGACTCGATCCTGTCCTCGTCGCCGGGTCGGACGCCCGTGAACGGATGGTGCGAGAACGTCCACCGGCGCTCCTCCTCGCTCCACTCGAAGAGCGGGAAGTCCAGCACCCACAGGAACGCGTCGCGCCGTTCGTCCACTAGGCCGAGCTCGCGCCCGAGCTGGCTGCGAAGGCCGCCGAGGACGCGCGCGACCGTCCCCGGCGCGTCGGCCCCGAACAGGACGGTCGAGCCGGGATCCGCGCGAAAACGCGCGAGCTCGGGCTCGGAGAGGAACTTGGCGATCGGCGACCGCACCTCGCCTTCCTCGTCGTACACGAGGTAGGCGAGGCCCTTCCCACCCAGCTCCTTCGCGTCGCGCTCGAGCCGGTCGAGCTCGGCGCGCGAGAACGCCTGCGGCACGGTCAAGAATCGGACCGCCGGCGCGTTCGCGAAGACGCCGAACTCCGACCCACGGGTCACCTCGGTCGCATCCTCGATCTCCATCCCGAAACGCAGATCCGGCTTGTCCGAGCCGTAGCGCGCCATCACGTCGTGCCAGGAACGGCGCGGGAACGGCCGCGGAGGGGGCTCGCGTTCGAGCGCTTCGAACGACGCGGTCACGGCCTCCTCGAGCACCTCGAGGACGTCGTCGCGCCCGCCGAAGGCGAGCTCGACGTCGAGCTGGCGAAACTCGAACTGCCGGTCGGCGCGCAGGTCCTCGTCGCGCCAGCAGGTGGCGATCTGGTAGTAGCGGTCGAAGCCGCTGATCATGAACAGCTGCTTGTAGAGCTGCGGCGACTGAGCCAGCGCAAAGAACCTGCCGGGCTGCAGCCGGAGGGGGACGACGAAGTCGCGCGCGCCCTCCGGGCTCGTCCGGATCAGTCCGGGAGTCCAGAGGTCGACGAAGCCGAGCTCCTCCATGCGCCGCCGGATCGCGGAGACGACCGTTGCCGCCAGGCGGAGGTTGCGCTGCATCCGCTCGCGGCGCAGGTCGAGCCACCGGTAGCGCAGGCGCGCCAACTCCTCGACGCCCTCGTCCTCGAGCTGGAACGGCAGCGGCTCCGAGCGCGAGACGATCCTGAGCCGCTCCACCTGGACCTCGATCTCGCCGGTCGGCAGGTTGGGGTTCACGTTCTCCGGTGTTCGGCGCACGACCTCGCCCTCCGCCTGCAGCACGAACTCGTTTCGGACCTCATGCGCCACGGTCGCCGCGTCCGGCGCCGTCTCGGGGTTGATCACGAGCTGGAGCACGCCGGTGTGGTCGCGGAGGTCGACGAACACGAGGCCGCCGTGGTCACGCCGGCGAGCGACCCAGCCCGCGACGACGACCCGCGCGCCGACGTCGCCGGCGCGGAGGACGCCGACCGTGGTCGTCCGCCAGCTCATCGTTCGAGCCGCTCCGCGACCTCGTCGATCGGCACCCGCTCGTCCTCGCGTCCTCGCCCTCGCAGCGTGGCCGTCCCGTCCGGGCTCACGACGACGGTGACGCGCGCGCCGAGCCGGCTCGCCTGGGTGAGCTGACCCCGCAGCGAGCGGCCGGCGTAGTCGGTGTCGCACGCACGTCCGGCGCGGCGAAGCGTCCACATCGCGCGCAGCAGCGCCTCGCGTGGCGCGCCGTCCTCGTAGGCGAAGAAGACGTCGATACCGTCGGCGGCAGCGAGCTCGACGCCCTCCTCGTCGAGCTGGAGCAGGAGGCGCTCGATCCCCGCGCCGAAGCCGATCGCAGGCGTCGGCGGGCCACCGATCTCCTCGACGAGGTAGTCGTAGCGCCCGCCGCCGCAGAGGTCGTTCTGCGCGCCGAGGCGCTGGCCGGCGAACTCGAACGTCGTGCGCGTGTAGTAGTCGAGACCGCGCACGAGCGTCGGCACGAGCTCGTAACGGATGCCGTACGTGTCCAGGTAGCGGCAGACCTCGGCAAAGTGCTCGGCGCACTCGGAGCAGAGCGACTCGCCGATCTTCGGCGCGTCGGCGAGCAGCCGGCGGACGCGCTCGTCCTTGACGTCGAAGACGCGGAGCGGGCTCGTCTGTCGCTTCAGACGGGCCTCGGGGGTCAGCTCGGCATCGTGGTCGTCGAGCCACGCCTCGAGGCGCTCGACGTACGCGGGCCGGCAGCGACGATCGCCGATCGAGTTCAGCTCGAGCCGGTAGCGCTGCGCGCCGAGCCTGCGAAGCAACTCCGCGTAGAGCTGGATGATCTCGGCGTCGACGGCGGGGTCGTCCGACCCGATCGCCTCCACCGACCACTGCCAGAACTCGCGTTCGCGCCCCTTCTGGGGCCGCCCGTAGCGGTACATCGGCGCGACGAGGTACGACTTGAACGGCAGCGGCCCGCGGTGAAGGCCATGCTGGACGTACGCGCGGCAGACGGGCGCCGTCCCCTCCGGCCGCAGCGTCAGCGAGCGTCCGCTCCGGTCGACGAACGTGTACATCTCTTTCTGGACGATGTCCGAGCCGCCGCCCGACGTGCGGGCGAAGAGCTCCGTCTCCTCGAACGCAGGCGTCGTGATCCGTCCGTAGCCGTAGGTCGCGCAAATCTCGTCGGTGGTCCGACTGACGCGCTCCCAGGGCGGCTGCTCGGCGGGGAGGACGTCGTGCGTGCCCCGCGGCGCCTCGAACTTCACGACGACGTCCGGAGCTCGCCCAGGAAGGGGTTCGCCGCGAGCTCGTCTCCGAGCCGCGTTGGGGGGCCGTGTCCGGAGTAGACGACCGTCTCCGCAGGAAGGCGGTCCGCGAGCAGGCGGATCGACGCGACGAGCGTGTCCCAGTCGCCGCCGGGGAGGTCGGTGCGGCCGACGCCGCCCGCGAAGAGCACGTCCCCCGAGAACAGGCAGCCGTCCGCGTGGTAGGCGAGGTGGCCGGGCGAATGGCCCGGAACGGGGAGCGTCTCGAGCTCGATACCCGCGAGCGAGAGCGTCTCGTCGCCGGCAAGCCATACGTCGGCACTGTGCGGGCGGACGCTCACGCCGGCCGCGCGGTAGATCTCGTCCGCACGCTCGAGGATGTCGGACTCGCCCTCCGGTGCGTACACCGGCGCTCCCGTCCCCTCGGCGAGGTCGGCGACGGCGCCGATGTGGTCCCAGTGGGTGTGCGTCACCAGGATCGCCGCGCAGCGCGCGCCCAGACCGGCGAGCTGCAGGCGCACCTCGGGGGCGTCGGCTCCGGGGTCGACGACGAGCGCGTCGGGCGCGCCGCGGTCGGCGCGCACGATGTAGCAGTTCGTCCCGATGGGCCCCAGCTCGAAGCGGTCGACGACGGGCGGCACGGGCGAGGAGTCTAGCCCCGGCCCTGGTCGCCTCCCCGGTAGGATCGCGGCTCGTGGAGCGCTGGGATCTCCTGGGGATCGACGCGCCGAACGGCACGCGCGATCCGGTCGTGCTGAGAAGCGACGACGAGGGACGCGCGGTGCTGATCCGCATCGACGCCGGCCAAAAGCTCGGCGACCATCAGGTCAAGGAGTACGCCTGGATCGTCGTCATCGACGGAAGCGTCCGCGTCCACGCCGGCAACGAGGACGTGGAGGCCGGCCCCGGCGCGCTGTTCCGCTTCGATCCGGACGAGCGGCGCGCGGTCGCGAGTGACTCTGGCGCTCGCATCCTGCTTCTGCTCTCGCCGTGGCCCGGCGAGGGCCACTACCGCGGCGATCGGCGAGCAGCGGCTGGAACCTAGCCTCGGCTCGACCGCCGGTCAGGCTGCTGCGTGCGCTTCTGGTAGACGCGGTAGCTGATGGTGTCAACCAGGTAGCTAAAAGGCACGAAGAGCAGCATGAGCTGGAGCGTGTAGAGCACGCGCGCCGGAATCCCGGTCGACGGATCGAGTACCGAGATCACGATGAACATGAAGGGCGCGAAGATGAGACCTCGCTTCGCCACCCGGCGCCAGGAGGGCGGATCCACGGTGCGGGCACTGCGCCCTCGCGCTTGCACCGGTCGCCGGCCGTTCTCGCGCGTGCGGGTCTCAGACTCGATCTCGTCGACGTCGTCCGGGTCGATCTCACGCCCCGACTCGTCGACGTAGACCTCCTCCCACTCGTGCCGCCGTTCCTTCCGGCGGCGCCTGCGCTGTTTTCTCGTCGGCACTCGGCTAGCGTAGCCCTCGAGGCCGTCCGGCGACGACCACGGTGTCGACGAGCTCGCCGCCGAGGTGGTATGCGAGATACCGCCAGTCGGGCGCGTCGAGCAGGACGACGTCGGCCCGGTATCCCACGGCGAGGCGGCCCACGCGACCGGCCCGCGAGAGTACATGGGCCGCGTTGACGGTGCACGCCGCGAGGGCCTCGGCAGGCGAGAGGTGCAACTGAGTGGCGGCGAGCGAACACACGAGCGGGAGGCTCTCGCAGAAGGCGCTGCCCGGATTGAAGTCGGTCGCGAGCGCCAGGGCGGCGCCGGCGTCGACGAGCGCCCGCGCAGGCGCCATTTGCCGACCGAGGAAGAGCGCGCTCGCCGGTAGCAGGACGGCGGTCACGTCGCTGGCCGCGAGCGCGCGGACCCCCGCGTCGCCGGTCGCCTCGAGGTGGTCGACGGAGCGCGCGCCGAGCTCGATCGCGAGCGGAACGGCACCGGCCTCGCTGAACTGGTCGCCGTGCAGCCGCAACGCGAGCCTTCGGCGTGCACACTCCTCCAGGTACCTGCGAGCCTGCCGCACGTCGAACGCTCCCCGCTCGACGAAGATGTCGGCGGCTTCGGCGAGCTCGGCGGCCTCCGGAAGGACGTCGGCGAGCAGGAAGTCGACGTACGCCTCGGCGTCGGCGAACTCCGGCGGGAGGGCGTGTGCGCCGAGAAAGGTCGGGACTCCTCCCGCCTGCCGGACGGCGCGGAGCGACGCGAGCTCGGTCTCGCGGTCGAGCCCGTAGCCGGACTTCCCCTCCCACGTCGTGGTCCCTTGACGGAGCATCCACTCGCTGTGGCGGCGGACCGCAAGCCCAATTCCGTCGGAGCCGGCGGCCCGTGTCGTGCGGACAGTCGCCAGGATGCCGCCGCCCGCGGCGTGAAGCTCTTCGTAGCTCGCGCCGGCCGAGCGAAGCGCGAACTCCTCGACGCGGTCGCCCGCGAAGGCGGCGTGCGTGTGGCAGTCGACCAGGCCGGGGATCGCGGACAGACCGCGCCCGTCGAGCTCCTCGACGTCGTTGTCGAGGGGCGGCAGGTCAGCCATCCGGCCGACCGCGAGGATCCGTTCGCCCTCCGCGAGGACGTACGCACGCTCGAGCACGTCGACGGTGCCGAGCGCCTTCCCGCGGAGCGGCGACTCCGTCCCCGACGGGGTGGCGAGCTGGGCGAGATCGCGGACGAGCAGCCGCACGCGCGGCGGCGGCGTCACCCCTCGCTCGTGGACGGCATCGGCGGCTCGAGCCCGTGCTCGAGCGCTGCCGTCCTCGCGTCGTCGTAACCGGCGTCGAGGTGACGCATCACTCCGAGGCCTGGGTCGACGGTCAGCACACGCTCGAGTCGCGCCGCCATCTCGTCGCTCCCATCGGCGACGACCACCATGCCGGCGTGGATCGAGTTTCCGATCCCGACACCGCCGCCGTGATGGACCGAGACCCAGGTCGCGCCGGCGGCGACGTTGACGAGCGCGTTCAGGACGGGCCAGTCCGCGATCGCGTCGGAGCCGTCCTGCATCGACTCCGTCTCTCGGTGCGGCGAGGCGACCGAGCCGGAGTCGAGGTGATCGCGTCCGATCACCACGGGCGCCTTCACCGCGCCGGAACGGACGAGCTCGTTGATGGCGAGACCTGCTCGGGCACGGTCGCCCAGTCCGAGCCAGCAGATTCGAGCTGGGAGTCCCTGGAACGCGACCCGCGCAGGGGCGAGGGTCAGCCAGCGCTGCAGCAGCTCGTCAGCGGGAAACAGCCGTCGCAGCGTGTCGTCGATCACCGCGATGTCCTCTGGGTCGCCCGAGAGCGCTGCCCAGCGGAAGGGCCCGATCCCGCGGCAGAAGAGGGGCCGAATATAGGCCGGGACGAAGCCCGGGTATGCGAACGCATCGGTTACGCCTGCCTCATAGGCCTCCCCTCTGAGGTTGTTGCCATAATCGAAAACATAGCTGCCCGACCGGACGAACTGGAGCAGCCCCTCGACGTGACGTGCGATCGACGACCGCGCTCGGCGCAGGTACTCGTCAGGGTCGCGACTGCGGAGAGCGTCGGCCTCATCGACCGCAAGGCCGGCCGGGACGTAGCCGTGCAGCGCGTCGTGCGCCGCCGTCTGATCGGTGACGAAGTCGAACGGCTCTCCGCGGCGGGCGAGCTCGGGAACGACCTCGGCCGCATTCCCGAGCAGCGCCACCGACAGCGGACGTCGCTCGGCGGCCGCGCGCCGAACGCGGGCGCGCGCGTCGTCGAGGGAATCCGTCGCCTCGTCGAGGTACCGCGAGTCGAGACGGCGCCGAATTCGCGCCGGATCGACCTCGACGCAGAGGATCGCCGCGCCGGCGAGGGTCGCAGCGAGCGGCTGCGCCCCGCCCATCCCGCCAAGGCCGGCCGTGAGGATCGTCCGTCCCGCCAGATCGGCCGATCCGAAGTGACGCTCCCCCGCGGCCGCGAAGGTCTGATAGGTGCCCTGGAGGATTCCCTGAGTGCCGATGTAGATCCAGCTTCCGGCGGTCATCTGGCCGAACATCGTGAGACCGATCGCCTCGAGCCGGCGGAACTCGTCCCACGTCGCCCACCGCGGCACGAGCAGCGAGTTCGCAATCAGTACTCGCGGGGCGTGCGTGTGTGTCTGGAGGACGGCGACGGGCTTGCCGCTCTGGACGAGCAGCGTCTCGTCGTCGCCGAGGACGAGGAGAGAGCGCACGAGCGCACGCAGCGCGGCGGGATTCCGGGCCGCCCTTCCGGAGCCGCCGTAGACGACGAGCTCCTCGGGACGCTCGGCGACCTCGGGATCGAGGTTGTTGAGCAGCATGCGGAGCGGCGCCTCGGTCTGCCACGAGCGCGCCGTCAGCGTCGTCCCCCGCGGCGCGCGGATGCTCGACAGATCGCCGCAAAGCGCGTCGACGACGTCTTCGAGCGTTCGCGTCGCCATCAGAACAGCGGTCCGACCTCGGCCTCGACGGCGCCGGCGAGCGACCCGCTCCGAATCGCCGAGGCGACGCGCTCGATGTCCGGCGCGAGCGGACGGTCGTCGCGGACCCGTGCCGACAGGGTCCGCACGAAGGCGCGCGTCGCGCGCACGCCGACGCCCGGCTCGAGGGGAGCGAGGAACTCGACAGCCTGTGCGCCGGCGAGAAGTTCGATTGCGAGCGAACGCTCGGCATTCGCCAGCACCTGCCAGGCCTTCAGTCCGGCAGCGTTGCCCATCGAGACATGGTCCTCCTGGCCGGCGCTCGTCGGGATCGAGTCGACGCTCGCCGGGTGCGCGAGCGTCTTGTTCTCGCTGACGAGCGAGGCGGACACGTACTGCGGGATCATGAAGCCGGAGTTGAGGCCGCCGTCCGTCGTGAGGAACGCGGGCAGACCGTCGGAGAGGCTGGGGTTCACGAGGCGCTCGAGACGGCGCTCGGAGATGTTCGCGAGCTCGCAGACGGCCATCGCGAGGGCGTCGAGCGCGAAAGCCAGCGGCTGGCCGTGGAAGTTGCCGTTCGACACCAGCATGCCGTCGTCGACCAGCACGAGCGGATTGTCGGTCGCGGCGTTGAGCTCGGCCGAGATCGTGCGCTCGACGTACGCGTGCAGGTCGCGGCAGGCGCCGTGCACCTGCGGCGCGCAGCGCAGCGAGTAGGCGTCCTGGACTTTGTCGCACCAACGGTGCGACTCGATGATCGCGGACTCCTCCAGCAACCGAAGCACGTTCGCCGCGGCGTCCCGTTGGCCGGGGAGGCCCCTCAGCTCGTGGATCTGGGGTAGGAAGCTCGTGCGCGATCCCTGGAGCGCCTCCAGCGAGAGTGCGCACGCGAGATCGGCGGCGACGGCGAGCCGGCGTGCACGGACGACGCCGAGGGCGCCGAACGCCGCCATGAACTGCGTCCCGTTGACGAGCGACAGGCCCTCCTTCGCCACCAGCCGGAGCGGCTCGAGGCCTGCGCGCGCGAGCGCGTCGCCGCCGTCGAGGCGCTCGCCGTCCAACCACGCCTCTCCCTCGCCGACGAGCGGCAGCGCGAGGTGGGCAAGCGGGGCCAGGTCGCCGCTGGCGCCGACCGAGCCGCGGCTCGGTACCGACGGGAGCAGGTCCCGGTTCAGACACTCGAGCAGGAGCTCGGCGATCTCGGGACGCGCTCCGGAGCAACCCTTCGCGAGCGTGTTCGCACGCAGCAGCATCGCCGCCCGGACGATCTCGGGTGGATACGGATCGCCGACGCCGCATGCGTGGCTTCGAAGCAGGCGCAGCTGCAGCTCCTCGGTCAACTCCGCCGGAATCGACCGGGAGACGAACCGGCCGAAGCCGGTGTTGATCCCGTACGTGTGCTCGCTCGTCCCGTGGGCGGCCCGCTCGACGAGGTCGCGCGCCGCCTCCATGCGCGCGCGAGCCGAGGGCGAGAGCGTCGCGGCCGTCCCTTCGACGGCGCTCGCCCAGACGTCCTCAACGGTCAGGTCGTCGCCCGTCAGCGCGACGGCGAGCTGCTGCGCCATTCCGCGCCCAGTCTAGTCCGGGCCGCACCGACACTCCGACCCGCTAAGGGGATCCAAGGCCCCTTCGGTGAGCGTAACCCGCCGAAGCGCACGGCTGGGTGCCGGCTTCGTCGCGGAAGCGTCACGTCCAGGCGCGCTCGAGCAGCCGCAGCTCGAGCACGCGCGAGGCGTCGAAGCCAGCGATCCGCAGCGTCGGCCCGGCCGCCGCAACGGCCGCACCCGCGGGTATCAGCCCGACAAGCTCCGCGTCGAGCACAACCGCCTCCCGCGTGCGCGCCTCGCTCTCGACCCGCTCGACGAGCTCGTGCAAGGCCGCCGCCTCCCAGTCCTCGACGTTCATGCTCACCTGCACGACCCCGGCGCGGGGCAGCTCCAGCCCAAGTGCGCGCACACCCGGGAACCCTCCCCCGCTCTCGCGCACGACGGCGGCGATCTCACGCGCGACCGCGAGCGAGCCGCGAAGGTTGACGTTGAATGCGATCAGCGGCCGGCGGGCGCCGACGAGCGCGGCCCCGACGGCCGAATCGACGGTCGAGGGGCCGTAGTCGGGTACGAGCTCCCCGGCGTCGATTCGGCGCTGGAGCTCCGCCGGCCCGCCCCGACGGAAGAACGCGGGTCCGCGGCCGCCAGCAGCTTCGCCGTAGAGGAACACCGGAAGCTCGAGCTCGTCGGCGATCCGCTCCGCCACGAGAAGGGCCAGCCCGGCGGCGCGCGGCATATCGCCCGAGCGGACGGGGACGATCGGGACGACGTCCGCGGCCCCGATCCGCGGATGCGCACCCTCGTGGCGACGCAGGTCGATGCGCTCGCGCGCGCATGCGACACTCGCCAAGAGCGCGCCCGTCAACGCGGTCTCGTCGCCGACGAGGGTGAACACCGACCGGTTGTGGTCGGGATCGGCGTGCACGTCGAGCAGCTCGGCGTGCGCCGCGAGGGCGTCCGCAAGCGCGGCGATCGTCTGCCGGTCGCGCCCCTCGGAGAAGTTCGGGACCGCCTCGAGGGGAGCCTCCATCGGGCCGTACTCTAGGAGCGTGAAGGCGTACTACGAGCACCGGGCTCCGGAGTACGACGACTGGTACTACGGGGCCGGCCAGTTCGAAGGCCGCGCCCGGCCCGGGTGGAGAGAGGAGATCGACGAGCTCGTGCGTGCCCTCGCCGCGCTCCCGCCCGCGCGGACGCTCGACGTCGCGTGCGGGACGGGATTCCTGACACGCCATATCCGCGGCCCCGTCGTCGGGCTCGACCAGAGCCCCGCGATGCTGCGCGAGTTCTCGCGCCGCCTACCGGATGCAACTGTGCATGAGGCCGACGCGCTCGCCGGCCTCCCGTTCGCGGACGGCGCGTTCGAGCGCGTCTTCACGGGCCACTTCTACGGCCACCTCGAGCCCGACGAGCGAAGGCGCTTCCTCGCCGAGGCGCAACGGATCGCGCCCGAGCTCGTCGTCGTCGACTCGGCCCTCGGCGCCGACCTCGAGCCGGAGAGCGTGCAGGAGCGCATCCTGAAGGACGGCACGCGCTGGCAGGTCTACAAGCGCTACTTCACGCCCGAGGAGCTGGTCGACGAGCTCGGCGGTGGACGCGTGCTGCACGCGGGGCGCTGGTTCGTCGCCGTCGCCGCCCCGTGACGAGGCGACGCTCGGCGTACCGGTCGTTGCGCTCGCTCCAGAGCGACAATCGCGTCTGCCGTGCCTGTGCCGAGGCAGGCTTCCAGCTCGAGTCGCGTCCGGTGTTCGAGGGCGACAGTGCCTGCCGGGCGTACCTGTTCGGACAGGCGCCCGGAGCGGTCGAGGGCGAAGAACGCCGGCCGTGGCGCGGGCGGGCAGGACGGACACTGCGGCGCTGGCTCGAGCTCGAAGAGGACGAGTTCTACGCCATGTTCTACTGCGCGTCGGTCACACGCTGCTACCCCGGCAAGGCGCCGTCGGGCCGCGGGGACCGCACGCCGACGCCGCAGGAGCGCGCGCTCTGTGCCTTCTGGCGCGAGTGGGAGCTGCGCCTGCTGCAGCCGCCCCTGATCGTTCCGGTCGGCGGGCTCGCAATCCGGACGCTGCTGCGCGTCTCGGCGCTGGGCGAGTGCGTCGGCCGCCGGTTTGCGTACGGCGAGGCGGTGGCGGTCCCGCTCCCGCACCCCTCCGGGGCCAGCGGCTGGCTGAACGATCCCGCCAACCGCCTGCGCGTCGACGTGGCCGTCCGATTGATCCGCGAGGAGCTGGAGAGCCTCTAGCGGACCCCGACGACGATCATCCGGCGACTCTCGGCCGTCAGCTCGCCGCCGCTCGAGTCGTAGCCCTCGACCCGCGCGAAACCGGCCACGAGCAGCCAGTCGCGAAGCTCGGTGAAGGTGAAGAAGCGAATCGCGAACTCCGCGCGGCGGACGCGTCCGTCGCGGACGATGAAGCGCTCGTCGAGAGAGCGACCGGTAAGGACGTCGAACCGGTGCCGGTCGAGCATCAGGTTCCTGTCACGCTCGACGGCCGTGACGGGAAGGAAGCCTCGGAGAAACACGTCGCGGTTGTGAAGCTCGATCGCGAGCCGGCCGCCGGGTAGAAGCGCCGCGAACGCGGAGGCGAGCACGCGGCGATTGTCCTCGTCGGCGAAGTAGCCGAAGGTCGTGAACCAAAGCAGCACGCGGTCGAAGCGCGCCTCCCACGGAGGCGAGCGCATGTCGCCCTCGACGTACTCGACCTCGACGCCGCGGTCCGCGGCATCCGCACGGGCGCGCTCGAGAAAGAGCGGGCTCGTGTCGAGGCCCGTGACGCGGCAGCCGCGCTCGGCGAGGCGGTTGGCGATGCGGCCGTGCCCGCAGCCGAGATCGAGTAGGGCCATGCCGGGCTCGAGTGCCAGGACGTCCCACACGACGGCGGTGTCGGCGTCGCTCCGCTCGTCGGTGAGGAGCGTCTCGTAGAAGTAGAGGTAGTCCTCGTCGAAGAGTTGCTCGAAGTCGAACCGGGGCTCGCTCACCGCTCGGCCCTGCGTCGCATCCGCGTGATTCTGGCGCCGCGCGCACGGAAGGGACGGCAAAGGGGTCGTTACGCTTTGCAGGGATGCCCGATCAGGTGCCCTACCGCCGCACGTTCGTGCGGCTTCTCGGCTTTCTGCGCCCGTACAAGTGGTCGCTGGCCCTCTCGCTGGTCCTCGCGGCCGGTTCCCAGGCGAGCGCAATCGGGCTCGTCGCCGTCACCCAGCACGTGATCGACGACGCGATTCGTCCGCGCGACACGGGACGGCTGTGGACGTACGCGGCGGTCATCCTCGCGCTCGGGGGCGCGAGGGCCGTCTTCATGGGCGGCCGGCGATTCATCTCCGGCCGCCAGTCGCTCGGCGTCGAGTTCGACGTCCGCAACCGCTTGTACGCCCACCTGCTGCGGCTGTCGTTCGGCTTCTACGACCGTCACCAGACGGGGCAACTGATGTCGCGCGCGACGGTCGACCTGCAGACGGTGCGTTTCTTCCTCGGCTACGGCCTCATCTTCTTCTTCGCGCACGTGCTCACGATCGTGGGCGTGATCGGCGTGATGCTGTGGACCGAGTGGCGGCTCGCACTCGTTGCGCTCGCCGTGACGCCCGTCTTGGTGGTGCTCGCGTGGCGCTACAGCACCGTCTCGCATCCGATCCTGCGCGACGTCCAGCAGCGGATGGCGGACGTCGCCACCGTCGCCGAGGAGAACATCGTCGGCGTGCACGTGGTGAAGGCGTTCGCGCAGGAGCAACAGGAGCACGACAAGTTCCGGCGTCGTTCGGAAGCCGTCTTCCAGCAGAGCGTGAACGCCAACCGCCAGCGTGCGCTGTACATCCCGATGCTCGCCTTCGTGCCCCTGCTCGCGCAGGCCGCTGTGCTGCTCGTGGGTGGGTGGATGGTCTCACGCGGGCAGCTAACCGCCGGCGAGTTCTTCGCCTTCAACCTCTACGTGACGATGCTGATCATGCCGCTGCGGATGCTCGGGATGTGGATCGGCCAGTCCCAGCGCGCGACCGCGTCCGGCGAGCGAATCTTCGAGCTCTTCGACGAGCCGGAGGAGATCGCCGAGCGGCGCGGGGCGCGGCCGCTTCCTCCCGGTCCCGGCGAGGTGCGCTTCGAGCACGTCACCTTCGGCTACTCGGCGGAGCGGCCTGTCCTCGAGGACGTCGACATCGAGATCGCCCCGGGCAGAACCGTCGCTTTCATCGGTCACACAGGCTCGGGCAAGACGACGCTCGCCTCGCTGGTGCCCCGGTTCTACGACGTGGACGCAGGACGCGTGCTGGTCGACGGCAACGACGTCCGCGATCTCCAGCTCGCCTCGCTGCGGCGCACGATCGGGATCGTGGCGCAGGATCCGTTCCTCTTCTCGGCGACGGTGCGCGAGAACGTCGCCTTCGGCGCACCGGGCGCCGGC